>NZ_DATCRF010000591.1:0-2676 GCF_036569125.1 Chitinophaga sp. | reverse complement strand
GATTATGTTTTTGATATTGATTACTACCGCGGTAACGCGTTTGCCATAGACATACAGCTGGATAGCATCACGATCAATGAGCCGCTGCCGGAAGCGCAGGTGCAGCCCGGCGACCTGGCTTATGTGATCTACACTTCCGGCTCTACCGGCCAGCCCAAAGGAGTAATGATCAATCACCGTTCTTTGGTGGATTACGCGTTTGGCGCGCTGGCCCGCACCAATATTGCAGATTGTAAAAGTTTTGGGCTGGTATCCACCATTGCAGCAGACCTGGGCAATACGGTTATTTATACTTCTCTGCTGATAGGTGCAAAGCTGCATGTGTTCTCTGCCAAAGATGTAATGAGCGGGGAACGTATGCAAAGCGTGCAGCTGGATTGTATTAAGATAGTACCCTCGCACTGGAAAGCGCTGCAGCTGGACAACCATTTATTTGCACCGGCAAAATGCCTGGTGTTTGGTGGTGAGCAGCTTACCCGTGATGTGCTGGACCTCATTAAAGCAGGTAATGCCACCTGCGAAGTGTACAATCACTACGGGCCTTCAGAAACCACAATCGGTAAGCTCATTAACCGCATTAACCTGGAAGATACCTCGCTGCCCATTGCGCTGGGATCACCGTTCTGTAACAGTAACGTATATATCCTGGATGCACAGCTGCAGCTGCTGCCCACCGGTTTGACAGGGGAGATCTGCATTGGCGGCCATGGACAGGCAAGAGGTTATCTCAACAACCCTGCATTAACCGCAGAAAGATTTGTAGCAGATCCTTTCAAACCCGGACAGCAGATCTATAAAACCGGCGACCTGGGTAAATGGCTGCCCAATGGCGCCATTGAATTTTTAGGCCGTAAAGATGACCAGGTAAAGATCCGCGGTTACCGTATAGAATTAGGTGAAATAGAGAATGCGCTGAAAAATCACCCGGACGTTGAAACAGCAGCAGTATTGGTGAAACCCAATGCCGGCGGTGAAAAAGAGCTGGTAGCCTACATTGTAGGCAGCAATGCCCCCGGCAAACCAGAGCTGCAAAAGTACCTGGGCCAAACATTACCCTCCTACATGGTGCCCGGCCATTTCATACAGCTGGAAACAATGCCCTTAACCCCCAATGGTAAAGTGGACCGTAAAAAGCTGCCGGATCCTGACGGGGATCAAAACAGCGCCGGTTATGTAGCGCCCCGCAATGCCACAGAAGAGAAGCTGGTAGCCATCTGGCAGGAAGTGCTTGGACGGGAGCGTGTAGGGGTTAAGGATAATTTCTTTGAGCTGGGCGGCCATAGCTTAAAAGCCACCCGCCTGGCAAGCCAGATCCATAAGGTGTTTGATGTAAAGGTGGACTTTAACGACCTGTTCACCCTTGTGGTGCTGGAAGAGCAGGCCCGCCTGATCGATGAAGGAAAGCAGACAGCTTTTGTTACCATACCGGCTGCAGCTCCGCAAGCTGCTTACCCGCTGTCATCCTCCCAGCGCAGGTTATGGATCCTCAGCCAGTTTGAAGGCGGCAGCACTGCCTACAATGTACCTGCCGTATATGTGTTTGAAGGAGCGCTGAACTACAATGCGCTGATGCTGGCCTTTGATATGCTCATAGCCCGCCATGAAATACTACGCACCATCTTTAAGGAAGATGAGCAGGGAGAAGTAAAGCAGTTCATAAGATCAGTGATGGAGGTTGGTTTTAAGATCAACAACCAGGACCTGCAGGATGATGCAGACCGTGAGGAAAAAGTAAAAGTACTGGTGCAGGAAGCCATCAGCCGGCCTTTTAATCTCTCTGAAGGTCCGTTGGTACGTGCAGACCTGTATCAATTGACAAATGATCAATGGGTCTTTGTTTTCAACATGCATCACATTATCAGTGATGGATGGTCGCAGGATGTATTGATGAAAGAACTGCTGCAGTTTTATACAGCGCATACCAAAGGCACGGCCAATCCGCTGGACCCACTGCGTATTCAATACAAAGACTATGCAGTATGGCAGCAGGAGCAGCTGCATAGCGAAGCTTTTAACGAGCACCGGACCTGGTGGCTGCAGCAGTTTGAAGGATCGTTACCCGTGTTGGAGCTGCCGCTGGACAAGCCCCGCCCGGCCATGAAAACATACAAAGGCGGCGCCATTAATAAAACGCTTAACCCGCAAATAAGCCGGCAGCTGCAGGCTATTAACCATGAGCAGGGCGCTACCCTGTTCATGGGATTGCTGGCAGCCGTAAATGTATTGCTGTACCGCTATACCGGCCAGGATGATATTATTACCGGCATGCCCGTTGCCGGCAGGGAGCATGCCGACCTGGAAAACCAAGTAGGGTTTTATGTAAATACGCTGGCGCTGAGAGCACAGTTCAATGGCGCCGGCAGCTTTGAGCAATTACTGCAGCACATCAAGCAGGTAACCACAGGCGCTTACAAGCACCAGGCTTACCCCTTTGACAAGCTGGTGGATGAATTGCAGCTGCAGCGCGATCTGAGCCGCCATCCGCTGTTTGATGTAATGGTGATCATGCAGCATGGCGATGAGCGCAGTGTAGCCGTAAATACCCTGGAACAGGTACAGGTAAGCCGTTATGAAGGCCTGTCAGAAGACATGAGCAAATTTAACCTGAGCTTTGGTTTTGCAGAAACCGCAGCCGGCATTAACATTGGTATTGGCTACAACAGCGATATTTATAAC
>NZ_DATCRF010000590.1:0-8190 GCF_036569125.1 Chitinophaga sp. | reverse complement strand
GGTACAGCAGCCGGTGGTGCCCATACATACCGTGGATGGCGGCTGGGGCGGCCCTGCACCCGGCATGACGGACCGGCAGAATCCCGTACGCCTGATCGAAGATAACCGGCAGAACAAAAGCAACTTTTACCGCATTTTCGGTAATGCTTACGCCGACCTCGAAATTATTCCCAACCTGCATTTTAAAAGCAGCTATGGGATAGATTATAATGGTACCTACCAGCGTACCCTGCGCAAATCCTATACTTCCGGTTTCCTGTCAGATAAGACGAATTTTTCCCAAACTTCGCAGGACTATAATGGTAACTGGGTATGGCAAAATACCCTTACCTACGATGTAACACTGCAAATACATCACCTGGACTTACTGCTGGGCGAAGAGCAGATTAAATATATGGCACAGAACTTTTACGCCAGCCGGCAGGGTTATGCACTGGAAAATATTGACTATTCCTACCTGAACGCAGGCTCCACCAACAAGGATAACGGCGGTACCGGCAGTGGCTATACGTTGTTATCCTACTTTGGTAAGGTTAACTATTCTTATGATAACAGGTACCTGGCATCTGTTACGCTGCGCCGCGATGGATCTTCCCGTTTTGGGAAAGACAACCGCTTTGGGATGTTCCCCGCTGTATCACTGGGCTGGCGCGTGAGCGAAGAAAACTTCATTAAGAATAATGTAGCCTTCATCTCTGACCTGAAGCTGCGTTATGGCTGGGGTAAGACCGGCAACCAGGAAATTGCCAACAATGCCACCAACACTTTATACTCCGCTATTTATGGTATAGATCCTACCTGGGATTTTGATAGCGGCAGCGCGTATGATCTTGGCGGCGCAGGCTCCGGGCAGCTGCCATCCGGCTATACATTGATACAGCAGGGCAATCCCGCGCTGAAATGGGAAAGCACCGTACAGTCAAACTTCGGGCTGGACTTTGGGTTGTTCGATAACCGCCTCAGTGGTTCCGTGGATTATTTTATTAAGAAAACATCCGACATTCTCATTAGCCCGGCTTACCTGGCAGTGATAGGTGAGGGCGGCACCAAGTTCGTGAACGGCGCTTCTATGCAGAACAAGGGCCTGGAAGTATTACTGTCTTACAATGGCAACATTGCTCCGGGGCTGGCCTTAACTGTTACCGGCAACGTAGCCACCTATCGCAATAAAATTACAAAGCTGCCGGCAGAGGTGCTTACCTCTTACCCCGGCAACGGGCAGGATAAAACCATCCTGGGACGGTCCGTTAATTCCACTTTCGGTTACATAGCAGATGGGTTGTTCCGCTCCCAGAAAGAGGTGGATGATTATGCAGACCAGATAGGCAAGGGGCTTGGCCGCATCCGCTATAAGGACCTGAATGGAGATGGCGTGGTGGATGATAAGGACCGCAACTACATTGGTAAAGGCGATCCTGATTTTACCTATGGCCTGAATGTATCTTTAGAGTACAAACATTTTGACCTTACCTTTTTCCTGCAGGGCGTACAGGGCATACAGGTGTATAACACTTTTAAAACCTACACCGACTTTGCCTCCATATGGCCGGGTACTAACTGGGGCGCACGTACGCTGGATGCCTGGACACCCCAGCACGCAGATGCATCTATACCTGCTTTAACGCTGGTAGACCGTAATAACGAGAACCGCACCTCCACCTATTTCCTGGAATCCGGTTCTTACCTGAAACTCCGGAACCTGCAGGTAGGGTATAGCTTTCAGCATTTTTTCAGCAAGCGTTTACAAACGGCCAGGGTATATGTGCAGGGCAGTAATTTGTTCACTATAAAGAGCAGGTCTTTCACTGCCACTGATCCTGAAAACCCGAACAATGCCTACCCTATCCCGGTAATTGGCACCGTGGGTTTAAACCTGTCCTTTTAAACTATTAAACACAGCAACATGAAGTACCTTCAATATATAATTATAGGCAGCTGCCTGCTGTTGGGCGCCTGCAGCAAGTTCCTGGATCAAACGCCGCAGGCGGTGATTTCCGGCGATGACCTGAATACGCCGGAGAACCTGGAAAAGATGGTGGTGGCCGCTTATGCCGGTTTAGGGAACGACCATTACACCGCCCCTTATTCCAGCATGTGGCCTTATGGCAACATCCGCAGTGGCGATGCATATAAAGGCGGCGATGGCGCCGGCGATATCAGCGACTTTCATTTTTACGAAACCTTTTCCCTGAACCGGGTAGATAATGGTTCGTCTGACCTGTTGTGGTTCCGTTTATACGTGTGCATAGGCCGGGCTAATGATGCCCTGGGCCGCCTGAATACTGCCACAGATGACGCTTTCCCCAATAAAGCCATCCGCCAGGCAGAAATGAAATTTCTGCGCGGCCACTTTTACTTTTTACTGAAAGTACTTTTCAAGCATGTGCCTTATATAGATGAAACTATGCCCAAGGCTAGCTATGATAGCATTTCCAACCGCGTGTACACTGACCAGGAGCTATGGGGCAAGATCATATCCGACTTCACTTTTGCAGCAGCTAACTTACCGGCAACACAGCCTGAAACAGGCCGTCCCAATAAGTTTGCGGCTAAGGCATACCTGGCTAAAACCCTTTTGTATGCAGCCTATAAGCAGGATGAGAGTAATAACGTTACCGGTATTGATGCTGCTATGTTACAGCAGGTAAATGCGCTTTGCGATGAAGTGATGGCATCCGGTAAATACCAGCTGGCAGCAGATTTTGCCAATAACTTCCTATCAAAGAATGAGAACGGCCCTGAATCTGTTTTTGCCATTCAGTATTCCAAGGACGATGGCACACCCAAAGGCCGCCTGGATTACGGCCATGCGCTGGATTATCCCATGAACCAGGATTATGGTTGCTGCGGCTTTCACTCCCCCAGCTATAACCTGGTGAATGCCTTTAAAACAGATAACTTTGGCTTGCCCATGTTCAACACGTTCAACAACGTGAACATTACCAAGGAAAGTGATTTCCAGACCCTCACTTTTGATCCGCGTTTAGACCATACCGTAGCCATTCCGGGGCATCCTTATAAATACGACCCAACCTTCATTTATCAGCGCTCCTGGGCGCGTGCGCCGGAAGTGTATGGCAGCTACCTGAGCCTGAAGGAGGCGGTGTTGCCGGATGATCCTGCGTTTCAGAAGGTGCCGCCTTTTATGTCCAGCTCCAAGAACTGGGAGCTGATCCGCTATGCCGATGTGCTGCTGTTTAAAGCAGAAGCCCTGATAGAGCTGGGCCGGCAAAATGAAGCGTTGCCCCTGATCAATAGCATCCGGCAAAGGGCAGCTGCCAGCACCAGTCTGTTAAAACAAACCAACGGCAGCTTTACCTCCAATTACAAAATGGGTATTTACCAGCCGGGCATTAACTGCACCTGGACGCAGGACTTTGCCCGCCAGGCCATGCGCTGGGAGCGGCGTTTGGAATTTGCCATGGAAGGCTACCGCTTTTTTGACCTGGTACGCTGGGGCATTGCAGCAGAATACCTGAACGCTTATTTTACCACCGAAAAAACTCGCAGCGCCCACCTCAACGACGCGCTCTTCAAAAAAGGCCGCGACGAATATTTGCCTATACCGCTGAACCAGATTAACTTCAGCAAAGGCTTATATAAACAGAATACGGGCTGGTAAGGAACCATGATATATACGATGTACACGATATACCACAAAGTATGCGCTAAGCATACCAAAAATATATCGTAAAGTATATCAGAAGATATATCAAAAAACAAGTCAATAACACGGCAAAAAAGCATGTCAAAAGCATGTTAAACAAATATCAAAAACATATCAAACGCATAAAAAGTAAAACATCATAAAACACTGTGCAGCTCAAGGCTCAAATGCCCGGCACCACAGTAGCAAAAAAGCTTAATCAATGTACCACACCGCAACCGGGCGGTAACCGGTTGCGGTCCCCTTTTTGGTTCCTTTTTGGGGAGGCAAAAAGGAACAAAAGAAAAAAAGAAGTTATGATAAAAAAAACGCTTTTCGCATTCCTCGCAGTAGCGCTACCAGCGCTGCTGCACGCCCAGGACGCCAGCACGCCCACGCCTCAATGGCGCCCGGTGTACCACTTCACACCCGCTAAGAACTGGACCAACGATCCCAATGGATTGATCTACCTGGATGGCGTATACCACCTGTATTACCAGCACAATCCCTTTGAAAACAAATGGGGGCATATGAGCTGGGGCCATGCCACCAGCAAAGATCTGCTGCACTGGAAACATTTACCGGTAGCCATTCCGGAAATGGAAAGCAAGGATACCACCACCTGGATCTTTTCCGGCTCCGCCGTATTGGACAAGCAGAACAGCAGCGGTTTTGGTAAGAACGGCAAAGCGCCTATTGTGGCCATCTATACCGCAGATCAGCCTAAACAGCAAAAGGAATCACAGTTCATTGCCTATAGTAATGACGGCGGCTTAACCTACACCCAATATGCCGGCAATCCGGTGGTGGATATTAATAAAAAGGATTTCCGCGATCCCAGCGTGATCTGGTTGGAAGATCAGCAGAAATGGCTGATGACAGTAGCGGTACCGGCAGAACATAAAGTGCAGTTCTACAGTTCTGCTAACCTGAAGAACTGGGAGCTGCTGAGCGAATTTGGCGATCAGGGCGATACGCGCAAGATCTGGGAATGCCCTTCCTTAACGCCGCTTTATGTAGATGGCGATCCTTCAAAAAAGAAATGGCTGCTCATGGTATCATCCGGCAACCCGGATGCCGCCACCGGCATGCAATACTTCATTGGTGATTTTGATGGCAAAACATTTACCAATAGCAATCCGGCGGAAAGCAAGCTGTTCGTGGATTATGGCAAAACCTTTTACGCCGCTATCCCCTACAATCATCTACCAGAGGGGCGGCAAACCATGATTGGCTGGCTCATGCCTTTTGAAACCGCCACTTTTCCCTGGCGCGGGCAAATGTCTATTCCCCGTGACCTGTTGTTAAAAACCACGCCGGCGGGCATACGTTTATTTCAGCAGCCATCAGCAGTGCTGAATGCTTCGCTGGATAAACTACCGGCTTCAAAAAAGTTGTCCAAAAAGGATGTAACCATCAATAACCAGGAGCTGCCTTTAAATACAGCAAATGGCTTTAACACTAATACCAACTGGATAGAGGCAGCGTTCACACCCGGCACTGCAACAGATTTTGGTCTGAAGATAGCACAGCAAAAAGGCGGTATGGAAACGGTGCTGGGTTATAACACCCAAAGCCACGAGCTGTACCTGGCAGATATGAAAGGGGGCAAGGTTAGCGGCGATGTACAAAAGCTGCAGGTACAACCGGTGAACAATAAAATAAAGTTGCAGGTGCTGTTTGATAAATCATCCCTGGAAGTATTTGTGAATGATGGCGAGCAGGTGCTTACTACTTTGTTGTTTCCCGCGGCCGGCGCCACTGGTTTTGCAGCTTTTGCGAAAGAGGGGAGTGTGGAGCTGAATGAGCTGAAGGTGTGGAATTTGGATAAGTAGGGGAGAATATATAATAGTGTGGGGCTGACTAAAAAGAATGTAAAATTTAAAATTTTAAATCACAAATGTAAAAGTAGAACGCTGAGAACATAAGTGTATTCTTGAGATCATGGCATTCTACTTTTAAATTTTACATTTATGATTTTATATTCTGTTTAGTAAGCCCTTCACATTTTTTGTCCCGGTAGCAGTACATCACCGAACCGGAACTGTTTTAAGTATTTAGTTAACTACCGGAAAATTTCCTCCATCAATAACCAGATTTGCGCCGGTGATATAGGAGGCGGCGGGTGAAACAAGGAAGTAGATCAGTTCTGCCGTTTCTTCCGGAGCAGCCATTCTTCCCAGTGGTACGCCACCAACTCTTTGGAAAAGCTTTTCAGTCATTTCTTCTACAGTAATACCTGCCTGTTTTGCATAATCCTCCAAAAAAGCGGTCATAGCTTCCGTTTTATTTAAACCGGGAGATACGGTTACTACTCTGATGCCTTTACCGGCTACTTCTGTAGCCAATGCTTTACTATAGGTGTTCAATGCTGATTTTGCGGCACTATAAGCCATGGTAGCCTCCCACAGGGGAAACCGGCTACTGGTGGTGGATATGTGAATGATCACTCCGCTTTTCTGCTCCAGCATTTTGGGTAGCAACGCCCTATCCAGGCGAACAGAAGAAAGCAGGTTAACCTGCAGGGCCTGGATCCAGTGTTCGTCAGTCAGGGTACTAAATCCTCCACCTGGATATGTGTTTGCTCCCATGTTATTGATCAGTATATCTATGTGCCCGAATTGCTCATGAATGATGTTGGCTACTTTGGTCACCTCTTCAGCCCGTGACAGGTCGGCAGCAATGAAGGTAGATGTAGCATGCTGTTCATCCGGTTGGTTCCGGGCCGTGACAATAACAGTTGCACCTGCTTGTTCCAATCTTTTAACAATAGCTTTACCAATTCCCTTTGTTCCCCCTGTCACCAGGGCTATTTTGCCTTGTAATACTCCATGAGTTGTTTGTTTACTTTCCATCCTGGATGTTTTTTAATTACGTGATGTTCGTTTACCGAAAAATAGATTTACTTTAGTTTCATAAAGTAACTAAAACTGTTGCTTGTGATTATCATCGCAACACTAATTGGCAGTAACGTTTATGTAACTAAAAGCCGAAAAGTGGTAACATTCATGTAACCAATGAAGAAATTTAAAGCACATACATCCACCTGCCCGATTGTTTATACGATGACCTATATTGGTGGGAAGTGGAAACCCATTATCCTTGGACGGCTGTTAAATGGAGCTGTCCGGTTTGGAAAGCTGGCGGTACAAATACCGGATATATCGCGTAAGATATTAACCGAACAATTGAAGGAGCTGGAGGAGGATGGATTGATTATCCGGCACAGTTATAACGAGAAGCCGCCACGTGTTGAATATGAACTAAGCGGGATCGGTCAAACAGTTATCCCTGTTTTGATGGCTATGACGGAGTTGGGGAGCCAAATGCACGAAGCTATCACCAAACATAAGCGGCGTCAGGATCTTTTCGCAAAAAAGATCCCCGTTAAAGCCACCAGCATACCGGCCATTTCCAAAAAAGATAGCCGCTCATGAAATAGTATATAGGCATACACTGCCGCAACTAACGGTTGCGTAAGCACCACCAGTGAAGCCACCGCCACCGGCAGCTTGCCCATGCAATAGCTCAGCAATCCCTGCCCAAGAATTTGAGAAAGCACCGCTAAACAGATCAGCGGGTATAGGTCTGTAAACGTTTGTGGCACATAAAATCCTTCCCGCCAAACCATCGCCCCAAATAATACCGGCAGAGAGCCGAAAGCGCTTATAAACATAATGGTCAGCGCATCTACCTTATCCCGTATAGTATACACCGTTAGCAGGAACAGTGCATAAAAAACAGAAGTGGCAAACGCCAGCAGATCGCCCTGGTAATTGCTGAACGTAGGATTTATTTTACCGGACACCAGCAAGAAAATACCTGCTAAAGTGATGGCCACGCCTAAAAAGAACCGGGGCTGCAAACGCTCTTTAAAAACAAAATATGCCACCGGTATCATAGTAAAAGGCACTAAATTGGCAAACAGGTTGGCATTGGCTACAGAAGTCAGGTGAAAGGAGATGTTCCAGAGTATGAGGTCCAGCGCCAGGAATACCCCCGCTATAATAATAGTGGCCATCGTTTTTACATCCAATTGCCGTAATTTACTTTTAACAAACGGGTACAGGATAAAAACAGAGAACAGTACCCGGTAAAAGCCGGTATGAATGGGTGGCAGGGTGCTGAGCCTGACAAAGATGCCGCCGCTGGCTAAAAAGCAGATAGCTAAAATAGCCAGCAGAAAGGAACGGTTAGCCGTATTCACAGCCGTGAGTGTTTTCATGGCACAAAGTAAATGCCGGCAGGGCGGAAGGCCGCTTTCGATTCAAAGGAATATCTTCGCCAAACTTACAAACCGAAAGAATTTATATGCAGCTGGATGAATTACATAAAGCCATATTGAATGAACTGCAGCAGAACGCACGTATCAGTAACGCGGAGCTGGGCCGCCGTATAGGCCTTACCGCGCCGGCCGTGGGCGAAAGAATAAAGCGGATGGAAGAAGCAGGCATCATCAAAGGCTTTGGTACCCATATCGATTTCCGGCGCCTGCAGTACACGGAAAAAGCATTGATAGGCGTAAAGCTGCCGCATGCCTATAC
>NZ_DATCRF010000589.1:0-3000 GCF_036569125.1 Chitinophaga sp. | reverse complement strand
CCAACGCGGATCTCGGCTCCGCCGGCAGTATAAAATGGCGGAATTAGTGAAAAGTTACCGTCTACCTCTTTGCCTGTAAGCTCACTGAACAAAGACCGTATTTCATCGGTATCGTCGTATGTTAAACGGTTAAGTTTGGCGGTGATTGCCATTGCCCGTTTAACGTTTGCTACCATAGCCGATGATTCCGGCGTTCTCCTGTGAATTATCCTGGTGTGATCGTTATTCATCATTTGTTAAGATAGTAATCTACTCTTTATTTGTAAAACCGGCTTACAACATTTAACTTTAAAAATAAGTTATGCAAACACCGGAACAACCATACCAGCCCATTGACTGCAACTACTACGACCGCCTGGAAGCCTGGGCCACCCTGCGTGCCGTTTGCCGCATCCTGTACCGGGATGAAGATGAACACCAGCAAGAAGTTTCAGCTATTATTGAAGATGTGTACACCGCGTTTAAGGTGGAATATATGCGGCTGGATAACGGGTTGACAATAAGACTGGATAAGCTGGTGGCGGTGAATGATATACCACTGCCGGACCACTGTTAAAACCAACACTTTCTTGTTATAGAAAATCCCCGGTAATCACCTATTTTTGATAAAAAACAGGGTGATCCCTTAATGAAATATCTGTTATTCCTTATTCCTGTACTGATCCTGCTTGATCTGTATCTCTGGACCAAATGCACTGCACTGCTTTCCGCTCCCAGCGATATTTCGGTTTTTCTGGGTGTGCTGCTGATCTGTATCACCGCTTTCTCACATTACTTATTGTTCAAACTCCTAAAATCAAAGATCCGACAATGAAAATTAAAGGCATTATCATTACTGTATTGACCGCATTTGTGCTAACCCTGGCCTGTTGCTCATCCTGCACACGTATAGATGCCGGTTACGAAGGCATAAAAGTAAAGCAATATGGTACCGGTAAGGGCGTACAGGATATATCCCTGGTAACCGGGCGCGTATGGTATAACCCTTTTACTGAGGACATTCACCAGTTCCCGGTTTTTGTGCAAACAGCAGACTATGAACCGTTCTCAGTGAATGCAAAAGACGGCTCCGTATTCAGCGTGGATCCCACTATTACTTTTAAGGTTATTACCGGCCACTCGCCTGAGATCTTTAAAAAGTACAGGAAAGATATTGGAGAGATCACAAGAACCACTTTATATAATTACGTGCGCAATGCATTCCGCATCCAGTTCAATAAATACTCCACCGACAGCATGATCAGCAACCGGGAAGGTTTTGAAAATGCGGTGCAAACCCAGCTGCTGACCGAACTGAATAAGGAAGGCTTTGACCTGGAACAGCTTACCTCCGGCATTACTTATCCGGAAAGTATTACGCAGGCGATTGATGCTAAAAACCGCGCGGTGCAACAGGCTATGCAGGTTGAGAATGAGCTGCGCGTAACAGAGGCCAATGCCCGTAAGCTGGTAGTGCAGGCCGAAGCAGAAGCAAAGGCCAACCAGCTGCGGCAGCAATCGCTTACACCTTTGCTTATCCAGCAGCAATTCATTGAAAAGTGGGATGGAAAAACGCCCCTGTATGGCAATGCGCCGGTGATGTTTAAGAATGTACAATAAAGATAAATGTGTGCCACACCTTTGAGGTGTGGCACACGTATAATTACTCCCCTATGCCCAGGTAGCCTCTATTTTTACGATCAACATAAATTTCACAATCCCTCAAAACCATTTTATGAATTCACTAAATTTTGTGCGTGTGCACAATGGACAGCTGTCCCTATGGCAATCTGTAGTCTCAGAGTATGCCTGCACCCAATTAAAAGCAGCCGGTGAAAACATCTCCCGGAACCAGTTATTAAAGCATCCGATGGTAAAGGCTGCTGCTGCCCATGTTGAAGCTGCAGCCAAAGGAACACCTCCTGATGAAGATCAGCTGGATATGGATGACCTGGAACAATGTTCCATGTACCTGTCGCACCTGGGCCTGCAATATGCGCTTTGCCTGGTGGAAGGCGATACGGAAAGAGCAGCAGCAATAGAAGATAAATACCGGTATTTCAGCGACTGGGATCCTGGATTTTTAAAATGTCCCGCTATCTATCTTGAATATTATACGCGATATGAAGGTAAGTTCGCGTATAATGACTGGAAGCTATTAGGCCGGAACATACAAACATTCGGTGTGATCGGAGAGAATAATAATGGCCAGGGGTATAATTTACCCAATGATGCCAAGGTTGCTATTATCGGAGACTGGGGAACCGGCCTGAATGATGCCAGGGCCCTTTTGGTGGATATTATAAAGCAACACAGCCCTGCAGCCATTATTCACCTGGGGGATATTTACTATTCAGGCACACCGGACGAATGTATTGACAATTTCTCCCGCACCATTGATGAGGCCTTTGAAATAGCAGGAGCCGCACGGGTACCGGTATTCAGCATTCCGGGTAATCACGACTATTATGCCATGGGATGGGGATACTACGACATGGTAAGCAAATTAAATTCCTCCCTTGGTTCCGCTGCCCTGCAACCGGCCAGCTACTTTTGTTTGCGTACGGAAGACCAGGGCTGGCAGTTCCTGGGAATGGATACCGGTCTTAATGATGCAAACCCTATGAACCAGCTTGATACTACCTATGCAAGCACCTGGCTGCAGCCGAATGAAATAGCATGGCACCAGGATAAGCTGAATAACTTTAACGGAGCAACGATATTATTATCGCATCACCAGCTATTTTCAGCGCATGCAAAAATTAACGGGTCCCTTTCCAGGTACGGGAATATGCCTTACCTGAATCCCTCTCTTTATGAAACATTCCTGCCGTATTTCCAAACTAAAATTGCTGCATGGATATGGGGGCATGAACATAATTTTGTTATGTACCAGAACGATCTCTTACAATTAGCCAAAGGGAGATTGGTGGGATGCAGCGCCTTTGAAGAGCTACAGTTAAAAACACCCTATACAGTACAATACCCCGAAATTCCCTATTTCCGGGATCCGCGAACAGG
>NZ_DATCRF010000588.1:0-10084 GCF_036569125.1 Chitinophaga sp. | reverse complement strand
GTACAACATTATTGTTCTCATTTTCTTCCAGCATTCCTTTTAAGCGTTCCCTGATCTCGGCCAGCGTCCAGTCTACTACTACCTTACCATCTTTGAACACGGTTTTCAACTCACCCTTTGCTTCCTCCTCCCAGGTGCACTGGTCTTTTACTTCCAGCTTACCGGTAATACTATTACGGTATACCTGCATTAAACCTTTAGCTGATTTCTTGGTACCGTCATCTGTTTTAGGATCTTTAAAAATATCCCTGCCTACACCATTCACCTCACCATAAGTGGCTTTCATGGCAAAACCAAAGGTATCGCGGGTTACATATTCATACGTGTAAGAACCAATACCCAATACTACGTTGTAGCTGGCAAAGCCTTTTTGTTTCAGTCCTTCCAGTATGGCCAGCTGGCGTTCAGTGGTAATGCTATCGCCATAGATAAGCCCAATGTGGCCATCCAGCAGCTTGTAACCCTGCTCCGTAATAATACCGCCAAAGGTTTCCCACATACATTCAATAGCTCCTTTGTAAGCGGGGCTGCCTGCGGGAGCATCTTTATCGCCTACGATAATTTTTACCGGGTCGCCACTGTCGGGGCGGATAACCACCTTACCATTACGGGCCAGGATCCTGCTTTTCAGCGCAGGTAAAAACTCTGTGATCACCTGCCAGAAATCCCAGGTATCGCTTACAATTGATACAATGCCTGCGGGATAAACCTCGCTGATGAGCCGTTCAAAGGTTTTGATCTCATCATCCTGCGTACCCATACACATTACGCTGTGTTCTGTTGCGGGTACAGAGCCGCCGATCAGCTCTTTCTCACAATTGGCGTTGTAATAAGTTTCCAGGAAATCAATCGCGGGAATGGTATCGGTGCCTGCAAAAGATAACAGGTGACCGGCGCCGCTGATCAGCGCATCTTCCACACCACTCATACCACGGAAAGAGAAGTCGTGGCCTTGCCAGGGTATAAAGCTCAGGTCATTGCCTACAGTTTCTTTTGCATACCGGGTAAAAGTTTTCAGGTATTGAAAAGCCGTGGTAGCAGAAGTACAGGGCTTCCACAGAATGGCGCTGAGAATGGTTTCCAGCATATTGGTGAGCCAGAAAAATTCCGGGATGGTATTCTTAATAGTAAAGATGGGCACACGCATGGGTACCAGCGTACCTTCGGGCAGGGCCTTAATTTCCAGCGGGAGGTAACCCAGATCATGCAGGGCTGCAATGTGATCATAGGTAATACTATCCTTGCCCAGGTAGTTATCCATACGGCGGGCATATTGTTTCAGCACCTGCTCTTTAGGCTGGCTGAAGAAAGATTCATTGAACTCGCGTACCAGGTATTCCTTAATAAAATACTGCAAACCAAAAAACACGATCTCCTGTACATCACCATTCCTGGATTTGCGCGGTGTAAGGTTAGAGTACACCAGGCTGGTACCTTCGGGATATTGGAATTTGTGGCCTACTTTGTAGCCGTCTTTTAAGAGGATGGGATTGATACGCATTGTTAGCTAATGTTAAGTTGGAAATTATTTTGTTTTAGTTTCTTGTTGAACTTGAATAACTCGGGCCGGCGGTTCTGAGAGCCTTCCCGCTTAATGCCGGTATTGATCACATATTCTGCATCCAGGATCTTGCGGCTGAAATTCCTGCGGTCTATTGTAACGCCCAGTATGCATTCATATAATTCGTGCAGCTCCGACATGGTGAACATTTCATCCAGCAGCTGAAAGCCTACGGGAAAATACTGGATCTTGGCCTGCAGGCGCTGTAAGGCTTTGGTAAAGATCTCTTTATGGTCAAAGCCCAGGGCCGGGATCTTTTTTACCGGGAACCATTGTACATCATTCGCCATTTTACCGGCAGCTATTGCAAACTTCTTTGGGTTGATGAGCGCATAATGTGCTACTGAGATCACACGTCCACGCGGGTCACGGTCCGGCGCATCAAAGGAATACAGCTGCTCCAGGTATACATTATCCATACCCAGCTTGGTTTGTAATATGCGGGAGCAGAGTTGCTGAAAACTTTCCTCCATCTGTAAAAAGGCGCCGGGTAAGGTCCAGCGGTCTTTAAAAGGCTCCTCATTCCTGTTCAGCAACAGCACGGATAATGTTTTCTCATGATAACCAAATACTACCAGGTCCACAGCCAGGGCAGGATTCTTATATGCGGAGAAAGCTTTCATTCTTTTTGTTTGTGTTAATTTGACACAAAGAAAGGAAGTTATTTTTATTTGTACAAGTTTTTCCGGGGATTTTATGAAAATAAGTACTTATACGTAACCGTTAGCTCCGGCCCGGAAGGCCGCCGGGAAGCGCTAACCTATTAAGAAAGATAGGGTTAATTGTAATAACAACGTAGTTCCGGCCGGATGGTTAGGGTTACGAACTTTCTTTGAATGAGGGGAATGTATCCGGATTGCGGATGGGCGGCAGCCGGGGTGCACGCGGGAAATACACGGATCGTACGCGGGATGCAATGCTATGATACTCAAATACAAGCTGGACATGACGTGGATTTGATGTGGACTTAACGTGGACTTGATCTGCATTTGTTGTTGATTTACAATGAGTTGCAAAAATGAAAAAACATGCTTTTTTAGCGGGAAAATAAGAGGTAAAAATTAGGCTTTAAGCTAATAAAAACGCAGAGCAGGTACTAAGCGCAGAGGAAGCAGGTATTGTATAAGTATGGGTAATGATTGCAGGTCAACATTATTGCGGCCATGCCAGCGTAATTGCTGTTAAGCATAAAACCAAACGGCTTGAGTCCAGTAAAATACCGGGACCCAAGCCGCTTTAATTAACTTGCGATCTTCTACCTTAATTCCTGAAAAAACTCCCGGCCGTACCCGTTTGCTCTACCCAAATACCGGAGCTGGCCTGCAGCTTGTATTCGCTTAACCCCACTTCCTTTCCACCAGGCGCCCAATCATAGGTATAACCCAAACGGGTCCAGGGATAATAATAATCCGTATTGGAGCTTAATGGCCGGTAGTAAGAATAAATAATATTGTCATCAAACCAGGTAGCGTACGCCGGTGAAACACCATTTACCAGCACCGCACCGGTAGTAGTGGTATTAATAGCAGGATTGCCGGCCGGGCGCACCAGCTTCTCGGGCTGTACCCACATTTGCGAGATGTGGGTATTACTGCGGTCATTGGCAGGCGGTAATCCCAGCAGCTGGCAGATACGCATAATAGTATCGGAGCCGGGCTTGAAAGCCGCTGCCAGTCTGCGTTTCATTTGTGCCGGTATAAACACCCAGGCATCGCCCCAGGTATTGGTAATAGAATCACCGGCCGGGTAGCTGGATGGATACTTCATAAAAGTAGCCATCAGTACATACTGTTTGCCATGAATGGTTTTCCATTGCAGGTTGGGATTGTCGGCCGTAATGGGCCATAAAGTATCTACTACTTCTGAATTGTCAGCCACGGTTGCATCGGTAATGGAGTTAGCGTACAGCTGATCTACGGTGTACTGGGGCGCTGGTACATCATCATCTTTTTTACAGGCTACAAATAAAAAACTAACAGCAAGAGCCATGCGGATCATGGATCCGGAACGAGGGGAAAAAGCTTTCATAGTGGTTATCTTTTGGTTATTCGGTTATAAGAGACCGGCTAAGTACGTAATTTTCAGTGATATACACAACTTTTTCCGCGCACTGCAGCCCGCTTCGTAACATAAGCATAACAATTGCATAATGCTCACTTAACCATTCCATAATAGTGGTTGATTCTCTTTGCAAACGCTTTAGGGTAAGAGGGATCCAATCATACACTTTGATAATAACGGACAACCACATCATCGATACCTGTTGTATACAGGATCAACTGCCATGCATATAAACCAAAGGTGAGCATATGAAATTAATTGTAGCTGTCGTGATCCTCTCCGGTGGATTATTGTCTTTTTTTCGTGTGAATGTAGGAGTGAAAATTCAGCACTCTTTAACAGTTGATTCCCTGGGAGCCTGCCAGGGCGCTCACTATGAGCAGGGTAAGCTATACCTGTACGGCGACCGTGAAACGGGCATGATGCGGGAGTATATACCGGGTAAAGATTCGCTGTTATACACCGGCCGTGAATATGCATTTACGGAAAACGGAAAAGATGTGATCAACCATCCCACCGGTATTGCACGCCATGGCAACCTGCCTGTTTTTATTGGCAACAGCATCCGCTTAAACAAAGAAGGTACGGCCTGGAAAGCAGTGATCTACTGCATTAACTGGGAAGGGTTTTTACAAACGCATACGCTGGATGGCAACGTTAAAAAAGTAATAGACGATGATGCCTGCATACAGGGCACCCGCCCGGAGTACGTGGAGTATAATGGCCAATGGTATGTAGCTACAGCCGATTATGGCAACCATGGTAATGAAGTAAGATTATACCATCCCGGCCGGCTGCAGAATGTATCCAACACAAAAGAAGATGGTGTGCTGTTTAAAAAGTTCACCTGCGGGCCCTGGGTGCAAAACCTGCACTGGATACCGGAAAAGAAGGTGCTGGTATTGATACAGAACCAGGTGGAGGGCCGTAAATGGCGCTTTACTTTCCTGAACCTGGAAACCTCCATTGCCGCAGGCAAAGCAGACATTATTAAGGAAATAGATATTGATAAACCCGATGAGCTGGAAGGCTTCACTTTTTTAAACAGCAGCCAAACAGGTGTTGCTGTTACCTCCTCCGCAAAGAACAATGTTCATTTTATAAATGTCAACTGGTAGAGTTATGCAAAGAACGTTACAAGATCTCACACGTGGATGTAAGTTTGTATTGGCGGCATGTGGCCTGATGGCTGTAATGCCCGCCAGTGCTGCCACAACAGGCAGGGAGTTAGCCATGGTATGGCAACAGCCGGGCGCCGTGGAAGTAAGCGGTACCATTACGGATGAAAAGAACCAACCCTTACCTGGTGTGAATGTAGTAGAAAAAGGTACCCATAAGGGCACGGTTACCAATGGAAATGGTCAGTACACCCTGCGTGTAAGCGCAGGCGCTACACTGGTATTTTCCTTTACCGGTTATATTCCGCAGGAAGCTGCCGCCAATCAGTCCGTATTAAATATACTGTTGCGCGAAGATGTAAAACAGCTGAACGAAGTAGTATCTGTTGGTTACCAGAAAATGCGCAAGAGCGATGTTACGGGCGCTATATCCAGTGTGAAGGCCAAAGAGCTGAACCTTACCACTCCCTCTGTAGGACAGGCGCTGGTGGGTAAAGTAGCCGGAGTGCAGGTATCGCAGGTAAGCGGCGCGCCGTATATGAGCACCAAGATCCGGGTACGCGGTGTGGGCTCCGTAAATGCCAGCTCTGACCCGCTGTATGTAATTGATGGCTACCCGGCCGGCAACGATGTATTCATCAACCCTAACGATATTGAATCCATCGACATTCTGAAAGATGCTGCTTCTGCTGCTATTTACGGTTCCCGTGCAGCCGGCGGCGTAGTGCTTATTACCACCAAACATGGTAAGGATGGCAAGGGCCAGCTGGAATATGATTACCAGTTTGGCGTGAACCAGCTGAGTAAAAAAGTAGACCTGCTGAATGCCGATCAGTTTGCACAGCTGGTAATAGATGGCCGCAACAATACCTACCGCGACCTGGTTATAAATGGCGGCGGCGCCTGGAATGATGCTATGTTCTCTGACGATAACGCTACCCGTGTTGCCAAAGTAGGCAATGCCAGCAGCGTAAGCATTCCCACTGAAATTTATGACCGCGCCAGCCAGAAAATGATCAAGCCGAAATATAATACCGACTGGCAGGATGAGCTTTACCGCAATGCACCGGTACAGCGGCATAACCTGGCATTTTCAGGTGGAAAGAACGGCGTGCGTTATGCGCTGAGCGGCGGTTACCAGGACCAGCAGGGTATTGTGGTAAGCACGTACCAGCGGAGGCTGAACCTGCGCGCCAATATAGATGCTGAGGTAAATGCAAAACTGAAAGTAGGCGCTAACCTGTCATTCACTTCCAATGATAACCGGGAGGTAGAAGAAGGCCGTTTTGATCACGGTCCTATCCTGGGCGCATTAATATACATGCCTTACTTCCGTGCTCGTAATGATGATGGCACCCTGCGCAAGAATGAAGCCGCCTCACAGTCGGCAGCATATGGTTACCAGACCATAGAAAACCCGGTAGCCATTGCAGAAGAAACCAACATTACCCGCAAAGGACGCCGTGCCACCTACAATGGTTTTGCGGTGTATGAGATTATTCCCGGCCTTAGCTTTAAAGCCAACCTGGGTTTGCAAACCTATAATGAAAAGTACGAGTTTTACCGGCCCGGCAGCTTAAGCTCAGATGCTAACCCGCCTTACTCTCCGCAGGCACTGGCAGCAGCCAGGGATACGGCCAGAACCTTATCTACCACCGATCAATTAGGTGAGTTTACACTGAACTATAAAAAACAAATCGGCAAACATAATATTGATGTATTGGCAGGTTATACGGCGCAGCAATATACCAGCGATGCGGTAAGCGTGCTGGCAAGAGGTTACCAGAACGACCGTATACAGGAGATCACCGGTAAGGGCGCAGACCCTACCAACTTTGCATTAAACCCGGCTACGGGCAAGGCTACCTGGACCATGCTCTCTTACCTGGCGCGGGTGGTGTACAATTATGAGAACAAATATTTCTTAACCGGTTCTTTCCGTACAGATGGATCATCCCGTTTTGGACCGGCCAACCGCTGGGGTAATTTCCCCTCCGTATCTGCCGGCTGGAATATTTCAAAAGAGCAGTTCTATACTGACCTGGTGGGCACATCCAGCTCTCTGAAGCTGCGTGCCAGCTGGGGTTTGAGCGGTAATAACAACATTGGCAACTATAACTACCAGCAGGTAATGAGCTCACCGGGTGGCGTGGTATATGGCAATGGCACCATTGCTACCGCCGTATGGTCCGGCGATCTGCGGGATCAGAAGCTGGGATGGGAATCAACCTCGCAGTTCAACTTTGGCGCAGACCTGGGACTGTTTAACGACCGCGTGTTTGTGATTGCGAACTACTACATCAGCCGGTCTTACAACCTGCTGTTTAACCAGTCTGTATCCGCGGTATCCGGCACTGCTGCCATATTAACCAACCTGCGTAATTCCAAAGTGCAGAACAAGGGTTTTGATGTGCAGATAGACAGCAGGATCGTATCTACCAAAGATTTCAACTTCAACTTCAGCGGCAATATATCCCTGAACCGTAACAAGGTGCTGGATATGGGCGGCGCCAGCACCATTATCACCAACGGAGCAGAGCGCTCCTATAAAACGCACATCACAGAAGAAGGGCAGCCTATTGGTATGTTCTACGGCTTTAAGGTAAAAGGTATGGTAAAGGAAAGTGATATGGCCAACATTGCGGCTGATGATGCTTTTTATAATTCTGCCACACAGTCGTTCCCGAAAGGCTATGTGCTGAAAGGGCCTGCCCGCTCCACAGCATCCAGCAATGGCTTAAAGCCGGGTGATCTATATTTTGAAGATACCAATGGCGATGGCGTAGTATCAGATGCAGATAAAACCGTGATCGGCTCACCCTACCCTAAATTCATATATGGGTTCGGGTTAAACTTCAGCTACCGGTCTGTAGACCTGAGCGCATCCTTTAACGGTTCTTATGGCAACCAGGTGCTGGACGGGCAGGATTATTACCTGTTTAACATGGAAGGTTCCGGCAACCAGTATGCCAAGGTGGCTAACCGCTACCGTTCGGCAACAGAACCCGGTGATGGCAGCGTGTACCGTGCATCCCGCGGTGGTACGCAAAGTAACAGCACCCGCCTTTCAACCTTCTATTTACAGGATGGTTCTTACTTCCGCTGCACCAACATTACCCTGGGCTATAACATTCCGCAGGCATTGCTGAAACCCGTAAAAGGCTTAAGCAATATACGTGTGTATGCCAGCGTGGATAATGCTTTTACTATTACCAAATACCTGGGTTACAACCCGGAAGTGGATTATAATAACGGCGTAAATCTTACGCCCGGCGTGGATTACGGCATGTACCCACTGGTACGCGCTTACAATTTTGGTGTGAAAGCTACATTCTGATAAGGATCTAAAAACTCAGCAAACAATGACTAACAGATATTTCATAATAGGTTGTATAGCGGCTCTTTCTTTACTGAGCGCGTGCAGCAAAACTTTCCTGGAGCAAAGCAATCCCAATGCTATTCCTACTGCAGTATACTATCAAACAGAAGGAGATATTGCACTGGCGGTTAATGGGGTATATCAATCCCTGAGAACCGGCGACGGTATTGGTGAGAACAGCGGTTTATATACCGATGAACGTTCGGACGATGCGGGCCGTAACGATAACCAGTCGAACGCGGGAGAGCCTTTCCAGTTCAACGACTTTTCCCTGCTGCCCAGCAACACATACCTTAAAACACATTGGCTGGCGCTGTTCCAGACCATTACCCGCTGTAACCAGGTATTGTCGAACATAGACAACATTACCTTTAGCAGCGCAGATACTAAAACACAATACGCTGCAGAAACAAAATTCATACGCGCGCTTATTTACTTTCACCTGGTGCGCACCTGGGGCGATGTGCCTTTGGTAACCAAACAGCTTACCACGCTGGAAGAAGTAACGGCCAATACTTTCCGTGAAAAGAAAGAGAAGGTGTATGAGCAGATAGTAGCTGACCTGAAAGATGCGTTGAACAGCCCTTTACCTAACCAGCAAACCGGCGCCAACAAAGGCCGGGTAAGCAAGGCCGCTGCCAATGCCCTGTTAGGCCAGGTATACCTGACCATGGCCACCACGCTGGATGCCGGCAGCCGCACGCAGAACCTGAACAATGCAAAAACCTACCTGGACGCTGCCTGGGCTATGCGCAGCTTCAGCGCACTGAAGGATATTCCTTACACGGATGTATTTGATGTAAATAAAAAATCGACCTGCCCGGAGCTCATCTTCCAGATCGTGAACAAACAGGGTGATATTAACTATTCATCTTCCATAGCTGCCAACAACCAGGCAAAAGGAGAAAAGGTTAATTCGCTAAAACCCTCTTCCGGCGTAGGTGGCAACGTAAAGCTGGACCTGGTGAAAGAGTATGAGGAAGGTGACCCGCGCAAAGACTTTTCCGTAAAATTTGCCAATGACGCCACCGTAAAAGACTGGTACATTACCAAGTTCAGAGACACCAGCGCCGTTGCCGGTACCAATGGTTACGGCGGTAATGACTGGATATTGATCCGGTATGCGGATGTGGCGCTGATGCTGGCAGAGGTGAATATGTACCTGGGCGATAATGCCACCGCCATTACCTACCTGGATATGGTGCGGGAAAGGGCCGGTATGCCATTATATAATGTGGTAAAAGCTGATCCTAACTACAGCAGTAAATTCCCTACGCTGAAGCTGGCCATTTTGCATGAAAGACGTGTGGAGCTGGCATTTGAGCACCACCGCTGGTATGACCTGCTGCGCTTTTTCACCATTGACGAGCTGGTGACCTATATACATGCCAAGAACCAGGCTGATTATGGTAAGGCCAAGATCTCCAACTTTGGTTTAAAGGACCTGTATTATCCCATTCCGTTTGATGAGTATAAGCTGGATCCGGTGAAGATGTACCAGAACCCGTATTACCAGTAGAAGAATGTAAAATGTAAAATTTTAAATGCTAAATGTAAAAGTTGGGTGCTGTACTGCGTTGACTTTTACATTTATCTCGTTCATAAAGTCTTTTTAAAGTTCATAAAGTCTTTTAAAGGTCTCTATGAACCTCCTTCGTCGGTTTAGCATTTTACATTTATAAGGGGGAGCCGGCGTACACGCCGCTCCTCCTTTTTCATTTCCCTTTCTCCGATTTTATTTTAATCTTTATGCCTATTATGAAGAAGAACAGGGGACAATTTAGCATTATCTGCGCGCTGCTTTTTTGCTACAGCAGTTTGCAGGCGCAGGATCAGTATGAACTCAATACTGGCTGGCAATGTGCCAACATTGCCAAAGTTACCGACAAAGGCGAAGCGCTTTCCGACCCTACCCATACCTTAACCGGCTGGATGCCGGCCACTGTACCGGGTACCGTACTTACC
>NZ_DATCRF010000587.1:0-16372 GCF_036569125.1 Chitinophaga sp. | reverse complement strand
GATCATGGCCGCCACGCTGGCTATTCTGAGTATGACGCAGCTGCCTTCTCCCTTTATTGTACTGGCCTGCCTGTTATTAGGCTGGTGGCTTTAAATGCCGTATTCTTTGATCTTATTGTATAAGGTAGTTAACCCTATTTCCATTAATTCAGCCGCTTTGGTCTTATTGCCTTTTGTATAAGCCAGCACTTTTAAGATGTGCTGTTTTTCCATGCCGGCCAGGCTCAGGGAAGCAGGGTCGCTGCCTTGCTGGTTCCATAAAAAGTCAAGGGGAAGCACGGCTGCATCCAGCATATCCGTATCCGTTAGTATTACAGCGCGCTCTATTACATTACGCAGCTCACGTATATTCCCTTTCCAGGTATGCTGTTGCAGCGCCTGTAAAAAGGCAGGCGTCATGCCGCTTACGCGTTTATTAAGCTTAGGCCCCAGCTGCTGTATAAACCACATGGCCAGTTCAGGAATATCCTCCTTGCGTTGGTTCAGGGAAGGCAGCTGCACCTGGAAAGCGGAAAGGCGGTAGAACAGGTCGGCCCGGAAATGCCCGTTACTGATCTCTGTTTCCAGGTTACGGTTGGTAGCGGCAATAATACGTACATCCGTTTTAGTGGGTACAGCCTCTCCTACCCGGTAAAACTCCTGGGTTTCCAGCACCCGCAGCAGCTTGGCCTGCAGCTCCACCGGCATTTCCCCTATCTCATCCAGGAAAATGGTGCCGCCGCGCGCTTCCTCAAAAAATCCTTTCCGGTCTTTGGCAGCGCCGGTAAAGGCGCCTGCTACATAACCAAACAATTCACTTTCCAGCAGCTCCTTACCAAAAGCGCTGCAGTTCACTGCTACAAAAGGCTGCTGCTTACGCCTGCTGCCCTGGTGTATGGCCTGGGCAAATACTTCCTTACCGGCGCCGGTTTCGCCTAACAACAATACGGTAATATCTGCGGGGGCTACTTTTTCGGCCAGTGTTATGGCAGCTTTAACAGCCGGCGACCGGCCTATAATATTTTCAAAGCTATATTTGCTGCCGATCTTTTTTTCCAGCTCCCGTACGCGGAACTGCAGCAAAGCCTTGTCCATGGCTTTACTTACCAGCGGCAGTATTTTATTATTATCATCGCCCTTGGTAATATAATCAAAGGCGCCGTTCTTAATGGCCTGTACACCATCTGCAATATTGCCGTAGGCAGTTAATACAATGATCTCGGTATCCGGGTGGGCGGTTTTAATAGTATGGGCAAGGTCTACGCCATTGCCATCGGGAAGCTTTACGTCGGATAGTATAACCTGGATCTCCTCTTTTTCCAGCAGCTTTTGAGCGGTACGGGCATTGCCGGCTTCATACAGCGTATAACCTTCCAATGCTAGTAAACGGCTGAGCAGCTTACGCAGCTGCTCCTCATCGTCAATAACAAGAATATTACCTTTAGGCATAGCGCAAAGGTAATTCGTAATTGAATGCTAAACGCGGGATGCTTACTGCTAAAATACAGCGAGCATTTGGCGTTTAGCATTTAGCTTTTAGCATTGGGGCTTTCACTCCGCCATTTCTATTTGTTGGATCACCTTTTTCAGATCATTCTTTACCTGCTGCGTAGGCTGCCACAGATCCCCTTTTTCTTCCAGCCGCGCCAACATATTGTGCATGGTAAAATCTGAGATCTGCAGCTGATCATTCACTTCTTCCCACAGCAACGGCGCGGATACGGTGGCTCCCGGTTTGGGGCGTACAGCGTAAGGTGCGGCTATGGTTTGCCCGCGGCTGTTCTGCAGAAAATCTACATACACCTTTTTCTTACGGGCCGATTTTGCCCTTACCACACTGGTAATACCCGGCAGCTGCTGATTGGTTTGCCGCGCAATAAATTCTGCAAACAGGCGGCAGGTCTCATACTCATATTTAGCAGCGGTGGGAATGTAAATGTGCAGGCCGGATGCACCGGAGGTTTTACAAAAGCCGGTTACTTTCAGCTGGTCCAGTATTTCTTTAATACACAGGGCTGTTTCGATCACCGCTTTAAAACCAATGTCCTCCGGATCCAGGTCCATTACCACGTAATCCGGGTTATCCAGGCGGTTTACCCGGGATAGCCAGGGATTTACCTCAATACACCCCAGGTTGATCATATAAGCCAGCGTAGCCTCATTATTACACAGCAGGTAATCCACATCCTTCCCGGTGGAGGCGGCATGCAATGGAATGGTCTTGATCCAGTCCGGTGTGGTTTCAAGATCAATATCTTTCTGGTAAAAGCTGCTGCCCTTAATACCGTTGGGAAAACGGTGCAGGCTCATAGGCCGGTCTTTCAGGTAGGGCAGCAAATATTTTGCAACAGCCAGGTAATAGTCAACCAGCTGGCCTTTGGTGATCTTTTCATCCGGCCAGTAAATTTTCTGTTGGTTCGTAAGCGTTACGTCTTTACCATTCAGCTTTAATGTGCGCTCTTTTTCATGCTGCACAGCAGGAGCTGCCTTTGCAGCAGTCTTACTTTTTGCAGCAGTAGATTTTGCGCCACCGGCTTTCGCAGCACTTGCTTTTGCAGCAGCGGGTGCCTTTGTTTTGCGGTTTGCAGTAGTAGCCATTTGTAATGGTTTTGCAGTTTCCCTTTTTACTTCCTTCACCGGCTTATCCTTTCGCAGGCCCATGAATATAGGTTGCCGCAGGTGGCCTCCTTCTGTCCATGATGAAAACTTTATCTGGCATACCAGCTCCGGTTTTACCCAGGTGACCGGCATATTGGTTTTTATTTTTTCTTTGAACACCGGTGTTTTTTGCTGCAGCGGCTGCAGCTTATCATACAGCATATCTATGAGCTCTCCGTTTAAACCGCCGCCACAATGCCCTACATACCGCAGGGCGCCTTTATCATCCAGCACGCCCAGCACCAGCGCCCCCAGCTTTTTACGGCTGCCGCGCGGCGCCGTGTAACCGCAAATAATAGTTTCCTGCTCATTCAGCACCTTCATTTTTAGCCAGTTCATGGTACGGCGGTCTTCTTCATACACACTATCCGCCTTTTTGGCTATAATGCCTTCCCATTGTTTGCTGCGGGCTTTTTCATATAGCTTTTCACCGTTTGTTAGTATATGATCCGAATAGATCACGGCCGGGTCATTCAGCTGCTTTACCACTTCCGCTAACAGCTCTTTACGTTGTATTAAGGGCATCTCCCGCAGATCCTGCCCATCCAGGTTCAGCAGGTCAAAAACAACGTACGTGAGCTTGCCGGTATTAGTAGTATTTTTGTAGTTCTGCAAAGCCTGGAAGTTGGTATTGCCTTTACTGTCCAGCACTACTACTTCTCCATCCAGTACCACATTGTGCGAAATTTTCTCTACGGCCTTTACAATGGGGGGATAATCTTTGTTAAAAGAAAGATGATTACGGGAATACAGGTCCGCCTTACCATTCCGCACATCAGCAATGGCGCGGTAGCCATCCCACTTGGGCTCAAACAACCAGCCTTCCCGGCTAAAAGGGGCCTCCACCAGGGTAGCCATGGTAGGCTTATACATTTTTTCAGGAGCGGCTTTTACTTTTGTTTGAGGTGTGTTTGTTTTGGGTGCGGCGAGCGCTTTTTTTTTAACACCGCTTTGCGCTGCGGCGGTGCTGCTGCGCTTAGCAGTACTGCGTTTTTCGGTAGTTGCCACTTTCCTGCGGGCACTGCTGCCGCCTTTTTCCTGCTCCTTAAACTTCAATCCCTGCTCAATTACTCTCTTCGGCGTATAGTCCTCACTGTTATATTCCTCTTTTACTGCGTAATCATCCTTATGTTTTAATAGTAACCAGGAATTATCTTCCCTGCCTTTCATTTTCACCAGCGCAAATTCGCCTTTCAGCTTTTTGCCCTTCATCTTTATTTTTAGGTTACCCTCTTTAATTTCTTGCAGGGCTACCTTGTCAAAATTTTTACCATCGCCATGTAACAGCTCATAGCTGCCTTTGTCCCATACGTACACAGTGCCTGCTCCGTAATTACCCTTGGGTATGGTGCCCTCAAAATCTTTATAGTCATACGGATGGTCTTCTACCTGCATGGCCAGTCTTTTATCAGCAGGGTTTAAAGAGGGGCCTTTAGGTACTGCCCAGCTTTTTAATACCCCGGCTACTTCCAGCCTGAAATCGTAATGTATGCGGGAGGCGTGGTGACGCTGTATCACAAAAATATGCCGGCCCTTTGCCGCCTTGCCGCCCGTAGGCTCGCTGGTTTGCTTAAAATCCCGTTTTTTATTGTACGTGCTTAAACTACTCATGAGGCCCGTTTTTTACCAGTACTTCCATTGCCCAGGCTAGCTTTCAGCTGGCTAAACAGGTCGGTGCTTTTAGTATGCACCACCTTCATTTTCTTCACTGTACGGCGTTTGCCGCTGGCCTTGGCTTTAATGATCTTCATTAGTTCGGCCGTATACTCATCCTTATACTGACTAATGTCAAACTTGGTGCTGTATTGTTTCACCAGCGCTTCGGCCATGTCCAGCTCTCTTTTACTCACCTTGGTGCGGGCATCCGGCAGGGTTAGCTCTTCGGGTGACCGGAGCTCCTGCTCAAAACGCAGCTGCTGCAGCAGCAGGTAATTATCTCTCGCGCGCACTACTGCCAGGTGTTCTTTAGAGCGCAGCACAAAACGGCTTAGCCCTGTTTTCTTTGTTTTTTGCAAGGTTTTCAGCAGCAGCTCGTAAGCCTTTACCCCTGCTTTATCCGGCTCAATGAAGTAAGGCGTTTCAAAATAGATATCGTCTATTTCATCCTCCATCACAAAGGCCTCTATTTCTATGATCTTACTTTTTTTAGGACTGGCTTCTTCAAAATCCTCATCTTCCAGAATCACATACTCATCGTTATACAAATAACCTTTCACGATTTGTTCCCAGGGCACCTCTTTGCCGGTATCTTCATTAATGCGCTGGAATTTAATACGGGCGTGGTTCTTTTTATCCAGCATATCCAGGTCCAGCCGGCTGTCCTGCACAGCGCTGTATAATTTAACCGGGATATTTACCAGCCCGAAACCAATTGATCCTGACCAAATTGATCTCATAGTATTAATTATTTGTAAAAAGACTATAACACAAATAGTACCATAGTGGCAGGGGAAAAGGACCGGTGGCATAACTTTTGACTTTTACTCCTGGAACCAAATTCCCTTTTTTATGCAAGAGAAACCAGGTGAAATGACCACGCTGTCCCAGGTCATGGAAAAAATGCGACATAAGGGCTATGATCATGAATTTAAAATGAGTGACCATGGCAGAATGCAATCAACAGAAAGTAAGAAGGTATTTAACCCGGAAGATCTGAAGATTGTTAAAACATTCCGTTTTGAAGGAGAATCCGACCCTGCAGATTCCAACATTTTATACTTAATGGAAGATGCGGAAGGTGAAAAAGGATTTGTGCTGGATGCTTATGGAGTGTATAGCTCTCACGAAGAAAGCGGCTTTGACGATTTTATTAAAAAGATCCCGGTAGAAGACAGGGAGGAACAGATCTGATCTGATTGCAGATAATTTGCTGATGTGCTAATGAACAATAACGGGCAGTTAAAGATGTTTCATTAGCACATCAGCTTTTTTTCAGGAATTTCAGCAGCACTTTTTCATCGTTGTGCAGCTCCCCTTTCCCGGCTTTATTGCGGCTTTCCCGCACCTGCCGCATATAAGGCTCCAGCTTCCCCTCCTCATAGGCAATTAACAAACGCGGGTGCACATAATATTTTTTACACACCGCCCGCGTATTACCCAGCTTACCGGCCACCCCATCCATTACGCTTACAATATTCCGTTTACAGGCAGTAGCTGTATCAAAAGGCTCCATATCGGCCAGCATGTTCAAAGCATGCACGCTGCCGGCCCAGGTGCGGAAATCCTTGCAGGTAAAATCCTCATCCGTACACTCTTTCAGGAAGTCGTTAATGTCGCCCGAGCCCAGGCTTTTATGCTCGCCATTCTCATCATAATACTGGAACAGCTCCTGCCCTGGTATTTCCCGCACCTTCTTCAATAATTTAGCAAGGGAAGAATGTTTGATGGTGATCTTCTGCTCCACACCCTTTTTCCCCTTAAAGTGAAAGAACAGGGTGTTACCGTTAATTTTCACATGCTGGTTGCGCAGGGTGGTAAGGCCGTAGGAGCCATATAATTTCTCGTAAGAAGCATTGCCTACGCGGATCCAGGTTTCCTGCAGTACGCTAAGGGCAATGGATAACACCTTCTCTTTATTCATGTCCCTTTTACGCAGCCCTGCTTTAATACGTTTGCGTATCTGAGGTAGTTTTTCCCCAAAATGTTGAAGCCGGTCGTACTTGGTTTCATTACGCACCTGCTGCCAGGTGGTATGGTAGCGGTATTGGCGGCGGCCTTTGGTATCCACGCCTATGGCCTGCAGGTGACCGTTCTCATAAGGGCAGATCCATACCTGCTCCCAGGCTGGTGGCAGCACAAGCTTACGGATGCGTTCCAGTATGGCTTCATCTGTGACCTTCTCTCCCTTTGCATCCGTATAAAATACGCCGTTACCATTTTTAACACGGCTAATACCGGGCATATCTGTAGTTACATATCGCAGCCGTGCGGCTTTGGCTGTTAACAGCGCTTCCTCATTCTCCATTTTCCGATTAATACTGATTAGTACTGAAAAAGAATAACTAATAGTAAAGCCCGCTTATCTTACTGCTGCTACTCTTATTAATTATTCATTATTAATTAACTCCCGTTCCTTAAAATGGCGGCAGCAGGCGTCAATGATCTTCTGTGCGTATTCCTGCATCACCTCTTCAGGGTCTTTTGCAACAGGTACAATTTTGCCGGCAGCCAGCACCAGCCCTTTGCAGGTTATAGCATAGTAAGCATACAGGGTATTAACGCCCAGCGCCGGTTCAGGGGTGGCATAACCGGTAGCAGCAATACCCACCGTACTGTTAAACAGGGTGCAAACGCCCAGGGCCATTTGTATGGCTACCTGCTGTGATACAGCATTACAGTCCAGCGCATGAATAGGCTCAACCTGCAAATGCTTTACTTTTTGCCCGGTGTTATAGGCGGTAATACCGCCCTGGAAGAACTCTGAAGCATTGGTGGCCCGGCTAAGATTCAGCTGTAGCTGCCCTGCGGTTACACTTTCCGCTACTGCCACTGTAAGGCCGTTTGCCAGGCAATGATCGTGGATATAGTTAACGTGCTCGATCATGAATTACGACTTAACAATTTAAAAAGGCCTCCAGCGGTATGCAGAGGCCTTCGTAGGTTTCCGTAACAATAAATGATGTTGTTGTTTATTCAGCAGCAGCTTCTTCATTTACAGAAGATTCTGCTATTTGTGTCAGCGTCTGGTCTGTTTCTTTTTCTTCTTCCAGGGTTTGTTCCAGCAAAGAAGCGATTTCGCTTTGCCCCATCCTGTTAGCCAGTGTACGCAGGCTGCCATAAGCGGCTATTTCATAGTGCTCAATTTTCTGTGAGCACACAATAATACCCGCATCACGCACTGCAGTATCTTCTTCTGTATCGCTTACTACTTCCTGTCCTTCTGCTATTAAACCTTCCATAGCCGGGCATTTTTTAGCTACCGCTTTTGCGCCCAGCATTTCAAACACCTGTTCCAGGCGGCTTACATGGCCTTTTGTTACTTCCACATGTTCTGCAATGGCATTGGCCAGTTCTTCAGAAGTGGCAGCTTTTTGCATTTTGGGTAATGATTTTACCAGGTTTTTTTCTGCCCAGTAAATATCTTTCAGCTCATCCATGAACAGCTGCTGAAATTTAGAAGGCTCGCTATTGCTCTTGTTCTTAGCGGCGGAGGTCTTTGAGGTAGTTTTGGAGGATGCTTTAGTTGTACCAGCCATTTTTATAAGATTTTAAGAATGATGAAATAGTTAGTGTTAGAATACTTGGTGTTATATGTTATTTACCCTGTTCTTCGTTTTGCGGATCAGCAGGGGTATGTTTTATTTCCCTTTCAGGTACATCATCAGGAATATCCTGTTTATTGGGTGATTGTTGTCCCGGTGTAGCAGGCTTTTTATCAGGTTGCTCAGTGCCAGGTTGCTGTTGCGAAGGGTTGTTTTCATTACCCTTATCCGGTTGCTGTTTCATGGCTTTGATGTTTTGGTGAAAGAATATTTGTACAGTATAAAAAGTTAACAGTAACAAAAAGAAATCAAAGTTCATTCCATAGTAGCGTAATACAATTACCTATAGGCGTAAGAGATAAACACCATTTAAAATCGGCTGAAAGTCGCGTCAATCCTGTAGAATTTGCTTTTCATAATGTAGAAAATCTTGCACGTAAATCTGTAAGAGATCATTTAACAAATTTTTTAGAGGCAGATGCGTTAAATTAAATAACTTCGGAAGTCCCTTATTTGAACCAATGCACAATCCTGTACAAAGAAAAATAAGACTCGGCTTTTTTATAGCTTTCTCCGTTATCATTGCTGCATCGTTCTTTTCCTACCTGGTAACAAAGAACCTGCTGGATAATGCGGGCAGACTGAACCATACAATAGAAGTATCCAAAAGACTGGAAACAATTATCAAGCAGCTGAAGGATGCGGAAGCTGCCATAAGAGGTTTCAGCCTTACAAACGACAGCTCTTTCCTGCACCCTGATATGCAGGAAAGAAGCAACAATCTTCAGAAAGAATATGAAGCGCTGCGCAGTATTGTAATTGACAGCCATAAGCAGGAGCAGCATATGGATACGCTTAAGGCGCTGCTGGCTGTTAAATACCAGCAGCTGCAGGCCGGTGTTAGCTCCGGCAGCCCGCGTATAGAGCGGCTGTCTGTAACAGAAGGCGAAAAAATAATGGACCGTATAGAGCATGTGGTAGAGGACATGATGCAGATAGAAGATGCCCAGCTGCATGAAAAAACAGAGCTGTTCCACTTCTTCTCCAGCCTGTGGATACCGGTGATCTTTATTTCTTCTATCGTAGCCATTCTGATCGGCCTCTATTCTTACATTACCTTAACCAAGGAATTTAAGCTGCAGCTGCATATTGAATCCAAATTGAAATCTTACCAGCGCGACCTGCAGCAGAACATACAGCTGCTGAACAAAAGCAACCAGGAGCTGGAACAATTTGCCTATGTAGCCTCACATGACCTGCAGGAACCTTTGCGCAAAATATCCACCTTCAGCGACCGGCTGCAGGTAAAGTATAAAGACCAGCTGCCCCCGGATGCCTCCCAGCTTATTGACCGTATGATAGTAGCGGTAGGCCGTATGCGGATCCTGATCAATGACCTGCTGTTATTTTCCCGGGCCGGGCGCGTAGCCCCGGAAAGCATTACGGAAGTTGATATGAGCGCCCTGCTGCAAAATGTACTAAGCGACCTGGAAGTAGCGTTACAGGAAAAGAACGCCGTAGTACACAGCACCCAGCTACCCATCATAGAAGGGAACATTACCAACTTTCAGCAGCTGTTCCAGAACATACTTACCAACGCTATTAAATTTTCACAGGAAGAACGGCAGCTGGAGATCAACATCAGCTACCAGCTGCTGAAAGGCAAAGAGATCAACATTGTAAAGGAGAACCGCTGGGATGAAACCTTTTGCCGTATTTGTATTGAGGATAACGGGATTGGCTTTGACCCGGATTATGCGGAACGGATCTTCCTTATTTTCCAGCGCCTGCACGGCATCAGCGAGTACTCCGGTACCGGCATTGGGCTGGCCATTTGTAAAAAGATAGTAGACAGCCACCAGGGGTACATTATGGCTTATGGCTACCCGGGCAAAGGTGCCGCTTTTGTAATAATTTTGCCAGTTAAACAAAAAAAGTGACCTGCCGCTGCCTTACCGGAAAGTTTAGCACTTTAATTGCGGGAAATGATGCGGACCACTTCTACTGCTGAAGACGGTTGTTCCAGACACAAAATTTATACACTTGCCAAACTATTCAGACACGATCATGACGGACCAGCCCATACACATTTTGATGATTGATGATGACGAGGATGATTTTTTCCTGGTGAACGAGCTGTTACAGGACATATCCCCCGGCCAGTACCAGCTGAACTGGGCCTCCACCTACGCGCAGGGGCAGGAGCAGATCAGCCGCAAGGCACATGATATTTACCTGGTGGATTACCGCCTGGGACCTTATACCGGTATTGATATGCTGCACTATTTCCAGCAGATCGGGTATAAGGCGCCCGTGATCATGCTTACCGGTAAAGGAGATTATACGATCGATAAAGAGGCTATGATGGCCGGCGCCTCCGATTACCTGGTAAAAGGAGAGATCAGCGGCGACCTGCTGGAACGCTCCATCCGCTACGCGCTGGATGAAATGAACCACCTGCGCACCCTGGCGGAAAGTGAGAAAAAGTATTATGGTGTGTTTGAAAAAGCACATGACCTGATCATACTGGCCGACTGTGATAAGAACATCATTGACGCCAACCCCGCCTCCTGCAGAACCCTGCAATACACCCGCGAAGAAATGCTGGCAATGAACCTGAAAGACCTGTTCCTGTTTGAGGAGCAGTACCGGCATTTCTTTGACCAGATCTGCGGGGAAGACGGCTGCGGGCCTGCCGAATATAACTTTGTGAACAGCGCCGGCAAAAAGCTGGATGTAATGGTAAATGCCGTAATGCTGGACGCCGCCGCCCAGATCTTTTTGTGCGTAGTACAGGATATTACGGAAAAGAAAAAAGAGGAGCAGGAAAAACAACAGCAGCAAAAATTTGTAATTACAGGCCGTATAGCCCGCGTAATTGCACATGAGGTACGTAACCCCCTGACCAACATTTTACTGGCAGTAAGCCAGTTTAAACTGGAACCCGGCGTTACGGAAGACAGCCAGCTGTATACCGATATAATAGAACGTAACTGCATACGCATAAACCAGCTGATCACCGAGCTGCTGAACAGCACCCGCATGATAGAGCTGCATGTGCAGCAGCACGGCATTAACGAGCTTACGGAAAAAGCGCTGGCATTGGCGCAGGACCGTTTACAGCTGAATGAGATCCGGGTAGACAAACGCCTTTCTGACCCGGATGTAATGATACCCGCCGATGCCGAGAAAGTGGAAATAGCCCTGCTGAATATTATCATTAACGCCATTGAGGCCATGACGCCCGGCAAAGGAGAGCTGAACATTTATACCGCCCGCCATAACGACCGGGCAGTGATACAGGTTAGCGATAACGGGCCCGGGATACCGGAAGATATGAAGGCCAAGCTGTTTGACCCCTTCTTTACCAGCAAGCCCAAAGGCAGCGGTTTGGGCTTAACCAGCACGCAGAACATTATCATTAATCATAAGGGGAATATACATGTGGACAGTGAGCCCGGTAAAGGCACCACGTTCAGCATTACCCTACCCACTAACTAACACAATGCAAAAGGGCCGGTCAGTGACCGGCCCTTTCTTTTTATAGTATACTGTAAATGACCTTGCTTATTGTGCTTTGATCTTTTCCTCCGTATTCTCTATAGCTTCCTCTACAGAGTGGGATTCTTTCATATTAATACGCGCCTTAGTTTCATCCGCCAGCTTGCAGTAATATTTATGCAGCACATCCAGCTCCTCTTCCGTAAGGTCCTCTGCCACTATCAGCCGGTTACTGGCCTGGCGGTTCGCGGCTATGAGCTCATTCAGCTTTAGCTGCACCGATTTGGATTCCTTGTTCTGCGATTTCTGGATCACGAACACCATCAGGAAAGTGATGATGGTAGTGCCGGTATTAATTACCAGTTGCCAGGTATCGGAAAAACCAAATACCGGCCCGCTAACAGCCCAAATGATAATGATGCCCAAAGCAGTACCAAAGGCCCATACTGACCCTGTAACATTACTTACCTGCGTGGAAAAGCGTTCGAAAAAACCAACAACTCCTCCTTTTTTGTTCTCACCCAACTGTTGCTTTGTTTCCTCTTTTTTCATTACCCGGGTGTTCAATAATTAATATTGAGCAGGCGCAGCTTGTTATACAGTGTTTTACGGTCTATATTCAGCAGCTGCGCAGCTTTGGTTTTATTGTACTTAACCTCTTTGAGCACGTTAATGATCTTGTTATACTCCGCCTGTAAGGCTACCGTTTTAAGATCATTTTCATTGGCAATGGCCGCCAGCTCGCTCACCGGATCCTCCTCATAGCTTTGTACAAAAGCCTCTTTCATTTCCAGCGGCAGTGCGCTCATGGTAATATCCTGGTGCTCCGGCGTAAGCAGGCATGCGCGGCGTATTACGTTCTTCAGCTCACGGATGTTGCCCGGCCAGCTGTATTTCTGGAAACATTCCCATACTTCCTGGGTGATCTTACCGCAATTCTTTTGCAGCTCTTTTTCCACCTGTCCAATAAAGGCATTTACAAACAGCTGCAGGTCTTCCTTACGTTCACGCAGCGGTGGTATGTAAATGGTGAATTCGTTAAAGCGGTGAAACAGATCTTCCCGGAAACGGCCGCGCTGTACGGATTCTGACAGCTTTTCGTTAGAGGCCACGATGATGCGCACATCAATGGGTATCTCTTTCAGGCTGCCTACGCGGCGTATCACTTTTTCCTGTATTACGCGCAGCAGCGCTACCTGTATGTCGTAAGAAAGGTTGGATACCTCATCCAGAAAAAGGGTGCCGCCTGTTGCCTGTTCGAAGGCGCCAATCTTAGTATTGATAGCGCCGGTAAAAGCGCCTTTTTCATGACCAAATAATTCACTGGCGGCCAGCTCTTTTGAAAGGCTGCCGCAATCCAGCGCTACAAAAGGCTGTGAGCTGCGTTTGCTGTGATGGTGGATCAGGTGGGCTACGGATTCCTTACCGGTACCTGTTTCCCCGAAAATGATCACGCTATAGTCTGTTGGAGCTACCAGCTTGATCTGGCGGAACAGTTCCGTTGCACCGCTGCTTTCTCCATACACATACTTGTTGCTTTTATCCAGCATTTCAGAAACAGGCGCTTTGCCGTTAGCGCCGGCGCTTCCATTCTCCCGGTTAGCCGCTATGGTTTGCGGCTGGGAAACGGCCTGCAGGGCTTCTCTTTCACTTTCTGCATCCAGGTGCGCAAATGCTTTGTGCACCAGGTTCAGGATCTCATCCGGGTACAGTGGTTTGGATAAATAGTCATAAGCACCATTCTTAACCATTTCCACTGCAACCCTTACATCCGTATACCCGGTAATAATAATTACGATGGTACGCGGATTTAACTGGCGGATATCCTGCAGGAGCTGGGCACCGTCAGTATCCTTGAGACGATAATCACATAGTACCAGGTCATAGGTCTTCTCCTTCATCATTTTCAACGCTGCATTACCCGACATTGTAGTATCTACTTTAAATCCGTGTTTGCCAAGAAATTTACTTAACAAAGTACAGATATTGATCTCATCATCTATGATCATTATATTTCTCATAATGGTATGTATGATGTTGGCTATAAGCTTTTAAAGTTACGAAATAATTTGCAGACGATTAACTTTTAACATCTTTCATCAACTCGTCTACATTCTTTACACTAAAGGGTTTGGCCAGAAAATAACTGGCTCCTGCACTGAGTGCAGTTTGCTTTTCCATGCCGTTATCATATGCGCTGATCGTGATCACTTTTAAGGCTGGATATTTGTTTTTGAAAACAGAAATTGCTTCCAGTCCGGAACCATCCGGCAGGTGTATATCCAGAAAAAGTATATCCGGTTGCTGACTTTGAATACACTGTAAACCGGCGCGCAGCTCATGCACATATTTCACGTCATAACCCAGTCTAACTAAACTCATTTGCAACAACCTGCATATATCCGGTTCATCATCAATTATAAGGACAAACGATCCTTTCATAGTTTCAGTTGAGACTAAGTCTGACACCAGACTCAATCCCTGTTTTCTGTGTTGTAACATACTTGTGTTTATTCCATTGTTCCATTAATAACCTGGCTATCAGGTAACAAACACTCGACTCGGCGCCCTGATTCTGATTGACATTATTCTTTTCTAAACCGTCATAACAGCCGTAGGTGAGCGGGTTGTATATCAGTTGCTTTAAATGATTATTGCCCAGGTACCAACTAAACGCTAAACGCATTTTTTCCAGGTAGGCATGGTTGCCCGTGGCCCGGAAAAATGTGTGCAGGGTAAGCATGGTATAGGCTATTTCAATTGATTGTTCCCCGCCATCCAAAGTATTTGCAATATTATCCTGAGTGGTGTTCTTGTGATACCAGGTCCTGTTATTGATCACTTTCATGTAATTATCCGTAAAGGTTTTGCTGCACAGGAATTCCAGGCTTTCTTTTGCCGTATGCAGCCAGCCGGTATTACCGCTTACCTGGTAAGCCATCATCATAGCTTCCGGCAGCACGGCATTTCCGTAGGTCAGGTACGGCTCATACCACTTCCACTGTGCATCTGCCTCCTGTTGATATATATTATATAAACGGCCCGCTAAGGTATTAATTATATCTTCTGCTATGCCGCCCGGCCGGTATTGCATGTAATAATACAATCCCTTAATGGCAAATGCCATGGCCCGTGGCGAAGTAAGCGTTTCCAGCCAGGTAAGGCAGGGCTGCAATATACGGTTAGCCTGCTGCACCAGCAGGGAGGGCATTTCATTATGCCGGCTCAGTAAATAGCCCAGGGCCCAAACAGCGCGCCCGTTGGCATCTTCCAGGTTCACCTCATAATTAGCGCTGTCAAAATAACCGCGGATGTTCACATAGTTCAGGAAGCGGCCATCCGGCTGCTGGCAATACTCTATAAAATCAAGGTATTTGTGGCAAAGAGAGTTTACAAAGCTGCTGCCTTTTACAGTGCTGATGTACATACTCATGGCTATAAGGGCACGGGCATTGTCGTCCAGGGTGTAGCCGGATTCCGGGTCGGGCTGATCGTGCTTACAAAACTGTATCATCCCAAATTCGTCCGTCATACGGTCAATGTGATCCAGGTAAGCGGGCGGCAGGCTGGGAAGCAGCAGCTCTTTTTCGGCCATAATTTCTTTAAACATGGACATATGCGCAATGGCTACATTTTCCCAGATAGCGTTGCGTGTTTTTTCGATGGCATTGCGGCTCATTTGCTGGCGCAGCTCCTGGTCGCCCAGCAGGCGAATGGCTTTTTCAGCCAGCTGCTCATGACTGCCCATATCTATCAGGTAACCACAACACTCATCCAGCATTTCACGGGCCTGGGAAAAGGAGGTGCTTACAATGGGGCAGCCGGCGCTCATGGCATATAAGAAGGTGCCGCTCACTGCCTGGTGCGGATCTTTAGAGGTGAACAGGTAAATATCTGTTAAAGAAAGATAGTCCAGCAGGTTATCCAGGCTTAGGTAGCTATTTACAAATCTTACATGCTGCTGCAATCCCAGCTCAGCTATCAGCTGCTGCAGGCGCTGCCGGTATTGCTCTCCTTCCCGCGACAGCACCACCGGGTGAGTTTTACCCAGTATAAGGTACACGGTATCCGGAAACTGTTCTGCAATAGGCTTCATAGCGCGGATGGCTGTTTCAAGGCCCTTATTCTCACTCAGCAGCCCGAAGGTGGTCAGCACTTTTTTGCCCTGCAGGTTATACCGCTCTTTCAGCTCAGCCACGTTCTCTGTAATACGCGCATGCACGCCATGCGGTATATGTACGATCTTATGTGCAGGCAGATGGTAGGTAGAAAGGAGTATATCTGCCGAGGTTTGCGTCATTACTATGATCTTGCTGGCCAGGGCGCCTATAATGCTCACTACTTTCAGGCATTTAGGGTCCGGGTAAGGTAATACGGTATGGAACCGTACTACAAAAGGTTTATCCAGCAGGGATAACATGGCCAGCATATTATGCCCGTAATCGCCACCATAAAGGCCAAATTCATGCTCAAAACACACCAGGTCGATCTGGTCATCCGCATTCACCCGGTGGGCAAAGGTGATACAGCTGTCAATATCAAACGGATCCACCGTATATTTTACAGGCGCCTTGTACGCCGGCGCCTGAGACCTGCCTGCTTCCAGCAGGGCGCAAACGCTGATATCCAGCTTTTCTGCAAATGACTTCTGCAGTGCGTTCACCAGATCCTGGGCAAAAGTTGCAATACCACACTCACGGGGCGGAAAAGTTGTAACAAAAAGCAAAGTTTTATTCATTTGTGTCAGTTTTTTTCCGGTACAATTCACTGCTCTACGGAAAAGCTATCCAGTCAAATATCACTCCAACCACGGCGGTATTGCATTAGGGATCACCTGTGGAATCAGGCCTTACTTTAAAATGTGGAATAAAATCCACAGTCGTTCCTGCACCTCCCCAAACATTTCGGGAGTAGAATTGGCATGATGGGAGATAAAAAGAGGGGCTAAGTTTCTGGCTTACATTAACGGCGTATTCACATTTAAATGCATCAATGCCTTTAGATTTGCGCACAGAGCGCTACTACCAAAACAA
>NZ_DATCRF010000586.1:0-2986 GCF_036569125.1 Chitinophaga sp. | reverse complement strand
GCCATATACGTAATCCTTTATCACACCTACTACGCGCAGGTTAAAAGTTTGGCCGGGCTTGTCACCTGGCATTAACATGGTTTTGCCAATGGCGCTGCCTTCTCCAAGGAGCCTGCCCATGGACTCCGTTACCAGTATGTTGAAGTATTTGATGGTAGAATCCTTAGGCCCAAAACCCGGGTTCATTTCCACTACATCTGAAGGTTTAAAGTCCCTGCCCTCAACCAGCTGCATACCTGCTACATTTACATATTCCGGGCTTACTACTCTTTGTGATACCAGGATCTGGCTGCCGGGTGGTTTACCCGGCCAGTCAATACCGGTAGTATTATTACCACTATAAATGGTTTCATGATCGGCCAGGGAAGCATTGGCTACTGCGCCTGTGTTTAACAGATCCTGTTTAATTGCGGGAAAGTGCTTCAGCATATCACCCTGTAAATTCATCTGGATCAGGTTATCCTTATTAAAACCCAGGTTACGGTGTTTTACATGCTGGATCTGCTGGTAAATGATAATAGTGCCAATGATCAGCATAATAGACATGGTAAACTGCATTACCACCAACCCTTTGCGAATGAAGGCGGCACTGCCTGTTTTGGCCTGCAATCCTTTTAATACTGCTACGGGGTTAAAAGAGGATAAGTAAAACGACGGATAACTGCCTGCCACTACTCCGCATACCAGGGCAATACCCAGTAACGCTGTTATGTGTAAAGGCTGCAGCAGCCCTAATACCAGCTCTTTCTGCACCAGCATATTAAATGCAGGTAAGAACAGCGCCATGATCAACACCGCTGCTATTGCTGCTATAAAGGCCATTGCCAGGGCTTCACTCATAAACTGCATCACCAGCCCGCTTTTACCTACACCCAGCACCTTGCGTACACCCACTTCCCGGGCACGCTTTTCACTGCGGGCAGTAGCCAGGTTCATGAAATTAATACAGGCAATAAGCAAAATGATCCAGGCAATAGTGGTAAACAGGCGTACATACATAATACGGCCACTGCCAGTGGGCTTGCCGTTCCGAAACTCACTATACAGCCGCCAGTATTGCATATTGAATAAAAAAGGATGTGTGATGGCATCCGGTACTTTTTGTTTTATATAATTATACAGCAACTTATCTACAGATGCAGCCGTTACCCCGGGTTTTAATTCTACAAAGGTTGTAAGGCAACTATTGTCCCAGGTCTGTGCCCAGGGACTTTTGCGGTAATAGATCTCAAACGGAGCTATCCACTCAAACCGCAGCGTGGAATTGGCAGGCAGGTCTTTCAACACACCAGTGATCACATAATCCTGCTCCCGGTTTACCCGCACAGTTTTGCCCAATGCATTTTTTTCTGTTCCAAAAAATTTACGCGCTGTTTTTTCAGTGATCACCAGAGAATAAAGCTGTGCAAAAGCCGTTTTGGGATTGCCCTGCACAAAAGGCAGCGTGAACATATCGAACAACGAAGCTTCCGCATACCGGCCGGTAGCATACAATGGCTTATCGCCAATAGTGAACAGCAGGCTGGCTCCTTCCTCCGTATACCTGCAGGTATTGGCAATACCGGGCAGCTCCGCTTTCATGGCGGGCCCCATTACACCGGGGGTGGAAGTATGGGTGCTTATCCCATTGTCCATATCGGAGTTCACCTTGGTAATGTACAGCCGGTCCTGCTTTACATGGAAGTTGTTAAAGGTCATTTCATCTTCTACCCATAAAAAGATCAGTCCTGCACAGGCCATACCTATTGCCAGCCCAAAGATGTTCAGGAAGCTGTAGGTTTTGTTCTTCCAGAGGCTGCGCGTGGCGGTTTTGAAATAGGTGGCGAACATAACTATTGGTTTGATCCGGATGGCAGCACCAAGAAAATGCCATCTTACCATTCACTTAAAAACCAATCACTTGAAGATATAGATATACAGCAAACTGTCCGTTTGTAATAAGGGGCATGTCCGATAGTGAACAGTTTAAACCGGCACATTGACGGCTTAGTCAACACCCTGCATGAAGGAATTAAACACCTTTATAAATTTCTGCTGTGTTTCCTTTGGGATATCATTATAAAAAGCTACCTGGAAATCCCTTTCCAGCGCTGCATTGGTAGTATTGGGCACCTGGATGTTCCGCGAATGCACGATGCCTATTAACTGATCTTTTTCAAATACCAGTTGTATGCGCATTAACGGCGAGGGGTCATCGATCCAGTTCTCATAATTGAAATAGGTAATGAAAGGCGGCATGCGGTCGTCTTTCTCCAGCTCAAAATTGCTGATAAAAGGCTGCAGGCTTTTGAGGGAACGGTCTGTTATTTTGCTTAAATAATCTTCCAGCACATTTTCAATAATGGATTCAGGGTACAGGTTATCCTTATAGGTATAGCCGGTCAGTTCGGCCCAGGTTTTCCTGGTGTTGGTGCTGGTGCTAACCGGTATGTCTTTTAATATTTCACCCACTACCTTACCATCTACGATGATCTTGTGGCCTTTGCGGAGGGTATCCGTACCATAGGCATCATTCGGCAGCTCAGCGAGCACACCAATGTTATACCAACCGTTTTTACCTTCAGTACTGTTAACCAGGGTGTAATCGTTTAAAGAAAAGATCACTGCTCCATTGGCGCTGCTGCGGATATTGGCAGGGCCGTTTATTCTTTCACCGGTCATAGGGCCGGTGAAGGCGGATGGTTTTTCTTTTGTTACCGGTGCAGGAGTGATATGGGTACTATCTGATTGATCATTGGTATTGGTAGCTGTGTTACAGCCGGCGGCCAGGATAATGATGATAAAAAGTGTATGGATATGCTTCATACTGGTGCGTAGGATTTTGGAGCGAAAGTTAGCAAAAACTGGACCTGGATTGTGGGTTTATTTTGTACTTTCAAAATTCAAGCTCCTTTATATGAATCTGCTGGAGAAAATAAGATCCCTTTTCCGCAAATCAAGCCCGGTTGCTCCGATAACAACAATAACGGGAAGACCGGTATATGAC
>NZ_DATCRF010000585.1:0-3861 GCF_036569125.1 Chitinophaga sp. | reverse complement strand
GCGAAATATTGATAACCGCCTTGAAGTGCGGCATACATGTTAAAGGCCTGACAAGTTCTTTAAACCTGTCAGGCCTTTGCTTGTATAAAACATCCAAAAAAACTTACACCATCACTTCCCGGTTAAACCGGTTCCGGTAATCTAACGGCGACATCCCCGTAATGCGCTTAAACACATCCCGGAACGATTTAGTATCGTTATAACCAATACCGTACATCACTTCATTAATGGTTTTCATACCGCGTTCCAGCAACTTTTTGGCTGCTTCCACCTTTACCATTTGCACATACTCCACTACAGAGCTGGTAGTGGCCTGCTTAAAACGGCGCTCAAAATTGCGGCGCCCCAGGGCTACCATACCCGCCAGCTGATCTACCGTAATACGCTGATCATAATTTTCCTCAATAAACTCCTGCACCTTTAAAATATTATCATCCTGGTGGGATTTGTACCCTTCAAAAATAATGAAGTGCGATTGTTTTTTCCGGTCCACATCAATGGCAAATACTTTGGAGATCCAGACCATTACATCACGGCTGGTATATTTTTCAATGATGTATAAAATAAGGTTCAGGTAAGAATAGGCGGCGCCACTGGTGTAGATGCCCTTTTCGTGTGTCATGATCTCGTCTTTCACTAATTGCACTTCGGGGAAAAGATCGCGGAACTCGTCGGCATGGATCCAGTGTGTAGTGCTTTTTTTACCGTTCAGCAAACCGGTGGCTGCCAGCAAAAAAGTGCCGGTACAAAGGCTCATGATCTCGGCCCCTTTCTGGTATTGTGAAACGATCCAGGGCAGCAGGTCTTTATTGAGCTCCAGCCCTTTGGCCACATCGGTATGCAGGGCCGGTATAATGATGAGGTTTGTGGTAAAATCTTCTGAGATCAAACGGCCGGTATGCACGCTGAAGAAATTCTCTTTCATAACATTATCGATCCGTTTGCCTACCAGCTGTAAATGAAAGGCTGGCGGCTTGCCTTGTCTTTCCAGAAGCTTATTTACTTCTGTGAACATGTGGTGAATACCTTCCACATTACTGAGACTGATGTCTCCTTCGGGGATTAAAACAGACACGTGTTTCATATTACAAAGATAATCATCACTATCTTTGGTGCAATAGCACCATATTAATGAGCAAAAAAACAAACTCCATTCCTGTAAACCATTTTGATGGCGAGCTTAACGCAGGTATTTTTATTGAGAAAATATCTTTTAAGGACTTACCCGGCTTTGAGGAATTGGAGCAACCGGAGCGGCACGACCGTCATTCATTCTTCCTGCTTGAAAACGGAACCATTACGCTGGAAATTGATTTCAAAAAGTATAAAATAAAATCGCCCTCTGTCATCTACATGCATCCCAACCAGGTGCATCGTATCTTAGCTTTTGAAAACGTAGTGGTCAGCAGTTTGGGGATCAATAATGACAATCTTAATCCTGCCTATTTAAAATTACTGGAAGAAATTACACCTGCAAAACCTTTGCTGCTTAAGAAGGGAACGTTTTTCCTGATCTCTGAGCTGGTATCCCTTTGCATCAAATTTTCAAAAAGAAGCCCTGACAAGCTCTATCATTCTTTGCTAAAGGATAGCAGCAACGCATGGGTGGCATTGGTGATCTCACTCTACTTAGAACAATCCAGGTCAACAGACCATCTTTCCCGATTTGCCATTGTTACCAAAGCCTTTAAGGAAATGCTGGAACATAATTATGCTGCTGTCAAACGCCCGGCAGCGTATGCCCAAAAACTAAATATATCTACCCCTTACCTGAACGAATGTGTCAGAAAAACAACCGGGTACTCCGTTACCTATCATATACAGCAACGCACTATATTAGAAGCAAAGCGCCTGCTTTACCACTCCAACAAATCGGTAAAAGAAATTGCATTTGAGCTGGGTTATGATAATTACCCTTATTTCTCCCGGCTGTTCACCAATATTTCGGGCATGACCCCATTGACCTTCCGGAATAAAAACCTCGATTAGTATAATACCTACCCTGTATTGTTATTGTTCACATTGATTGTACGATGTTCCTTTGCATCAATAAAATATCGTATAAAAAATGGAACCTTTAAAAGAAAAAAGAGTACTCGTTTCCGGCGCAAGCTTTGCGGGCCTTTCAACCGCTTACTGGATGAATAAGCTAGGTTATAAAGTAACGGTTGTTGAAATTGCAAATGGGCTTAACATGGGCGGAACGCCCGTGAATATAGAGGGAAATACCATAAACGTCGTTAAGCGTATGGGGCTTTTTGAGCAGATCAGATCAAAGAGGCTGGCTATGGAAATGCTGGAATTTAAAAATGCGGATGATGTTACGGAAGGAGCAATGATATTAAGGAAAGAAGGTGAGGAACTGCCGGGCGATGAATGTGAAATTGAGCGGAACACCTTGCTCAATATGCTCTTTGATACTGTTAAAAATGATGTTGAATTTATTTTCAGCAACAACATCACCGCTTTAAATGAAACAAAAAACAATATTGAAGTTACCTTTAAAGATGGCTCACAACAAGCTTTTGACCTGGTGTTTGGCTGTGATGGCATTCATTCGGCGGTAAGGAAGATCTGGTTTGGCCACGAAGCTGCATACTCGCATTTTCTCGGGCAATATTTTTCCATTACCATCGTAAACAAATTGCTGATAAAGGAAAACACCACACAGTTCTATAATGTACCTGACAAAGCCGTAATGCTGAATGCCTACAACAATAAGACCGATATAATTTTTTGCTTCCGTTCAGGGAAAGAGATCCCTTACGATTACCGGGATGAAGCGCAACAAAGAAAAATTATCCTGGAACAATTTACCGGGCAAAGCTGGCGAACCCACGAATTACTGGAAGAAGTAAAAAGTTCGAAAACATTTTATTTCGATAAGCTTTGCCAGATAAAAATGCCTTCATGGACCAAAGGCAGGGTAGCATTGGTGGGCGATGCCGGCTATTGTGCTTCGCCGGCTGCGGGAAAAGGTGGATCGCTGGCAATAGATGGAGCTGCCGCGTTAGCGGATGCTTTTCAAAAACACCATGGAAATTTTGAGTTGGCGTTCCAGGATTACAATAAAAGCTTTCGTCCCTTTATTGAGGAAGTGCAGGCGAAAGTTGTAAAAGTGGGATTAGAGATACTTGTTCCGGGAACAGAAGAAGCTATCCGCAAAAGGAATAAAGAAGGCTTTGGCGCTGACTTTTAATATATACATTTTAGTGAGCAGAGTGGTGATGTAGAATATTGTTACTTTTGATGCCTGGATGCAAAAGCTTTTTTTACCCGCACAATTGGAGAACATACTTCGCCGCGCAGGCAGGCTGGCGCCGGATACCCGCATCCTGTCCGTAAGGCCGGAAACCCTGGAAGGCGGCGGCTTGGTAGGGAACGTACAAAGCTTGCATGTTAGCTATGCGCATACACCCGGGCCAGGTACCTTCATTCTTAAGCTCCCCTCCCATCAATTAACGGAAAGCGCTGCATTCAGCCAAACAGAGGCCTGCTTTTACCAGCAGGCAGACCGCTGGTTTCCCGGTATTCATGTTCCTATCTATTATGCGGGCGATGAAAATTACCTGCTGCTGGAAGAGCTGCACAATGGACATTTTGTAAAACAGCTGGCAGGTTGTAATGCGGCACAGGCGCAGCTGGCCATCCGGCAAATAGCGCAGCTGCATGCGCAATGGTGGGATCGTAACCTGCCTGCTGACCTGCATTGGGTACAGCCGCTTAACACAGTGCCTGCCGGTATTTTTTGCACCCAACGCCTGCAGGCATATAGCGGTGAATGGCCGGCACTGCTGCAAGCTTATCTACCCAATATCACCAAACAGCTTAGCAAGCTGCAATCCCTGCTGCTGGCAGCGC
>NZ_DATCRF010000584.1:0-2357 GCF_036569125.1 Chitinophaga sp. | reverse complement strand
CGAGGGCTATAAGATTATAAAAAATGCACGGCGTTAAAAGGCCATTATATAAATAGCGTAGTATCATGAGGCAATGGTCAGTTGATCATTTACTTCCGTTACACCCGGGGTGGCCCATACCGCACGTTCCACTTCCTTCCGCTGTCCCCATGAACGTACCTTGCCTGTAAGCAATATCTTACCGCCGCTCAGCTGAATGTCAATAGAGTTTGCATCAATATCAGCGCTTCTTTCCAGGGCTTTTTTAATAACATCTTTTACCAGGATGGCGTTGAGCGAGGGCTTTACCTTTATAAAATTAGTTACGCCTCTTACGCCTACCAGGTGCTCAACCGCGCTGGTAACGGATTCCTTCTGAAACTGCCATTCCACTTCCCCGGTAACGGTGATCCAGGCGTCTTTTACTTTCAGCTTAACACGGTCCTCCGGCACAAAGCTGCTCCATTTAAGCGCGTTTAAAGCGGCTCCCGCGATCTCCTCATCCGATCTTTTGGATTCATTGGTGATCCTGATGCTAAGGTCCATTACTACACTTTTAACCTCTTTTACACGTTTAGCTGCTTTTTCAGCCGCTACTTTTTCAGCATAGTTCTTCACCGCTCCTATCAGTGTTACTACACCCTGTTTAACAATTACCCCGATTTCAGCAGCATGCAGGATGGGATCCCATAATATTTCATCCATCACGTCGCGTTGCAGTTCAATATCTGATTTCATAAAGCAGAATTTTATGTTTGAAATAGTTATTAATAATTAACCAAAGTAACCTGTTATCAGCCTATGCTTCAATGACCTTTGTTAGGAGGGTGGCTGATCTGCATCACTGTTGTTGCTTTGATAGAGGTCATAACGGTAGCTGATGCCCGTCATTGGGTGCGCCCTGGTAAAAGAATAGTTTTAAGAAAAATCAGGTTATGAAAAATGCACTGTTCTTTGCTGCTATGTTAGTGCTGCCGCATCTCCCAGGCTTGCGGGCTAATGCACAGGAAAAAGAGGTCCGCTTCCGGGCCGGCATTACTTCCTTTAAGTCCCTGGAGCAAAAACAACAGGAATCACAGCAGCCTGAAAAAAACTTTGCCAATGCCAGTGTGCCGCCGCCTGCGGTTAGCTTCCGGTATGCCGCTGCAAAAGCATCCCCTGCGGTTGTGCATATCATAGCTACCTACAAAACCGGGTATCAACGTCCGGATATCAATCCATTCTCAAAATTTTATAATGATGAGCTATGGCCCAATACGAACAGGCAAGACTATACCGGCAGCGCATCCGGTGTAATTCTAAGCAGCGACGGTTACATCGTAACCAATTATCATGTTGCGGCAAACACCTTGTCGGTTGAAGTGCAGCTGCCCGATAAACGCAGCTACGATGCGCGGTTGATTGGCGCCGATTCACTCACTGACCTGGCTTTATTAAAGATACAGGCCAGGGGATTGCCATTTGTTGCATTCGGCAGCACAGACTCTGTAGCCGTTGGGGATTGGGTGCTGGCTATCGGCAACCCACTGAACCTGGAATGTACTGCAACGGCAGGTATTATCAGCGCAAGATCCCGAAGCATTAATACCCTCGAGGAGAAAGGCGGCATCACCTCCTTTATACAAACAGATGCGGTGATGAATGAAGGGAGCAGCGGCGGGGCGCTGGTAGATATTAACGGCAGGCTGATAGGGGTTAACACCGGCATCATTACCCCCACCGGCAATTACACCGGTTACTCCTTTTCCATCCCGGTAGAAGTGGTAAGGAAGGTGTGCAACGATCTGTTGCATTATGGAATGGCTTCCAGGGCCTATATGGGCGTTTTTTTGAAAGATATGCCTTATGCTCCCGGCTTATATATAGACAGCTTATTGCAGCAGGGCGCCGGTATGAGCGCCGGGTTGCGCAAAGGTGATCTGATCCTGCGCCTGGATGGCCGTGAAATAAAGAACGTGGCCCGGTTTAATGAAATGATGCTGCTGCATCATCCCGGAGATAAGGTGATGGTTTCCGGTATGCGCAACGGAAGATCACTGAACGTTGCGGTGTGGCTTAACAGCCAGCAGGAAATAACAACGCAAACAAACGCTGAATACACGCCGTTGCTGAACAGGATGGGGATTGAGATCGCTGACCTTTCCGCAACAGAAAAACAGCAGCTGGATATTGAAGGCGGGGTAAGGCTTATTAAAGTGAGGCGTGGAACCGTGTTTGAATCCAATTGTATTGAACCGGGGTTCATTATACTTAAGCTTAACAACCAGCCCGTACATTCCAGGGACAACCTGCTGCACATGTTAATGAACAGCAAAGGGAAAGTATTGCTAACGGGTATTTATGACGATTTTCCCGATGCACCCTATATGGTGGAGCTC
>NZ_DATCRF010000583.1:0-5775 GCF_036569125.1 Chitinophaga sp. | reverse complement strand
ATCACCTATGGCATGGGTGTTTACTGGGCACAAGCCGCTGCCAAAGCATTTCCCGGTAACATAGAGATTATTGACCTGCGCACCTTATACCCGTTGGATGAAGCCCTGGTATTTAACACGGTGAATAAACATGGGAAATGCCTGGTGCTTACAGAAGAACAATTGAATAACTCTTTTGCACAGGCGCTGGCCGCCCGTATACAGCAAAGCTGTTTCCGTAAGCTGGATGCGCCGGTGTTTACCCTGGGCGCACTTAACCTGCCGGCTATTCCCATTAATACAACGCTGGAAAGCGCTATGCTGCCCACACCGGAAAAGGTGGAAGCCGCCATCCGGGAGCTGCTGGCATATTAAGCTTTACGGGTAAATTTTTCTCTTTGTGCCAGGTATAGGCCGCCTATCACTAACCCTGTGCCTACAAAGGTATAAGCGGTAATGGGTTCATGTAATAACAGGGAAGAATATATGAAACCAAAAATAGGACACAGGAATAACCAGAAAGAAGCTTTTACCGCATCCTGCCTTACCAGGTAAAACCAGAGCTGTAAGGCAGTAATAGATACCGGTACGATCAGCCAGAATACAGATGCCCAGAAGGTGAGCGTTAAGCGGGTAGTGCTGAAATTTGCAGCAAACCCGGTAAAGGGTAATAATAGCAAACCACCCAGCAATACCTGCCACCCGTTAATTACAATGTTAGGCAGCTGCCATTGCACCCGGCTATAATACACCGTAGCAACTGATACCGATACCATTCCAAACAGTAAAATAGCTAAGCCGTCGAGGGAGGCATGGCTGTCCTGCAGCAGGGGATAGGTGGCCAGCCCTACGCCGGCCAATCCCAGGATAACGCCAATGATCTCGTACCAGCGCAGCTTTCTTTTTACCCAAATGGCGGAAATGAGCATAATGAAAAGCGGACTGGTAGCGGTAGAGAGGCTGCCAATGCCGGCCGATACCTTTTTCATAGACAATACAAAACACCCCAGGTAAATAGTGGTGTTCATGAGGGCAAAAATGATCAGATGCCCCCATTCTGCTCCTTTCGGTAAGGCATATTGTTTATCTCTGCGCAATACGTACACATAGCATAACATAAGCAGGCCGGCTACCAGGAAACGCACGTTTGCCAGTATCAGCGGATCTGCATCCCGGATACCAAATTTGGTAGCCACAGCAGCAGAAGCCCATAATATAGCAAAAAGAAAACCGGCGGAAAGTTGACGCATAAATTTGCGAAAATTACGAATTGTCAACTACGAAATGAGAATTAAAATGCAGGGGTTTAACCAGGTGTTTAAAAAAAGGGAATAATCATCTACTTTAATTCATTCGTAATTAACTTACAATCCATTTCAGTATAGTTACCACGCTCAGCCAGCTCATAACCACTACCACCAGCCAGCCCGCAGCCTGCATCCATACAGGATGGCGGTAACCATTCATTAGGCGTTTACGGGTAGCGGCCAGCAATACCACGGCCAGGGCTACCGGCAATATCAGCCCGTTCAGCGCGCCCGCCATGATCAACAGTTTCACCGGCTGCCCTACCAGGATAAATACCAGCGTAGAGAACACAATAAAAAAGGAAATGAACCAGCGTTCATTCAAAGCAATAAAAGGATGGAATGTTTTTAAGAAAGAAACAGAGGTATAGGCAGCGCCTACCACAGAAGTAATGGCTGCGCTCCACATTACAACGCCAAAGAAGCGGTACCCGGTCTCACCGGCGGCAAACCGGAATACAGATGCCGGTGGGTTGCTGCTGTCCAGCAAAGCGCCTTGTGTTACCACCCCTAAAGCCGCCAGGAATAATAAGCTGCGCATAATGCCCGTGACCACAATACCACTTACCGCGCTTTTATTCACATACCGTACATGCGAAGGACCGGTAATACCCGCATCCAGCAGGCGGTGCGCGCCGGCAAAGCTGATGTAACCGCCAACCGTACCACCCACCAGCGTAACAATAGTTTTAGTATCAATTACTGATGGCCATACGCTTTGCTGTAAAGCTGCACCCAGGGGCGGGTGTGAGCTTACTGCTACATACAAGGTTAATAATACCATTAAAATGCCCAGCCACCGTGCAAAATGATCCAGGGCTTTGCCGGCTTCCTTTAGCCAGAAAATAAACAGGGCTATGCCGCCGCTTAATAGTGCGCCATAAGTAGTATCCATGCCGCTTAATACCTGTACTCCCATGCCGCAGCCGGCAATATTGCCAATATTAAAAGCCAGACCGCCCAATACGATCAGCGCGGCCAGGAAATAGCCCAGGCCGGGTAGCAGCTCATTGGCCAGGTCCTGTGCACGTTTATTCGTTACCGTAAGTATGCGCCACATGTTTAATTGTGCGCCAATATCCAGCAGTACGGATATAAGTATTACAAAGCCAAAGGCAGCTGCCAGCTGTTGGGTGAATACGGTGGTTTGCGTTAAAAATCCGGGACCAATGGCGGAGGTAGCCATCAGGAAAGCGGCGCCCAGCAGGGCGGAAGATCGTTGTTTGCTCAAGGATGGCGGATGGTTAAGTGGTGATCATGTAACGCAGCATGCACGGCACGGGCAAATGCAACAGCATGCGCGCCATCGCCATGAATGCAGATGGTATCTGCGGTTAGCGGTATCGTATGCCCGTTAACGGTAGTTACTTTTTGCTGGCTTACCATTTGCAGCACCTGTTGTATAGCCTGTTCCTCACTGTCTATAAGGGCATTGGCCTGGCTGCGGGGCGTTAGTGAGCCATCATCCTGGTAAGTACGGTCGGCAAATACTTCACTGGCGGTTTTAAGTCCGGCCGCTTTTGCAGCAGTTATCAGCTGGCTGTTGCTTAACCCGAACAGGCAAAGCTTTTTATCTACGTCATGTACGGCTTTGGCTATGATGCGGGCCATGTTAGCGTCTTTGGCGGCCATATTATACAGGGCGCCATGTGGCTTTACATGTACCAGCGGTGCATGCAGGGAGCGGCATATTACCTGCAGGGCATATACCTGGGTGGTAACCAGGTCATACAAGGCATTGTCTGTTAAGTGTTGTTCTGTTCTGCCGAAATTTTCCTTATCGGCAAAACCGGGATGTGCGCCAATAGCTACTTTATGCTGCACTGCCAGGGTAGCAGTATGCTGCATGGTATCTTTGTTGCCGGCATGGTAACCGCAGGCAATGTTAGCGCTGCTGATAAAGGGCATAATAGCGCCGTCAGTATCCAGCCCTTCGCCCATATCACAGTTCAGATCAATGTAAGCCATAAAGAGAAAGCCATTCTTCTAACCGTAATTTACAGGCATTTTGCAGCAATTGCAAACGCTGGTCCTGCTGCACTAAAAGGTCTTCTGCTTCCTGTTGTGTAACCAGGCTAAAGTGAAGGTGCTGGTGTGGCTTCAGCTGTGCCAGGGAAGGCTGGTCGGCAGTGATCACATGCGCCAAACGCGGGTAGCCTCCGGTGGTTTGATGGTCAGCCATTAATATGATCAGCTGTCCGTTGGGTAACAATTGTACGGTGCCCCTGGTAACACCGGCCGACAGCTGTTCTGTTTTTACCGCCGTTTTCAGGGAAGGCCCCTGCAGGCGAAAGCCCATCCGGTCACTTTGCGCGGTTATGGAAAAAGCGGTGGTGGTAAATTGCTCTTTTGCATGTGCATCCAGCAGGGTAAAACCGCTGCCATTGGTAATGCGTATATGATCGCCGTTAGTGTACAGGTCGCGCACGCCTATCATCCAGGGCAGCTCACGGGCCAGGTGCTGCTGTAGTAGCTTGTTATAGGGAGTAACCTGCCGCATGGGCAGCACATCATTTTTTTGGAGGCACCTGCCCTGAAAACCGCCGGCGCCTGCTTTCAGGTGGGTGCTGTAGCTTCCCAGCCAGGGCGTTAGGTCCAGGCCATGGCGTACGGCCATGTAAGTACTGGCGCCGCTAACCGGTTTGGTAAAATGTAATACGGCCTGCCGGGTCATAAGTACCGGTTTATTTATAGGCACCGGCTGTTCATTTACCATAGCGCCCAGGTCCGCACCAGACAAGGCTATCATGGCAAAATCTTCAAACAGCAATGCTGCAGCAGGAAAGTGCATTTCTATCACCGCTTCATCAGGTGCATTACCCACCAGGCTGTTAGCTACGTACATGGCTACACGGTCCATTACCCCGGTGGGGTTAATGCCCAGGTGCTGGTAACCGGTCCGTCCTGCATCCTGCACGGTATCCAGCAGGCCGGGTTGTAGTACGCGTATGCTCATGGTATTTATTTAATGATCTCACTTTTTATACTCCGCTGCTGGAATTCTTCCAGGGAAATGGGCACAAACTGTACCTGGTCGCCGGGCCTGCAATAACAAGGCTCATCCAGCGCAGCATCAAACAGGCGTATAGGTGTTTGGCCGATAATATTCCACCCGCCGGGGGAAACCAGCGGGTAAATACCTGTTTGCTCACCTGCAATGCCCACACTGCCGGCAGCTACCTGCAGGCGCGGTTGTTTTAAGCGGGGTGTGGCCAGGGTATTATGCACCTTTCCCATATAGGGGAAGCCGGGTAAAAAGCCCAGCATATACACCGTGTAGGTGCCGGCGCTATGCAGGCTTATAATATCGTTGGTGGTTATATTTTTTTGTTTAGCCATTTCCGTTATATCAGGCCCAAGGGATGGGTGGTAACATACGGGTATTTGCAGATGGCGGGGCGGGGGAATGGTAACAGCAACGCTTTGCTGTAAAGTGGTGGTCAAAAGATCTTTGAGCCATACAAAGGCCGGACGTTTGGCTTCCTGCCTTACCTGCACGGCATTGTACAGCACGGAAAGGGAAGCATAAGCGGGTATCAGGTCGGTAATATATGGCAGCTGCAGGGATTGCAGGTGGTGAAATGCCTGCATCACCTGTGTATGCACGGGTAATGTGATCTCTTGTTCCCACTCAATTATCAATGCGCTATCGCCCAGCGGAGTTATGCTAAAGGTTGTGTTCATGATATCCCTGCCGGGGAAGATACGGAATCTTTCCGGAGCAGCAGAACATCATCCGGCAGCTTGTTTTTGCCGGCTTTGGAAGGTTTCTTTGTCTTTTTCCGGTTCAGCCATATGCATAAACCGGTTACGGGCAGGGAAGCAGCTACCAGCGCCGCTATCAGGGCAATGATCTTCGTAGGCCAACCCAGCAGGCTGCCGGTATGAATGGGGTACACCAGCCGCCGGGCTTTCATGCCACGGCTTTCCTTTTCATAGGGGCGTACTTTTACCAGCCTGCCGCTGCCTTGCTCAAAATAGGCAAAGCTGGTAACATTGCTCACCGCAGCATCCGTATTTTGCCGGCTTACGGTAACAGCTTCATTTTTCTTTTCGGAAAAACGGATCTTAATGGGTCCGTGATAGGAAAACAAACTATCGGTAGTAGCTAATACCTGGTCCAGGTAAGCCGTGTTGGCAACCTTTGCAGGCGTAGCTTTCGGGGCGGTCATCTTTTTATAGGGCTTGCCGTCAAACGTGAGGAAAATGAGGTTATTCACCCATTCATAGCTCCAGGTGAGGCCCATCAGCGCTATAACGAAAATAACAATATGCACGTAAAAGCCCAGTACGGCATGCAGGTCCCAGTTCAGGCGTTTCCAGGAGGCATTCCATTTCACCTGCATGCGTTGCCTGCGGGTATTCCGTTTGGGCCACCACAACACCAGCCCGGTTAACACCAGTATCAGGAAAATGGAGCAGGAAATACCGGTGATCACCTTACCCGTAGTGCCCATACACAGGTAGCGGTGCAGCTGCAGCACTACAT
>NZ_DATCRF010000582.1:0-8670 GCF_036569125.1 Chitinophaga sp. | reverse complement strand
CATATACATTGCTGATGTGCACTTCTATCACCGGCGTTTTAATAGCTGCAATAGCATCCCGTATAGCTACAGAAGTATGCGTATAGCCGCCGGCGTTAAGCAGTATACCATCGGCGCTAAAGCCCTGCTCATGCAGGTGATTGATGATCTCCCCTTCTACATTGCTTTGGAAATAGCTGAACTGTACGGTGGGATACAGCGTTTTCAAAGTAGCCAGGTAGTCCTCAAAGGATTCGCTGCCGTAAATGCCTGGCTCCCGCTTTCCCAGCAGGTTCAGGTTAGGCCCGTTAATGATTGAAATATGCATGATGTTAATTACGAATTATTCAATTACGAAATGCGGAGCATTCATGAATGCCGTTGAAAATAATTATGATTATGAGTAATTACGAATTGTGTACTCCAAAATGTAATTATGAATTATTCAATTATGAATTCCAAAACTTTTCGGGCTACAATTAAAAACAAAACAATGAACCCCAATAATCACAAACTACAATCAACCTCTCCGATCCATTCGTAATTCGTAATTGAATAATTCGTAATTACTCCTTCCCCCATCTGTAAGTATCCTGCTCAATCCCTGCCAGGTCCAGCACCCGGTCGGTAACCGTAGCTGCCACTGCTTCCAGTGTAGCCGGCTGGCTGTAAAAAGAGGGGGTGGCCGGGCAAATAATACCACCGGCTTCTGTAACGCTTACCATATTGCGCAGGTGCACCAGGTTATAGGGCGTTTCCCGCACCACGCATATCAGCCTGCGGCGCTCTTTCAGCACCACATCTGCGGCACGGGTAATAAGGTCATTGGAAACACCGGTAGCAATACGGCCCAGCGTACCCATGGAGCAGGGACAAATGATCATGGTTTTAAACTGCCCCGATCCGCTGGCAAAAGGCGCATGAAAATCCTGCTGGGTATAAAAACGGAATGGCAGCTGCGCATAGTCCTGGTTTCCCAGCTCTGTTTCCCATACGGTTTTGGCATTCTCTGTCATTACCACCGCCACGGTATCTATCTGCTCCGCAGCAGCCTGCAGCTTCTGCAAAAGCTGGCGGGCATATATGGAACCACTGGCGCCGGTAACAGCTACAACTATACGATGCTTCATTCTTTTGATTATATAGCGCAAAACTAGGAAATTTGCGCTATTGACAAGCATTACAAGCTACGATGCCTGTAACCGCTATCCTTTTCACAGCAGCAAATAACCGTCATGACAGGCAAACAGTCTTTTCTTAAAAAAGTATACCCGCTTTTTATGCGCCTCTCCCGTTTGTTTGGCAGCAGAAATAAAACATTGTTTAATGAAGCGGGAAAGCGGCCACCGGTACCGTTTTCAACCCTTACCATCATTGATAACCAGGGCAACGTTGTGCCCATGAGCAAGTTTAACGGCAAAAAATTATTGCTGGTGAATACAGCATCTGACTGCGGTTTTACCGGCCAGTATAAAGCGCTGCAGCAGCTGCAGGAGCTGATGCCGGAGCTGGTGATCATCGGTTTCCCGGCCAATGATTTCGGTGAGCAGGAAAAAGGATCGGATAAAGAGATTGCACAGTTTTGCCAGGCAAATTACGGGGTTACGTTTATGCTGGCAGCTAAAAGCAGCGTAGTAAAGGGAGCGCAGCAAAACCAGGTGTTCCGCTGGCTGTCTGATAACAGTTATAATGGCTGGAACCAGCAGGCACCGGAATGGAACTTTAGCAAGTACGTAGTAAATTCCGGTATGCTGTTGTATTATTTCGGGCCGGCAGTATCGCCGCTGAGTGAGGATGTACTGAAAGCGCTGAGCTGATAATTAATAATGAAGAATTAAAAATTAATAATTAAATGCAGCGGAAAGGTGCTGGGCGGGGCATTGAATGGCCGATCATCGAAGCAGGCACTTCATCAACTCCTAAAAATGCAAAAGCATTCATGAACATCATTCTAAAAATGATCATGAATGCAATACCTTATGGGTGCAAAATGCCTGATCACAAAACCTTGCAATCAACCGCACCAATCAATTAATTATTAATTCTTAATTATTAATTAACTCCTTGAGGCTGTCCATCGAAATGCCATTATGGCTTTCGTCATACACGCAAGCTCCATTGCGGATCAATAATACCTGGGGCGATTCATGCTCCACGGCATAATCATGGGCAATTTTATTGGAAATATCGCGGTGCCTGATCAGGTCAAGGTAGTAAAAGTCCACATCTCCGGGCGCTTCGGCGCGCTCTAACCGGGATTTAACCATCGAACTAATGGAACAGCGGGTGCTGTGCTTAAAAATAACCACCGGCTGCTGGGCCGATGCTGCTTTAATTTGTTCTAATTGTGATTCGCTGTCTAGCGTCTTCCAGTTCATTTTCTAACACTCCTTACTTTTTTCAGCAGGCGCCGACTTCGATATTTTCATCGGACAGCCCAGCTTCGAATGCGTTGCACACGAGGTAAATAATACCGCAAAGATACCAATAAGGCCGGCAACGCCCAACAATTTAACATGAGATCTCATGATTGGAAATTTAGTCTTTAAACGAAAATTCATAGGGAAAGCGTATAAAATCTTTTTTAATCGTGCTTAGTAACGTTACTTTGCAAATATAAAAAATATATTAAAGAAAACAACAAGATGTGTGAGCAGTGGTTTATCTGATTGTCATTACAAATTAGTACTGGATCCTGCTCCAAACTTCCTACTGTCCAATTATGAAAGTTCACTTTATTGCTATTGGCGGCAGCGTTATGCACCAGCTGGCCATTGCGCTGCACCATAAAGGCTACCAGGTAACAGGCAGCGATGATGAAATATTTGAGCCGGCCCTTAGCAACCTTGCAAAGGTAGGGATTTTACCGGTTTCTATGGGCTGGGATGCCAACCGTATTACAGCCGGCCTGGATGCCGTTATCCTCGGTATGCACGCCCGGGCCGATAACCCGGAACTACTACGCGCACAGGAGCTGGGCCTTAAGATCTATTCCTTCCCGGAATACATTTACCAGGAAAGCCTGCAAAAGCAGCGGGTAGTGATAGGCGGCAGCCACGGCAAAACCACCATTACCGCCATGATCATGCACGTGCTGCAGGCACAGCAAAAAGCGTTCGATTACCTGGTGGGCGCCCGCCTGGAGGGCTTTCCCCAGTCGGTGAACATTACCGATGCCCCGCTGATCGTATGCGAGGGCGATGAATACCCGGCTTCCGTAATAGAAAAACGGCCCAAATTTCATTTCCTGCACCCGCATATCGCGGTGCTCAGCGGTATTGCCTGGGACCATATTAACGTATTTCCCACTTTTGATAACTATTTGGAGCAGTTTGCCATTTTTATCCGGCAAATGGAGCCCGGCCACATTCTTATATATAATAGTACCGATGAGGTGCTGAGCGCGCTGGTTGACAAAGAAGGCCGCCACCTGAAGCTGGTGCCCTACACCCTGCCCATTCACATGATAACAGAAGGGGTAACCCGCGTGTATTTTGAGGAAGGTTTCAGCGACCTGCAGGTATTTGGCGACCATAACCTGCTGAACCTGCACGCCGCCCGCCTGGTATGCAATGAGCTGGGCATCACGGACGAGGCTTTCCTGCAATCCATCGCCACCTTTAAAGGCGCCGCCAAAAGGCTGGAGCTGGTGGGGAAAAATAAGCAAACCGCTGTTTACCGCGATTTTGCCCATGCCCCCTCCAAAGTAAAAGCCACCATACAGGCCCTGCAGCAGCAGTACCCTCACCGCAAGCTCATCGCCGTACTGGAATTACATACCTACAGCAGCCTGAATGCCGGTTTTATGGATCAGTACCAGGGCGCTATGGACCCCGCCAATGAAGCCGTGGTATTTTACAGCAAACATGCGCTGGAAATAAAACGTATGCCGGAGCTGCTGCCGGAACAGATTGCAGCGGGTTTTGGCCGTAAAGACCTGCACGTATTTAACCAGCGTGCACAGCTGGAAGCCTTCCTGGATGCACAGCAGTATAAGGATACCAACCTGCTGCTCATGAGCTCCGGCGACTATGAAGGGCTTGATATACGTTCACTGTGGGACAAAATGAAGTAGAAAGTCATCAATAAGAAACAAGCCGTAAGAAGTAAGATATGGAAAATGCATATCTTACTTCTTACATCCAAATATCAAATCATCATTTTTTAACATGCCCACTTTACAACTTAAAAGGCCCCTGGCGGTTATTGACCTGGAAACTACCGGCACCAATGTAGCCACCGATCGTATTATTGAAATTGCCATTGTTAAAGTATTCCCGGATAAAAGCACGCAATCCAAAGTAAAACGTGTGAACCCGGAATGCCCCATCCCCGCTTCCACCACCGCTATTCATGGTATTACGGATGATCATGTGAAGGACTGCCAGACCTTTAAGCAAATGGCCAATGAGCTGCGCCAGTTCCTGGAAAATTGTGATATAGCCGGCTATAACTCCAACCGCTTTGATATTCCCATGCTGGTGGAGGAATTTTTACGTGCCGGGCTTGAGTTTGAGGTATCCGGCCGCAAGTTCGTGGACGTGCAGAAGATCTTTCACCTCATGGAAAAACGTACCCTGAGCGCCGCCTATAAGTTCTATTGCGATAAGAACCTGGAAAATGCCCATAGCGCAGAAGCCGATGCATTAGCCACTTTCGAGATACTGGAAGCCCAGTTGAACCGGTATGAAACGCTGCAGTCGGATGTAGACGGGCTGGCGGAATTTACCAAGGAAGATGAGTACATCGACTTTGCCCGCCGCATGGTGATGCAGAACGGTACGGAAGTATTTAACTTTGGTAAATACAAGGGCCGCCCGGTAAAGGATGTGCTGAAATCAGAACCCCAGTACTATGATTGGATGATGAAAGCGGATTTCCCGCTAAACACCAAACAAAAACTGACAGAAATTTATCATAGTATGATGTTAAAAAAAATGTAATATTTTTCAGGAACGCCCTATCTTGCGGCCTGATTATACTATTTTCGCAGTCCACAAAAACGATGTTCGCTGATTGGAAAAGCTTGTCATAATACCTACGTACAATGAAAAGGATAATATCCGAAAGATCATTGACGCTGTATTTTCCTTGCAGCAGGATTTTCATGTACTTATCATAGATGATGGATCGCCGGACGGCACCGGCAACATTGTAAAGCAGCTGCAGCAGCAGTATGCGGGTACGCTGTTCCTGGAAGAAAGGAGCGGTAAGCAGGGCCTGGGCACCGCCTATATCCATGGCTTTAAATGGGCGATGGCTAACGGCTACGAATATATTTTTGAAATGGATGCCGATTTCTCCCACAACCCGAAAGACCTGATACGTTTATATGATGCCTGTGCAAAGGAAGGGGCCGATCTGGCCGTAGGCTCCCGCTATGTAAAGGGCGGCCGTACGGAAAACTGGCCCTGGGACCGTGCCGTACTTTCCTATGGCGCCTCCATTTACGTAGGTTTTATAACGTGGATGCCCGTACGGGATGCCACCGCCGGCTTTGTATGTTACCGCCGCGCAGTGCTGGAAGCCATTAACCTGGATGCCATACAGTTTGTGGGATATGCGTTCCAGATAGAAATGAAATTTACCGCCTGGAAGCTGGGCTTTAAGCTGAAAGAAGTGCCTATCACCTTCCGCGACCGTAAGGAAGGTTATTCCAAAATGAGCAAAGGCATTGTGAAAGAAGGGATCCTGGGTGTGCTGAAAATACAAACGCAAAGCCTTTTCCGGCGCTATGAACGCCGGCATACTACCCGCTGATTAGTTGGCAGTCATTAGTTGGCAGTTGCCGGTTATTGGTTGCAAATATTCCCCCGCTGCAAACTGCTAACTAATGAAAAAAGCATTTATACAATTACATCTTGCTGTTTTCCTGGCCGGCTTTACCGGTATCCTGGGGAAGCTCATCACCCTCAATGAAGGATTGCTTACCTGGTACCGCTTACTGATCTCCGCTGTTACACTTTACCTTATTTTTTTGTGGCGTGGCCTGTTAAAGAAAGTTCCTTTTAAGGATGTAATGATCATTGGCAGCAATGGCGCTATTATAGGCCTGCACTGGATCTTTTTTTACGGCAGCATTAAATACGCCAACGTATCCATAGGCGTAGTATGCTTTTCACTCACCAGCCTGTTCACCGCTATCTTTGACCCGCTTATTAACCGCCGCCGGTTCGATGTGGCTGAAATGTTATTAAGCCTGCTTACCCTGCTGGGCATACTGCTTATATTTCAATTTAATACGGAATACCGCACGGGTATTATCCTGGGCATCATTTCCTCCATGTTCGCGGCGCTGTTCACCGTGTTTAACAAACGGCTTGTTAAACGTTTTGATACTTATACGCTGGGCTTTTATGAGCTGATGATAGGTACCCTGTGCATTACGCTGCTGCTGCCGTTTTACCTATTCAACACCCATACGCCCCTTTCGGCCTTCATCCCCTCCTGGCAGGATGCGCTTTACTTAATAGCGCTTTCCTGGATCTGCACCATCTGGCTGTATGCGCTTAACCTGGATGCTTTAAAAAAGATCTCTGCCTTCACCGTAAACCTCTGCTTTAACCTGGAACCGGTGTACAGCATACTGCTGGCCTTTTTGCTGTTCCATGAAAACAAATACCTGGGCTGGACTTTTTACGTGGGCCTGTTTTGCATTATGTTGTCTGTAGCCCTGCAAATGTGGCGGGTAGGGAAGCAGACCAAGGGTGAGGGACTGCATTGAGTCCATGGTCTATGGCCCATAGTCCATTGCCTTGTTCGCAAAATAAGTTTTACGCGTTAATCCCTCCAATTCACCGGCAGTGGCCGTTGTATGCCGTTCACGCACTATGCCATGGACTATGGACCATAGACCATGGACTTTTATTAATTTAGCTACTATGAAAAGCACCCTCATATGCGCAGCCATTACCGGCTTATCGCTGGTTACCTATGCACAGCAGCCAATAACTAAACCGCCACTGGATCACAGTGTTTATGACAGCTGGGAAAGTATCGGCAAAAAAACTATCAGCAACAATGGTCAATGGATCGTTTATACCATTACCCCGCAGGAAGGCGATGCCCGCTTAGTGATCTACGACAACAAAACCCGCCGCAGCATGGAAGTGCCGCGCGGCAGCAAACCCGTGATCACGGAAGATTCCAGGTACCTTGTATTTGCCATTGATCCGTATTTCAAAGACACCAGGCAGGCTAAGATCAAAAAGAAAAAGCCGGCAGAAATGCCGAAGGATTCCCTGGGCATTGTAACCCTTGAACAATGGCAGCTATGGAAAGCCCCCATGGTAAAGTCATTTAAAACACCGGCCAAAGGCAGCGGCTGGGTAGCCTACCTGCTGGAAAGGCCGGAATGGGATAAGGACAGCACCAGCGGCACCCCGCTCATTATCCGTAACCTGAAAGATAATAAGGAAGATACCCTGCAGCATGTGCTGGAATACACTTTCAGTAAACCAGGCAACAAGCTGCTGGCTGAGATCACCACCGCTAAAAAAGATCCCCTCTCCAAAGCAGGCGTGCTGTTATGGGATATAGCCGGCCGCAAGCCGGATACCCTGAGCCGTGGCAGCGGCGAGCGCAAGCTGCTCACCTTTGATGATAAAGGCCTGCAGGCCGCCTGGGTAAGCACCCGCGACACCGCCAAAGCCCCGCAGCGCATTTTCCAGCTGTACTACTATAAACCCGGGCAGGATACCGGCATTATTGCCGCCGACCGCCAAACACCAGGCTTGCCTGATAACTGGGGTGTGGCCGACAGCAGTAAGATCGAGTTCAGCGGAAACGGGCAACGTCTGTTCTTTGGCGCCGCTCCTGTACGACCGCCTAAAGACACTACCCTGGTTGATTTTGAAGTAGCCAAAGTAGACATCTGGAACTACCAGGATGATTTTCTGCAACCCATGCAGCTCAAAAACCTGAACCGGGATTTGAAAAAAAGCTACACCGCAGTATATGATCCCGCCACACAAAAAGTATTACAGCTGGGTAATAAAGACCTGGAAACCGTGGTAACAACAGATGAAGGTAACAGCACTTACGCCCTTGGCTATACGGATAAGGGTGAACGCATTGCCATGCAATGGACCGGCCGTACGCTGAAAACCGCGTGGCTGCTGAATGTGAGTGATGGCACCCGCCGTATGGTAAAAGAAAAGCTGGATGGCGATTTTTACATTTCCCCCAAAGGCCAGTACCTGTATTGGTATGATAGGGTGGCCAGACACTGGTTCAGCTACCAGGTAAGCAGCGGCGCCACCCGCAACATTACGGCCGGCATACCCGCCAAAATGTATGATGAAACAGATGACCATCCCGATGAACCGGATACCTATGGCGTAGCCGGCTGGCTGGAAGGTGATAAATATGCGTATATCTATGACCGTTATGATGTGTGGCAGGTGGACCCCAGCGGGCAGCAAGCGCCGGTGAACATCACCCTTGGCGCCGGGCGTAAAGACAAAACCCGCTTCCGTTATGAGAAGCTGGATGAGGAAGAACGCTTTTTCAAAAAAGACCAGGACCTGCTGCTCAGCACATTTAACGAAACTACCAAGTACAACGGCTTTTCCCTGTTAAGGCTCAAAACCGGTACGCTGCAGGCTTTGGCCATGGGACCTTTTGCTTACCAGCAACCGGCCAAAGCTAAAAATGCAGACAGTTACATTTTCACCAAAAGCAGCTATGTGC
>NZ_DATCRF010000581.1:0-3686 GCF_036569125.1 Chitinophaga sp. | reverse complement strand
GCGGATCACTACTTTCTCCCGGTGAAAATCTTTTGTTTTTTCATCAAAAGGCAGGTTGCCAAAATCGTAGAAACGTACTGCGCCATCTATATCCCGCACGCCTACTACCTTTCCTTTGTTGTAAATGCTGGGCGACCATGGAATATCCAGTATGCCTGCTTCAATGGCTTTGATAGCGCCTTTGGCAATAGAACCGCTGGACAGCTGCATTACAGCGTCCATGATCTGTTTTACTTCAGAGCGGATCAGCTGCTTTTCGATCTTCAGCTTTTCCTTATCCACCATGCTGTGATGTGCAGTTAGGGCGCCCTGTTTACTCAGCTTCACTGCCTTTGCATTATCAAAACGATCGGGGATGCGAATGGCTTCCACAGCGGTTTTCACCATCACCTTGGTAGCGCCGGCCAGCGTGGCGGTAATGCTGGAATTAAAAATGAGGTCTTCCGCTTTTTTATAGTCAGATGGGAAGGCAGCCATGAACTGGTGGTACACGGTGGTTACCCGCACATCCATAAATCCGTACAAACGCAGGAAGGCATTCACCTGTTCTTCCATTATCTGTATAGCGGCAATGTCCTGTGCACGGTTGCCCTGCTCCGCATAACCTACAGTGATATTTTTTACACCCTGCTGTGCAGTAAGGATAGCCTGTATAACGTTCACGGAGATGGCTAAAGAAGGCTCTATGAGCGTAGCCGTGAGCGTACCAAAGTATTCGCGGTTAATGCTTACATCATGCACTTCTTCATAAAAGGCGCTCAGACGGTCAATGAATTGCCAGTTTCGTAAAGATTCTATGGGGTTGGTCAGCTTATCATAGGGCAGGCAGTAACAGATACAGCCGCCTTCTACCGCGGTAATACCGGCTGCCAGCGCAATCTCGTAGGTAAAACGGTGATCAGGCCCGCCGCCTCTCAGCTGGAAAGGCCGTTTCAGGGAAGTGATCAGGCGGCGTACCTCTTTTACGCCGTACACCGGGATGGGGAACCCGTTCAGCTGTGATTGTTTTCTTTCTATGCTCAGATCTTTTCCCAGTTCTGCCTTATCATACATGCGTGAGCGTGAGGCTGCATCCAGCTGCACAGAGCTTACATCGCTGCCTTCTGCTTCCAGGTGCTGCAGCAGGGTTATCTGCTGCTCAATATCCGCTACGCCGGTCCTGGGCTGGAACAGGGGTTTGTTACCGGCCTGCTTGTTGCTCCATAATATATTACCCAGCGTGTGCTGTTTATTTGCGTTCTGGTAAGTGTCTGTCATTACCTCCCGGCCGGTATGCCACTCTGCCAGCACCTCCTTACGGTGTGTGGTCAGCTCTTCACGGGTCCACTGGCGGTCCGTGATCTCATCTACCCGCAGCTTTTCCGCTACCAGCGAGCGGCGCCTGTTCTTGCGGTAGTTGCTTTCCCGTTTGGGGATCTCATGCCGGTGAATATCTTTCCGGATCTCTTCCAGCACCTGGGTAAAGGGTACCGGCTTCGGGTATACGTTGGTAAATCCCATGCCCAGGTATTTCTTCTTGATCTGGAAATCAGATTCGCTCACGGCCAGGCTGCCGCCCAGGTACCACAGCTTGGTGCTGTCGTCCGTAAGCTTGTACTGGCTCATAAGACGGGCAAAATCCTGCAGGTATAATTCCGCATGCCCGTTCTTGTTAGAGATCATAATGATGTCAAAGTCCGGTGCATGATCAAAAAATGAGGAAATAAGATTACGGATGCCCAGGCTCTTTACAAAAAATCCTGCATCCTTGAAACCCAGCTCCAGCAGCCCTATTCCCACGGAATGCGCATCATCCCCAATGCCGCCTATTAATATCCTGTGTTGGTATTCCATTGTTGTTAGTTTTTAATTTTGGAAATAGTACGGGCGCCGTAGTAGCAGTACTCAACTGTTTTGCGGGCCAGCAGTTCAAAAGCATCTATAAAAGGCACTACCATGCTGCCCTTCATTACCAGCGGCACCTCAGAGCAGGCGCCTATCACTACCTCCGCACCTTTTGATACCAGTATGGGTACCTGGCAGCAGAACATTTGCTTTACCTCGTCGGTAAGACAGCCTGATTTAATGCCACCGTCCATGTAAATCGGGCGCATAAAAAATTCCTCCTGCTCCGTTTCATTCAGGGTCACTACTTCATATCCCAGGGGTTCCAAACGTTGCTGGTAAATGCCGGAGCGCAGCAGGCCTGTTGAGCCAATGATGCCGATCTTCTTTTTGCCGGTATAAAGGGGGTTAGTGGTCAGCTCTTCCTGCACCAGGTTCACCGCGCTGAGGATCTTTCCCTGGAAATGCTGTTCCAGCTGCTCACAATAATAATGTGCCGTCATACAGGCCAGCACGGCCACTTCCACGGCACTGTTGTTAAAAATGCTGATAGAGCGTTCCAGCTCAGGTAAAGGGCTGGCCTCTTTATAAACAATGGCGCGGGTACGGTCGGGGATAGCGCTGTTGTTATGTACCAAAATGTCCAGGTACTCCTGGTCTTTTTGTGCGTAAGACAGCTCCGTGATGCGGTTGAACAGCCATACGCCGGCATGCGATCCCATACCACCTATAATGCCCAGCTTCTTTTTAGATACGTTATTAACTTGCATAAACTAATTTTTGAGCGTTTGAATGAGCGAAGGCAGGCATGTCAAATACATCCAGGAAAATGTTAAAGGTGAGCACCACAATTAACAGGTCGCTGTCAAAAGGCAGGTTCAGCTTAAAATCATCTTTGCGGTATATTTTCTTCAGCCTTTCGATGGTATCGGGATTAAAATAACCCTGCCTTTTAATGCGGTCGTAAGAAAGCATATCGTTGATCCATTCTATGTTATTCCTTAACAGGTGCGGACTGCCGGGTGCTACAAAGCCTTGTTTCTGGCGGGCATAGATCTCTTCGGGCAGGTATTTTTTTGCTACTTCCTTCAGAATATATTTCTCTACCAGGTTCTTTAATTTTATTTCCGGAGGGATGGTCTTTACAAAGTTGGCCAGGTTCACATCCAGGAAAGGATAACGGCCTTCAATGGAATTTGCATAGGCTACCCGGTCGCCATGATCTGCTACCAGGTGATCTGAGAGGCGCAGCTTCATATCCAGGTAAGAACGTTTATGAAAAGCGTGGCGGCCTTCCAGCTTACGTTTGTCAATACCCAGGTGCTCCAGGCAGTCAAATTCGCTGAAACCTTCATTCACCTCATCGGAGTACAAGGCCTGCACGGTTTCCCGGAAAGAGACATGCCTTTTCTCATAAAAGAAATTGGGATCACTCCACAGCTGCTCATTCATCTGGTCTTCCAGCAGGTCTTCCAGGTCTTTCTCCACCGGCATCTGGCTGCGCTGCACATCAAAGCGGTAACCTACGTAACCACCCAGGAACTCGTCAGAGCCTTCACCGGTAAGGATCACCTTTACGCCGCTGTTGCGCACATTTTCGGATAAGGCCAGGGAGCAGGTGTTATAAGATTCTTTCAAGGGGCATTCGGAATGATACACTGCCTGGCGCAAACGCTGCTCTATTTCCGGCCAGTCAAACGGTATCTCCGTATGACGTGAGTTTACATGTTTGGCTACTATCTGCTGGTATTTACGCTCATCGATCTCTTTGTGATCCAGCGTGGGAAAGCCAATGGAAAACGACTGGTAGCTGGTATCCGGGTGGATCTTTTTCATCATTGCGCCAATAAGTGATGAATCCA
>NZ_DATCRF010000580.1:0-2666 GCF_036569125.1 Chitinophaga sp. | reverse complement strand
TTTGAAGTTTCCCTTTTGATTTTGAGGGTAAATCTTTGATATAGTATTGCTGATTGTTCACAGAATCCGGCAGGGTGTAGGTGAAGTCCCATGCCAATACCTGGATGTTTCCGTTGGCATCTTTGCAAACCCATGATTGCAGATCTTTGTTTGCTAACTCGGTAGTTCCAAGTCTGTTCAAAAACTGGTAAGCATAAAATACTGGTTTGTTAATTCCCTGAGTTGTCAGCATTCCAAAGCCTCCATGAAAGGGTGTAAAGCGGGGCCCTGGCTCTTCGAAAATATCGGTGAACACCCAATACGACATTGAGTTGGCAGCCTTACCAACCTGCTTCAGCTTTTGCAGCACGTATGCGGCCTCGTGATAGCTGTCATGAATAGGATCGGCCGGGGTATAGGATGCGCTCCATTCGGTGTAATGGAGCTCCAGACCAGGCATTGCCGAAGCGGCAATTTCCTTTCGTGACTGAAGTACATCGCCACTCACGCTCATGGGATTTTTATCGAGCACAGTACCTGAATTGCCAAATTCATCGAGATAGCCCTGCTTCACGCCATAGGCATGGGTGCTTATGAAATCTATGGGTACATTATTCTTCCGGCAGTATGCGATCATTTCTGGCTCCCAGGCAGCGCCGGCAGTTCCCGGCCCTCCAACGCGGTAAGATGCATTGACGCTTTTAATAGCGTTAGCGCTATAAGTGTATAATTTGAAGTAGTCGTCCTGCGTGCCTGCCCAGAAACCATCCAGGTTAGGCTCATTCCAGACTTCAAAATACCAGGTCTTTACTTCGTTTGCGCCGTAACGTTCTGTAAAATGCCGGGTAAGATCCTTCACCAATGCACCCCACTTTTCGTAATTCTTCGGCGGCGTTACATTTCCCCGCCACCAGAAGATCGTTTTAGGGCCGCTGGCCAGCGCAGAAGGCATAAAGCCCAGCTCAATAAAAGGTTTCATGCCAATGCTTTGTAAAAAATCAACCAAAGCATCAATGTACATGTAGTTGTAAACCGGGTTACCTTTACTGTCCTCCGTATATACCGCCATATCATCTGTTAACAGCCCGTGCATGCGGATATACCTGAAACCACATTCTTTTCTTACATAGGCAAGCTGCTGCTGCCAGTCGGCCCGCAGCCCTTCATTGGCGCGGCCTGCGCCCACACACTCATTAAACATGGTGTTGAGCGTTCCTGCAGTTTTGTTGAAATCAATATTGATTTCCCGTTCCTGCACGGCCGGTCCGCTGCGCTTTACTTTTTGGGCCACCAGTGTTCCTGAAATGGAAGCAAGCAGGATCGTTAACAGGATTAGATTCTTTTTCATTCTTAAAGCCTTTTATCTTTCTTATAACTATTCATTCCAGACCAGCACGCCGCCGGGTTGCAATGTTTTTTCACCTATAATAATGTTGGCTGTTCCGGGCATGTTCATGGTATAATTGTCCGAGGAATAATTTACCGCTATATAAAAACCATCCCGCCAGTAAACATATACACCGGGCGGATAACTTTCGGTGGTAGCCCCTGCAGCAGTATAAATGCCGCGCAGTACATCCTGTTCCAGCTTTGAATCATCTGTATCCACACCGATATATGTTACCGTGCCTTTACCAACCTTATGTTTTACTACCGATGCTTTTCCTTTATAAAACTGGTTATCAAATACAGCAAGTGTTTCCGTATTCTTATCCGGCGCCAGCAGATCGGCCCAGTTGTTCCAGCTGTAATGGGCTGTTCCCATAAGGATCTCTCCTTTGCCGCTATTGGAAAGCATATCGGTTGCTTTCACCTGCGCCCCAATAAGAGCGGATATAGGAGCCGCCCATTCCGCTTCCCAGAAATGTCCCATACGGTCTTTGGTGGCAGTACGGCAGGTAATGATCAAATGCCCTCCGTTAGCGGCATATTCACTCCATTTCTTTACCAAAGCACTATCGGCCATTTCGTAGGCCGGTACAATCACAACTTTGTATTTAGACAGATCAGCCGTTTCCGGGATCACATCTACCGGCGCGCCGAATGACTTTGCTATTTCCAGGAATTTAACCGGGTAATTCCAGGTGTCCCATTGCCAGGTTTGTTTTTGCCGGTCGATAGTCCAGTAATTTTCCAGGTTCCAGAGAATAGCTGTTGAACGTGCTGCCAGTGCTGCCGGCATGGCAGCACCTGGTTTGTATTGTTTCCGCAGCGCTTTCATTTCTTTCATGAATTGCATATACTCCTCCCCGCCTGGTGAAGGGGTTATGCCATCCGGCAGTATTACACCGGAATGGTATTGCTCCGAACTATAATTGATCTGGCGGAACCGGTAAGAGGAGGCAAGCTTTCCGCCTGCAGCAAAAGTGTGGTACAGCCACATACGCACGGTACCTGGTAAAAGCAGCGGGTTGTAGCTGCCCCAGTTCACGGGGCCGGGCTGCATTTCCATTACGCCGGATACACCGCCTACTGCTTTGTAATATTCAGCAGCAAAGAGAATTACCTTACTATTACCCAAACGAAAGCCCAGCTCCCCGGTATTATTGGTGCCGCCATTCGGATAAGCGGTATAAGTAGCAAAATCAAGTTTGTTCGTCCGCCTGGGATCAGCACCTGTGCAAACCGCGGTATAATTGGTGGTCACAAACTGCTCCCTGGAAATGTAGCTCCGCAATGTTGCTGCC
>NZ_DATCRF010000579.1:0-4635 GCF_036569125.1 Chitinophaga sp. | reverse complement strand
ATTCCTTGCGTGCGCGCGGGGTATCCGGTTCAATAGCCACATAGGCGGCGCCGGATTTCAATACACCCAGCAAAGCCACTATCATGGAGGCGGAGCGGTCCAGCATAATGCCAATTACATCATCGGCTTTTACCTGGTAGCTGCTCCTTAAATAATAGGCCAGGCGGTCCGACTGTTCCTGCAGCTGCCGGTACGTAAGCTCCTGCCCTTCAAAAGCCAGTGCTATGTTATCCGGTGTGCGGGCTGCCTGCTCATTAAACAGCTGTACTACGGTTTTATCTGCAGGGTAAGGCACCTTGCTTTCTGCAAAGGTTATGGAGAGCTGCTGTTTTTCCGCTTTGCTTAAATAATCTACCTGGTTTAACGGTATTTCAGGATCGCTGAGCACTGCTACCAGCAATTGTTCCAGGTGACCGCCCAAACGCTCTACTGTGGACCTGTTATAAATATCGCTGTTATAGCCAATGCTGGCGTGGATCTCATCACCCACTTCCGCAAACAGGAAAGTGAAGTCAAATTTATTATACTGATGTTCCTGTCCTTCATAGGCACTTACTTTCACATTGCCTAATTGCTGTGTGCCGGTGGGCATGCTGTTCATGTTCTGTAAGCCCACGATCACATCAAACAATGCGCTTCTGCCGGTATCGCGCTGCAGGTGCAGCTCATCCAGCAGCTCGTCAAAAGGATACAGCTGGTGCTCATAAGCGCCCAGGGTTACTTTTTTGATGTTGTTAAACAGCTCCCGGAAAGTATCCGTACCATTAAAGCGGGTGCGCATGGCCAGGATGTTCAGGTAAAAACCGATCTGGCTTTCCAGCTCAAAATTATCCCTTCCTAATACGGAGCTGCCGATGATAAGATCGGTTTGGCCGGTATAACGAAATAACAGCGCTTTTACTGCTGCCAGTAAACCCATGAACAGGGTGCCGCCCTGCGCCTGTGCCAGCGCTTTCAATTTATTGCTTACAGCAGCCGGCAGGCGTTTTTCTACAATGCCGCCGTTAAAGGTTTTTATTACCGGGCGGGGTTTATCACCAGGCAGCTGTAGTACAGGGATCTCTCCTTCAAACTGCTGCAGCCAGTAATTCCGCTGGTCTTTCAAAGCGCCTTCCCGCAGCTGCGACTGCTGCCATACGGCATAATCCTTATACTGAATGCGCAGCGGCGTTAAAGCTGCTGCTGCATCCGTGTTGTATAATTGCAGCAGCTCTTTGATCAATACGTTCATAGACCATGCATCACTGATAATATGATGAATGGTATAGGTGAAGATCCACCGCTGGTCGGCCACCTGGTATAAACCGGCGCGCAGCAAGGGCCCTACAGCCAGGTCAAAAGGCTTGTTGATCTCCTGCTGTACCAGGGCTTTCAGCTGTTCATCATCCTGATCCCTCAGATCACGGTATGCTAATTTGAAAGCGGCATCTGCCGGTTGTACAAACTGCATTATCTCGCCATTAGCATCTTCCCTGAAAATGGTACGCAATATTTCGTGACGGGCAATAAGCTTATTAAAGGCCGCTTCCAGCAGGGCGGCATCCAGTCCGCCTTCAAACACGTATACGCCGGGTATGTTATAGGCAATGTTGCCTTCCTTAAACTGGCTCAGGATCCAGATGCGTTTCTGTGAGGATGACAAAGGGTAACCGGCTGCCGGTGCTGCAACGGGAATGTGCAGCCAGGCGCTATCTTCCGCAGCGCCTTGTTTGTTGGCCAGCAGGAATTGTACCAGCTCGCTTTTGCGTTCTTTGATCCTGGAAATAACTGATCTGTCAAATTCCGCGGCGCCGGCAAATACCTTTAATTCACCGTCTACTACTTCCAGCACTATATTATTGTCACGTATATCCTTTAATAACTCTTTCATATGTCAATTTGAATTAACGCTGATGTATTTTGTTTGTGCCTGTTCTGTTCAAGAATAAAGCTGATCTGTTCTGCGATATTCTCTATAGTGGGGTCTTTGAAAATGCTTTGAATGTTAATACGTACCTGGAAGGCCAGGTTGATACGGGAGATGAGCTGCGCTACTTTCAGGCTATGGCCGCCCAGCTCAAAGAAGTTATCCTTTACGCCTATACGCTCTTTGCCAAGCAGCTCCTGCCATATAAGCACCAGCTTTTCTTCTGTTTCATTCCGCGGGGCTATGTAGACGGCACCGGTATAAACGCCCAGTCCTGCCGGATCGGGCAGCTTTTTACGGTCTACCTTGCCATTCTGGTTCAGCGGTAATGCTTCCAGCTGTATAAAGTGGGCCGGCACCATGTAGGCGGGCAGGGTATTTGCCAGCTGGGTACGCAGGTCCGTTGGGTTTATTTCGTTTTTACTTACCAGGTAAGCTACCAGGTCCTTATCCCCTCCCGGCGCGCCTTTGGCCACTACCACTGCTGATTCCATATCCGGGTATTTCATGAGCGCGCTTTCTATTTCGCCCAGCTCTATACGGTAACCGCGGATCTTTACCTGGTCATCGCCACGGCCTATAAATTCTATATTGCCATCCGGCAGCCAGCGGCCCAGGTCACCGGTTTTGTACATGCGCTCATTTTCCCGGAAAGGGTTCGGAATAAACTTCTCTGCGGTCAGCAGCTCATTGTTCAGGTATCCCCTGGCCAGGCCGGCGCCACTCACATACAATTCCCCGGCTACACTCACCGGCACTAATTGCAGGTGCTTATCCAGGATGTATACCTGCGAGTTATCAACCGGTTTACCAATGGGCACATTGGCATTTACCGGTATTTCGGTGGTTACCCAATAGGTGGAATCATCCGTATTCTCCGTAGGCCCGTATGCGTTGGTAAGCCTTGCCTTGCTTTTTGACAGGAACAGGCGGATAATGTTGGCCGTGAGCTTATCACCGCCTGACACCACATGCCGCAGGGAAGATAATTTATGCAGGGTGGCGGCATCGGCTGCCTGCATGAGCTCACCCAGGATTACCGGGGGCATATTTATTTTAGTGATCCCGTACTGTTCAATGTATTCAATGCAGTTGTTAATGATGTCCTGCTTAAAGTCCATGGGTGCAATACAGCAGCGGGCGCCAGTGAGCAGTGGCAGCAGGTATTCTTCGATGGCGCCGTCAAAGCTGAAGGAGCGGTAAAAGAGGATATTATCACCGGCGGTAATGCCATAAGAGCGTTTAAAGTAAGCGATCCTTGCTGCCAGCGCGCCGTGTTCTATCATAGCGCCTTTGGGTTTGCCGGTGGTGCCGGAGGTATAGATCACATATACCAGGTTAGCCGGTTTGTGCAGCACAGGCAGATCGGCGCCTGCATATTTTTCAGCGGCAGCAAAACGTTCCATCTCTGCTGCATCCAGCAACACTTTGCAGCGGCTGTCTGTTATCATGTATTCAATACGGTCCTGCGGGTATTCCGTATCAATGGGCACGTAAGCGGCGCCGGATTTTAACACGCCCAGGATGGCTATCACCATTTGCTCACTGCGTTCCAGGGTAATGCCTACCAGGTCATCGGGCTGCACATTGTATTGCTGCCGCAGGTAATGGCCCAGCTGGTTAGCTTTTTCATTCAGCTCCCGGTAAGTAAGCTGTGTATCTCTAAATACCAGGGCAATGCTATCCGGTGTTTGCCGTACCTGCTCTTCAAACAGCTCTACCACTGTGTTATCGGCAAACCAGGGCTGTTCGGTATCATTAAAGCTGATCAGCAGCTGTTGTTTTTCTTTTTCCTGTAAATAACCCAGTTGATAAATGGGTGCAGCCGGTTGTTCAATAACCGCCGCCAGCAGGTTTTCCAGGTGAATACCCAGGCGTTCAATGGTTTCATGATCGTAGATATCACTGTTGTATTCCAGGTTTAACAGCAGCTCCTCTTCCCATTCCATGAAGGTGAAACAGAGATCAAACTTATTCACGATGTCCACTAAACCTTTGTAACCGCTGATCTCCAAGCCATCTACATAATGTACGTCCTGCCGGTCATCGCTTTCGTTCTGCAGTACCACCATCACATCAAACAGGGCGCTGCGGCTCATATCCCGCTGCAGGTGCAGCTCATCCACCAATTCATCAAAGGGATACATCTGGTGCTCATATGCGCCCAGCGTAACCTGCTGCACCTGTTCCAGCAGCTGCTGGTAACTATCTGTTCCTTTAAAACGGGTACGCAGCGCCAGAGTATTAATGTAAAAACCGATCTGGTTTTCCAGGTCAATATGATCACGGCCGGCAATAGGTGTGCCGATGATAATATCTTCCTGGTTCGTGTAGCGGTACAACAGAGCTTTCACCAGCGTTAACAATCCCATGAACAGGGTAGCGCCCTGCGCCTGGCTCAGCGACTTAACACCGCTGTTCAATTGTTTGCTGAACTTTTTCTGTACCAGGCCGGAGTTATAGGTCTTTACTGCGGGACGTACTTTATCTGACGGCAGCTCCAGCACGGGCAGCTCGCCTTCAAACTGGGTTAACCAGTAACCTTTGTGCCGTTGCAGGGATTCGCCGGTAAGCTGCGCCTGCTGCCAGGCGGCATAGTCCTTGTACTGGATGCGCAGGGGGCTTAACGGGAAATCTTTGTGCTTGCAATAGGCGTTATATAATTGCAGCAACTCTTTAATGAGAATGCCCATGGACCAGCCATCGCTGATGATGTGGTGCATTACATG
>NZ_DATCRF010000578.1:0-6097 GCF_036569125.1 Chitinophaga sp. | reverse complement strand
CTGTAATGCGTAAACAAGCCAATGCCTACACTTTAATTTTTACGCATCTTTCGGATAGAAGGCAAACCCAAATAGCAGGCATGCCACAAAGCCAATGATCAGGGCATCCGGGAGGTAAACGGAAAGATCTATTTCTCTCCTCCGAATGTTATACCTCACCGGCTGCCGCTGGTGTTTTATGATGAAATAGAAGACCTGCAGAGAAAACGCAAACCGCGCTGTTTATGCCGGAATGCGCACATAACCGCGGTGCTGACAGGAATCGGTATATGGCATTGGCTTCGTGGATAACGTTAACGTGCCTGTGATTACAAGAGTCATTTTCCTGTACAGAAAGCCTGTGGGAGGGAATAAGCAAGTGCTGAAATATTTATTAAATTAATGCCGGTAATAAAAACCACCGGACCATTAAATGATAGCTATTGAAATAATTCCATTAAGCGGAATAGAGATAGAGCACATTGGCAGGCTTAACCTGGGCTTTTCAAAAACCGCAGTGGAAGCATTGCTGGGCCCCCCTCCCAACCATCCAATGCAGCGCAATTGTATTATGATAAAGCAGTGCAATTGTATTACGATAAATATGAGCTAAGGATAGACCTTGATAAAAAAGGGGAAGTTGAGTTCATAGAATTTATCAATGGCCCGTTCCTGCTTTAACGAAATTATCCATTTATGGCGTTGATCCGTTTCAGGTAGGTGCAGATAACCTGATAGCGCTGCTCACTGCCAGCAACAATGGCCCCATTGACGATGGTGAAGCAGACTTCTGCTACACCTTCCTAAATATTTCGGTGGGCATTTGGCGGGAAATAAGCAGCGGGGATGTAGAAGAAGCTATTGCCGAAATGAAAGCAAGCGGTGAGTATGAAGAAAATACCAAAAAAGAACCCGCCATTCTGGCGGGTTTGCTATTTTGAGGATATAAAGGCCATTAATTAAGCTCCTTTTTATATTTTCAACAATAGATGAAGGCAGCTTCTTGAAATAATGTCAGAGGTTACAAATACTCGTTACAAATACGTTTGCCGATCTCTGTTAACAAACCTTCATCTATAATGCTTTCACGATAAATGGCATGGGAACAAACCTGGTCATTGGCTACAAACAATATATCCTGACCACCTACCTGCGCGGATATACGGCGAAGCGTTGGTTTTTTCTCTATTGCCAGATAAACATCATATTCGTTTCCCTTATAGGGCACTGTTAATTGTTGCTTTTCCATATAGAATCTATAGCAAAAAAGATACCTAATTCATCAATTTTCATCGATCCATAAACGTTAGCCTTCCTTACATATTGTTGCTTTTTATCATTTTAGGATCATATCTCATCTATTCATACTATTAATAATTTATAAGCACTTCGGGAATAAATCCTACAACTTTAAATGGTTCCAAACTTAATTAACAGCAAGTGAAGGTATAATGTTTAATTTTTCTGAAGATTCTGCCCCGGAGATATTCACATGTAAAAAATACGCACTATATGAATACCCAATGTGATGATGAAATTCCCTTTTGCAATTCCACAGCCCGCAGGAAGATGCTGGGGAAGATATGGACCCTACTAACATCAGTAGTTCCAATAACACCCGCTCACACTGCATGATCAGGGCTTACTACGTTAAAAATGTTAGCTACAACTCATCCCATGTTAATAGTCCTCTTAACAATACCTTAATCCCCGCTTAACCTCCACCTAACATCCCCTTCCGAAATTCGGAGTACAAAGTTTTAACCATCAATTATATTCATTCTAACAACCGGATTTTTACACGATACGCAGGATGACGCAACGGACAGCGCGTTTCCAACTGGAAGAAGAAGCCTATGCCTTTGCCACAATCCCCGCCCCTTATTGTTTGTTTTTTGCTATGTTAACCAGGAAGGGAAGGTTCTCCTTCCTTTTTTGTTTTTACCTACCTTTACACGCTGATACAATGCGTAGTGCTGTATTACATTCATAAAATCAATACTATTCTTGCTTTTGAATTATGGGAACATCAATCACATGCCCTAATTGCAAACACCAGTTTGTGATGGAAGATGCTTTTGCCGCCGACATTGAAAAGGAAATGCGGGGTAAAATGGAGACGGAGTGGCGCAAACGAATGGAAGGATTACAAGCCGAAAAACAACAGCTGTTACAACAACGCCAGCAGATAGAGCTACAGAAACAGGCACAGGAAGAAGAGCTGAATAAACGCCTGCTTGCGGAAAAAGAAAAAATGCAGGAAAGCCTGTCAGACAATATACGTAAGAACCTCAGCGCCGATTATGAGAACCAGCTGCGTATGCTGCAGCAGGCTAACCAGGAGCAGGAAGAGAAGCTGCGGGAGGCCCGCCGCCAGGAGCTGGAATTCCTGCGCAAAGAGCAGGAGCTGCGTAATAAGGAAGAAGCTTTGGAAATAGCCATGCAAAGAAAGATCCTGGAGGCACGCAACCAGCTTACAGAAGTGATCCGCAAAGAGGAAACAGAACGCAGCCAGCTGAGGGAATCAGAATTTCAGCTGCGTATGCGCGAAATGGAAAAACAGCTGGAAGACCAGCGCAAGCTGGCCGAAGAAATGAAACGCCGCGCCGAACAAGGCTCCATGCAGCTGCAGGGCGAAGTACAGGAGCTGGTGCTGGAAGAAATGCTGCGGGCCGCCTTCCCTTTTGATGAAGTGCTGGAAGTAGGCAAAGGCGTCAGAGGGGCCGACTGTATACAAACCATCCGCAACCAGTTTGGGCAGGACTGTGGCAAGATCATTTATGAAAGTAAGCGCACCAAGGATTTTTCCAAGGACTGGGTAGAAAAGCTGAAAGCGGATATGCGCAGCCAGGGCGCGGATGTAGCCATACTGGTTACCCAAACCATGCCCAAAGATATGGACCGCTTTGGCGACCGCGATGGCATATGGATCTGCACCTTTACAGAAGTAAAAGCCCTGGCCCTGGTGCTGCGCGATGGCGTAATGAAAGTAGCCAGCGCGCTGAAAAGCCAGGAGAATAAAGGCGATAAAATGCACATGCTGTACAACTACCTTACCAGCAGCGAGTTTGCAGAACAGTGGAAAGCCATCCGTGAAGGCTTCCAGGCCATGAAGCTCTCCATACAAAAAGAGCGGGAAGCCATGGAAAAGCTCTGGAAAGCCCGCGAAAAACAGCTGGAAAAAGTATTGCTGAATGCCGCCCATATCAAAGGCTCCGTAGAAGGTATTGCCGGCACCGATTCCGTAGACCTGAAGCTGCTGGAAGATGCGGCCGACGAGCTGCTGCTGGGTACCGATACCGATAAATAAAAAAGAGGGCTACCATATTATTAATTTATTATTATCTTTAATATATGCAAACCCATCAGAAACAATACGCTACCATCATATTTGACCTGGGCGCCGTGCTCATTGACTGGAATCCGCGGTACCTGTTCAACAAGATCTTTTCCACCCCGGCGGAAACGGAGCACTTCCTGCGGAATATCTGCACCTCCGACTGGAACGAGGAACAGGATGCCGGCAGGGCCCTCTCCGACGCTACCGAGCTGCTGGTACAGCAATACCCCGGTTACGAATCGCAGATCCGCGCGTATTACGGCCGCTGGAAAGAAATGCTGGGCGGCACTATTGATGATACCGTAGCCATCCTGGAGCAGCTTAAAAGCACCGGCCAGTACAAATTATATGCGCTCACCAACTGGTCTAACGAAACCTTTCCTATAGCGCTTACCCAATATCCTTTTCTGCAGTGGTTTGATGGCATTGTGGTGTCCGGCCGTGAAAAAATGAGGAAACCCCACGCCTGTTTTTATGAATTATTGTTGAACCGATACCACGTTAATGCAGCCGATGCCTTATTTATTGACGATAACCTGCGCAATGTTACTGCCGCTGAAGCCTGCGGTATAGAAAGCGTTCACTTCACCTCTCCTGATCAGCTTAAAAAAGTACTCACAGCTAAAGCAATTTTAAGTTAACACCATACGTTATACATAAGACCCTGATCAGTTATCTACTTAACAAAATATTAGGAAGACATTAACATTTCTACAATAAACTTCTGTAACCATACGGGATTCTAATGCGTTGAATATAAAACGCTGGTAAGCTTTCCTAACAATTCTGTCAAACCCGTACGTATACTGGATTTGGCATACTTAGTGTATGATCAATCTGGTGAGGCACTAGAACCACGAAGAGTACAAACGCGAAACCGTGCAGAACAATATTTTCTATGCACTTCCGGAAACCACGTTTGGTTACCTGCAGCTGTGGAGGCGGCATAGGGAGAATATTGTATGCAAGGATCAGCTATCCGATCAACTAATTAAATTTCAAGAGAGATGAAAAAGAGAAGACTTTGGTTTATGATGAGTGCTGCGGTAGCCCTTACTACCCTTATTTCCCTCAATAGCTGCCGTAAAGATCCGCTGAATGATATGACGGACGAAGAATCCCGGATCTATATCACCAACCGGGATAGTACAGCAAATTTTAGCTCCTACGCTACTTTCAGCATTGTAGATTCTGTGGCAGTGGCCAGCAATGGTACAGAGGCAAAACGTGCCCTTACAGACTACGATAAACAATTGATAGCAGCTGTAAAATCGGCCATGCAGGCAAGAGGTTACACCCTGGTGGATAAAGCCGCAAAACCGCAGCTGGCCGTGAACCTGACCCGTATTGACGATACCTACAGCAGCAGCTATTATGATGCGGGCTACTGGTCTGGCTGGGGCGGTTATTATGATCCGTTCTACTGGGGCTACCCCGGTTATGGTTACTACTTCCCCGCTTATTACACCGTGTACTATAAAGAGCGGGCCGTATCCATTGACCTGGTGGATCTGAAGAACGCCCAGGCGGATAAACAGCTGAATGCTATATGGAATGCGATGTTCAGGGGTTCCGGTGTGTGGGACAGTAATAACATTAATAACATGGTGTCAGCCGCATTTGCGCAATCAGCTTACCTGAAGAAATAATAGTAGTTACTTTAAAACTGAAGACGATGTTACGCTTAAAGAATTGGATCATGATCATAGCAGGGTGCCTGGTTATGCAGGCTGCATCCGCACAGGTACGCCCTCCTTTGTCTTTTAATATTAATTATTCCATTGCACAGCCTTTTGGTTCTGTGAAGGATTATAGTGATAAAACCAGCTTCCGCGGATGGCAGGCCGGCCTGCAATACATGATCTCCGACCAGATCGGGGTGGGTATAAAAAGCGGTTTCCAGGATTTTTATGAAAGAGCGCCCCGCGCGGTATATCCTACAAAGGGTGGCGATATTTCTGCAGTGCAAACACGTACCTTGCAGGTAATACCGGCCCTGGCCACCGTACAATATCAATTTACCAAGCCGGATGCAATAGTTATACCCTATGCATCGTTAGGTATAGGAGCGGCCAATATGAATTACGAAAAATACTGGGGTGAATTTGTAGATAAGGATAACAGCTGGCATTTTATGGTCAGCCCGGAATTAGGGATTAATATACCATTTGGCAAAGCTTCACCGTTATTATTTAATGCAAGTATCGAATACAACTACGCTTCCTACAAATTAGCCGAGATCACCAACTTTAGTACGTTACAAGGAAATATTGGTTTGCGCTGGCATATCAACTAAAGTTTGTCCATATTCTATCGAGGGAAGCCGTGTAAATATCGGTTGCCCCGCTGGCAGAAGGCCGGCGGGGCTTTTTTATGCGAAGAAGGCTTACCAGCTCAGTTGGCAGTCTTCAGCAGGCAGTGGGCAGTTAGCTCACCGTTTGTTCATGAACCTTTTAAAGCCGGGAGAATATTTTTCCTGCACTTTGCCCGCTGCATCTTTGTAAATGAAATAGGCTTCCAGCCCATATTGCGGGTACCGGCGAAGGAAAGCCAGGGCTTTATCCACCCCCATTAGTATAAGGGCATTATCAAAACCATCTGCCGTAATACAGTCCCTGGCAATTACGGTTACACTGACAATATTGTTATGTAAGGCCTGTCCTGAAACAGGATCAATTGTATGGGCAAAGCGGGTGCCGCCCTGGTCAAAAAAACGGCGGTAGTTGCCGCTGGTGGCAATGGCTTTGTTGGAAAGGTATAATAGGGTTTGTACAGGAT
>NZ_DATCRF010000577.1:0-5660 GCF_036569125.1 Chitinophaga sp. | reverse complement strand
CCACAATGTTATCCAGCCCGCCCAGGTCCACTACCTTATTGCGGTTAATGGAGGCGATCAGGTTACTGCTCCAGGTTAATTTTTTATTGCTGATGGGTGTACCGCCTAAAGCAAATTCCAATCCTTTATTTTCTACGCTGCCTATGTTGCGGGCATAGGTGGCGCCACTGTTATAGAAAGGCGCCTGGAAATAATACAGCAGGTCCTTGATCTTTTTGTGATACGCATCTACCGTAAAAGTGAGGCGGCCTTTGAGGAAGGCGGCATCCAAACCGGCATCATACTGCTCCGTACGTTCCCATTTCAGGGAAGTGGATACCGGGCTGCCCAGCGGTGTGGTTACCGTAGGTTTGCTGCCATCAAAATAATAAGGTGCTCCGGTGCTGATCTGCGGAATGGTAGCATAAGGGTTTACTGCCTGGTTGCCTGTTACGCCAAAGCTGGCGCGCAGCTTCAGGTCGGAGAAAATGCGGTTATCCTGCATAAACCCTTCCCTGGCAATGTTCCAGCCCAGGGCCAGTGAGGGAAAGGTGCTGTACTTATCCAGCAGGTGGGATGAGCCATCCACCCGCACGGCTGCTGTTAACAGGTATTTATTTTTATAGGCGTAGTTCACACGGCCCATGTAAGACTGCAAAGCATCTGCCCAGTAGCCGGATGATACCAGCTGTGTGCTGCCCAGTCCTATATTATAATAGCCATTCACATAACTGATCAGGTTTACGCCCTGCGCATTGGAATTAATATTGCGGCGGTTCTGCTGCTCATACAACGCGGTTACGGTAAGGGAGTGATCGCCAAAATCACCGCGGTAGGTAAGGAAGTTACTGTTCTGGTAAGAGCGGTAGCGGGTATTGCCCTGTGAGGCAAAGTCGCGGCCCGACATTCCCAGGCTGGTCTCTTTCCCGAACAGCTGCTGGTTCAGCGACCACTGGATCTCGTAGGTGTTGTTGGAAGTGAAGCTAAGGCCGGGCAGTATGCGCCAGGTAAATACGCCCGTTCCCGTTAGGTTGGTGGCGCTGTTATCTACCTGCTGGTTGCTGGCCTGCGCTACAGGGTTGATCTGTATGGAGCCGTATTGCGCGGAGAGGATGTACTTACCATCTGCATTGCGCACGGGCGATGTAGGATCCCACTGGGTTGCCTGTGCAAACGGGTCTATCAGGTCGCCGGGGTACTGTGTATTGCGGTTCTGCGGGAACAGCGCGGTTACGTTCACCTTCAGGTCCATTTTATCGTTCAGCTTCACATCCACATTACTTCTTAAGGTGGTGCGTTTATAATACTGGTTCAGGATAAGGCCCGGCTGATCCAGGTGATTAAAGGAGAACATGTAGCGCACGCCGGTATTACCGCCGGATACGCTCAGCTGGTAGTTCTGGATCCAGGGGCTTTGCTGCAGCTCCTTTTGCCAGTTGGTGCCGCCTTTGGACTGCAGCTCCTGCAGCTGCGCATCGGTAAATGCAGCGGGGTTGCCGGAAAGCTGGAACTGTGTGTTCACCGTACGGGCAAAATCATACGCGTTCATAAGATCCAGCTGTTTGGGTACGCTGGCTTTGCTGAACCAGGTGCTGAAATCCACATGCGTTTTGCCTTCCTTACCGCTTTTGGTAGTTACCAGCACTACGCCGTTAGAGCCCCTGGAACCGTAAATAGCCGTGGCAGAAGCATCTTTCAGTATTTCCATGGATTCTATATCATTGGGGTTAAGGGATTCCACGCTGCCGCCAATGTAACCGTCAATTACATACAACGGTTCGTTAGAGCCGGTGATGGAGTTCACCCCGCGGATCCGCACGCTTAAACCTGCGCCGGGCTGGCCGTTGTTGCTGGCTACCTGCACACCGGAGGTAGTGCCCTGCAAGGCCTGCTCAACCCTTACCAGGGGGCGTTTTACAATTTCTTCCGACCTAACGGTGCTGGTAGCGCCGGTAACATCTCTTTTGCGCTGTACGCCGTAACCTACCACCACCACATCATTCAGGGAATGTGCATCTGTTTTCAGGCGTACGGTTATGGTAGCGCCATTCACCGCTACTTCCTGCTCCACGTAGCCGATGTAAGAAATAATCAGAACAGGGGATGCCTGTTCTCCGGTGTTGATCTGAAAATTTCCGGAAGCATCTGTGATAGCGGAAACCGTGGAGGCCTTTACCCTTACCGTGGCGCCGGGTAATGGCTGGTTGCCTTCATCGGTCACAGTGCCCTTTACCAGGTGTTGCTGGGCATGCGCATCCAGGAAAACAAATGCCATGACAAGTATTAGCACTAATCTTTGCATAACGGGACAGTTTCGATTTAAACTTTTGATTGAAATAATACTGCAAGTAAGGCGGGGCACACTAACACGGGCATTAATAACGGGCTAACGAAAAAATTAATTTTATGGAAATGCTTTAACGTGGGCCTTAATGGTTATATTATTTTTTTGCAACCCATTGGTTGTGAAGTGCTTTTTAATTAATCGGCCATATATTTCTGTGCAGGAATATTTTGTACCGCGGTTTGTTTTGCCCGCTCCAACAGGTAATTACCCATTACCAGGTAATCGATTGCGGTATGCATGAACGCCAGGAAAGCATCTTCCGGGCTGCATACAATAGGCTCCCCACGCACATTAAAAGAGGTATTAATGAGCATCGGGCAGCCGGTGAGCATTTTAAAATCGTGGATCAGCTGCCAGTATTTTGGATGGGTTGCTTTATTAACGGTTTGAATGCGGGCGGAATAATCTACATGGGTAACAGCGGGCACGGGCGAGCGGGGATCACTTAAACGTTCATAAATATTTTGCTGATAGTTTTCCGGTACGGGAAAACGCAGCGCTGTTCTTAATGGTGTAACAAATAACATATAAGGCGAAGGGGCCTGCATATCAAAATGTGCTGCGGCATCTTCTTCCAGCACGCTGGGTGCAAATGGGCGGAAAGCTTCCCTTGCTTTTATTTGCAGGTTAATGTGCTGCTGCATGCGGGGATTGCGGGGATCGGCCAGTATGCTGCGGTTACCCAGGGCGCGGGGCCCAAACTCCATACGGTCCTGGAACCAGCCAATAACCTTACCTGCTGCCAGCAGCTGGCTAACGCGGGCGCTGAGGGTTGGGAGATCTGGTATATATTCAGCGGTAGCATTATAACGCTGAATGGTGGCGGCAATTTGTTGCTGGGTGAAGGCCGGGCCTAAAAGGGCGGATTGCATAGCGTCGGGGGCGGGGCCTTTAAGAAGATGGTTGGAAGCGCTGGTTGAGTTTTGCATAATCCGGGGCATTTGCTCCGCGATGTGATATGCCGCCAGCGCAGCGCCTAATGCGCCACCGGCATCACCGGCAGCAGGCTGGATCCATATATTATCAAAACAACCGGCCAGCAGTACCTGGTAATTTGCAACACCATTCAGGGCTACCCCGCCCGCCATTACCAGGTTCTTACTTTGGGTAATACGCTGCGCGGTGCGGGCCAGCGCTACCACGATCATTTCCGTAACCTGCTGCATGGCCAGGGCCAGGTTCCTGTGCGATGGCGTGATGGCGGATTCCGGCTGCCGCCGTGGAATGCCTAAGAGCGCGGCCCACTTTTTATCATTGGTCATACGCAGGCCGGTGGCAAAGCGGAAGTACGGCATGTTTAATAAGATAGAACCATCTTCCCTGATATCTACTAATGTGGAGAGGATCTTTTCTTTGAACAAGATAGTTTCCGGCGACTGCGGATCGCCGTAAGGCGCAAGCCCCATGAGCTTATACTCCCCGCTGTTCACCTTAAAGCCCAGGTAATAAGTGAAGGCGGAGTACAGCAAACCTACGGAATGTGGAAAGCGCAGCTCCTGCTTTATTTTTATTTGATTACCCTGCCCATGGCAAATGGTAGCAGTAGCCCACTCCCCTACGCCGTCGATGGTAAGAATGGCCGCTTCTTCAAAGGGAGATGGATAAAAAGCGCTGGCAGCGTGGGACAGGTGATGTTCGGGGAAGTAGGTGGGGATGTTGCTGGTTTTCCTGGTTTTGTTGTTTTTCTTCCCTTTCTCTTGATCATCGCCCTTACCTTGATCACCTTCTACACCGCCCAGGCCAGCCATGCCCTCACTACCATGCAACTTTTCAAACTGTTTGCGCAGCAGCTTTTTAATGTGCAGCTTTTCGTGCAGCCATACCGGTATGGCGGTTAAAAAGCTGGGCAGCCCTGCTGGTGCAAAGGCATGATACGTTTCCAGCAGGCGCTCAAACTTCAGCAAAGGTTTATCATAAAAAGCAACAGCGGTCAGCTGACTGTAGGCAATGCCTGCCTCCTGTAATACATACCGGATGGCATTCTCCGGAAAAGATGCATCGTGCCTGATACGGGTAAAACGTTCTTCCTGCGCAGCGGCTATTATTTTACCATCTATAATAATGGCAGCGGCGCTGTCGTGGTAAAATGCTGAGATGCCTAATATATAGCTGGCCAAAGCGCGTTAAAATAAGGTGTAAATAAAAGGCGCCAGGGCCGGTACGCTGGTAAGCACTACCAGCACGGTAAGCAACAGCAGCATAATGAGCAGCGGCAGCAACCAGAATTTTTTCCGGGTGCGCAGGAAAAGAAAAAGCTCTTTAAAAAATTCCATAAACGTGGTTGATATGGGCCGGCCTTTTTGGCCCGCCCGTTAAAAAGTGTGCAATAGATCCTCTTTCGTATACATATGATCCCGGCTCACCATTACCGAACCGCGGCCCTTTTTAAACTGCCGGATGCGGAGGCTGTCCTTACCGGCGAGCCTTCTCAACAGCCCAACAGGCGTAACGATAATAAAGAACAGGATGCTGAGTATAATACGGATATTAATGTACCCCAGCACCATTCCGAACTTCACCCAGGCAGCGTATAGCGCGCGAAAGATTTTTTTCATGATGTAATGTTTCATTTTCCTAACCCCGCCAGTAACAACAAGGCCTGCTTATTTCCGGGGTCGGTTTTTAAGCGCTTCTCCAGGTAACTGGCCGCGCCTTCGTTATTGCCCATTTGCTTGTATTTGTTCACTACCGGGCTCAGTGCCTCCGGGGTAGTGGTTTGTTGCAGCTGTATGATCTCTGCCGTAAGCTGTTTCACCGGCGCCAGGTTCAGTCCGCGGTCATTATGCTGCATGGCATAATCCAGGTAAGGCATGGCAGCCAAGGGCTGATCCATTTTCAGGTACAGCACAAAAAGCGTGCGGGCCATTTCAAATGTGGGCGACAGCGCAAAAGCCTTGCGGAAGTAAAAGGCGGCATTATTGAAATCATTCAGCTTGCCGTATAAATTGGCGGCCCGCTCATATAAAGCCGCATCTGCAGGATGTTCCAGCACCAGCGTTTCCACCACGGCAGCTGCACCAGCCCAATCGGCCTTACCAGCATAATAGTTATACAAGGTATCCATTACAGCCGGCCAGTAAGTATGCCGGAAAGCAAGGCCATAGGCCAGGCGCTCTTCTTCCGTATTTACAGGTAAGGTATCCTTTACCGGCACCCTGGTAAAAGGCCAGCTCCTTTTCAGGTTAGCAATGCGGTAAGCGCCTGCCAGGGAATCTACTTTGGTAACTGGCATGCTGCGCAGCAGCTGCGCAAGGTTCATGGCATCTTTTGGAAAAAAGCCTGCCTGCTGCATGGTGTTGTAAAACGCGTCTGACAGCACTGCGTAGCCCTGCAG
>NZ_DATCRF010000576.1:0-10168 GCF_036569125.1 Chitinophaga sp. | reverse complement strand
GCCATCCCTCCAGCGGAAGGCTCAGCTACAACAGGCATTTCTTCTTCAACCGGATTTTTCCTGGCCTCAGCAGAGATCTTTTCAAATTCAGCTGTTTTGGCTGCCATAAGCTTTTTATGAGGCGCTAAAGCATTGGCCCGGTAAATATGCCTGCCGCTTCCCATGAACAGCACCGTTATTGTCATAGCAACGATCACCTTCCGGTAGTTCCTGTCAATATTTTCGGGTGGGCCGGTGATGGCTTTCCACATCCAGTACATTGCCGGTAGTGCGATAGCTGCACCGCAAAGGATCACCAGGATGAGGTTCCATTTAACCCCTTTTGATGGGAGGGTTAAAAGCACAACAGGCCCGATCATGAATTGAAACAATGATACGGCGAATGTGAGTGAATACGCTTTTTTCTTAATGTCGTAGCGGGTTAACTTATGAAAATGGTTTTCAAACGGATACCTTTTCCTGCCAACATACCAAAACAGGAACAGGCCGGTAACAGCCATGGATGCGCAAAGGAAGTGAAGATAGCGCGGAAATACGTTGGGGAGCGTTAAGGCGCTTACAAAACCCCTGATGGTACCCCATTTCTCGGGGAATAACATCAGGTTGATATTTGTCAGGAAGATCAACGGGATGAATAAAAAGACCAGTACGGCTGCTGCAATAATTGAAATATGCAGCGGCTTATTATTTTCAAGCTTATGCCACGTATATTTATGCAGGTACGTTAATAGAAAGGCAATGGTCACCAGGGGAATAATTGAGATCCACATCAGCCCTGTCAGCGCATTTGCAGAATAAAAGTATACGGTATACAGGGCATTGATGCTGAGTAACGGAGCCACACCCAATACTACCGCCAGGCTCTTATTAACGGTTATGGTCTTCGCTATTTCATAGGCCAGGGTATCATACTCTTTATCCCTGAGACCTTTGATCTGCGTCCATAAAGTGAGTATGGAGCCTCCCAGCATCAGGTTTACGAATATTATATGCGCCAGGAAAGATAATATCAATAGAACCACCAGCAGCCATTCGGGCAAAGGAAGATCCAGGGGAATGTCTCTCGGAACGGGTGTATTGGCCTGTAGTAAAGTGATCATGTTTGACTTAATAAGTTGTATAAGATGTTATTTTTTGCTTAGCTCGTTATCCGCAGCGGACGTTTCATTTTTTTTTAGTAATGCTTCTGCAGCTTGTACATTATTTTGTGGATTCACTGTTATCCCTTCCGTTTGCGCGCCGCCAAGCGGTTCTCCGCTTAGCTGAAGGTGTTTGATGTAAGCGGTTAATGCTTTTAACTCTTTTTTATTTCCTGGAAACGGAGGCATGTAGGTTCTGCCATTATGCATATTGGGTATATAGGCTTCCATGGAATTTTCATCCAGGGGTTTACCCGCGCCATAGATCCGCTCAAATACTTCTACAATGGAGTTTATGCCGTTTGTGGTGTGGCAGCGGCTGCAGGATAGCATGAATACGTCCCGGCCTGCTGCCAGCTTATTTTCTTCCGTTATCTCCACCGTGCTTGCATACGTGGCATACTTTAGAATACCATCCCTTTTGTAAAGCGGATAATCTTCTTCCCGCAGCAGGTTGGAATACATATACCCGGCAATGATGTAAGGTTTTCTGATAAATTCTCTCACACGCTCGAAAATGCCAAGGAAACCAAAGGCTGCCAGGCAGGGCACCAGTACAAGCACAAAGCGTATTGATTTTGGCCGCAGTAATGCCCATATGCTGATGATCACCACCAGCGAAACTGCTCCGGGGATGATGTAGCGCAGTAATTCATAATACTGCGCAAATTCGATCGTTCCTACTGCGGTGCTCATATTGGAACGCATAGCCTCCGGCATGGCATGGTAGTATATGTATGCCGCGGCCACTGTAATGGGCGCCCATGACAGTATCCATTTTGATGCGTTCCTCAATGCTATATTCCTTACCGCAGTGCCTCTCTTTGCAAATATTGTGGTCAGCAACATGCCAAAGATGCCCCCTAATATCATTGCCGCCGGTGTACGGAAGAAAAGCTGCGGCAGATAGATGGGATTTGTAAATCCGTTCAGCAGGCTGTGATGTTTATTCCAGTTTCCGGGGTCCATCATAAACCCCAGTATGGAAACAATAATAGCCATAGTGATCCAGGAGAATATAGAAAGGAACCATCCGAACCTTATGTGGCGTAGTTTGGATGTAAGGGTCTTGCCGGCGTTCTTCCAGGTGAGAAAGTAGATCATTATCAGCACTACTTCCGATACAAAGGTCAGCCACTCTATAAACCAGGCAAAATAAAATACGCGGATCAGGCTTCCGATCGAAGAGGGGCTCACGAGTGCTGCAGAAAACCAGATACCTACTCCGGTCATGGCGCCCAGCGTAGTTGTTATAATAAAGGCTACCTTCATTTTTTTGTAAACCATATCATCCCATTCAGGATCGGTGATTTGCGAGGCGCCGGACATTTTTACTCCTTTCTGCTCCAGCCAGGTAATGTAGGGTATAAACCCAACGGCCAAACCATGATTAATAAAAACATGTATGATGGCAATCATAGCAATAAGGAACCGGTCATTTAACCAGTCAAGATGAAACATCGGGAAATCCATTATTTAATATTTACTGACTGCAAAGTTAGTACAGGCGTAGGCCAACAGGAAGAAATGAAAAAGCCGGTTGTTTAATAAAACAAGCCGGCTTTTTTAAAAATAAAGAGATAGTAATTAAAAAAACAATCGTACTGATATCGTTATACAGTTCTGTTGTTTAGATAAAAGTGCCTGCTATAATAGCTTTGAAAGCAATAGCAGCAGGCAGCACAACAGAATGCCAACTGCAATTCTGTTCGCTACCAGTATTGCCTCCACCAGGACTGTTTTTTCCGGATCGATCTGCCGGGAAAATATGTTCAGTAATTTCATTGTTAAGATTTTTTAAGATTAATGAATGCAGGCTTCAGATAAGGCTATAAGGTCTTCAGCATATAGCTGAATTTTTATTGGTGGCTTTTCCTGAAGTTCTCAGGTGTTACCCCGGTATTCTTTTTAAAAAAAGTTATGAAATAGGAAACGCTTTCAAATTCCAGATCTTTTGCTATCTCTGCGACCGTACGAACGGAGTAATGCAGTAAACGTTGGGCTTCTATAGTGATCCTTTTCCGGATCAACGCTCCGCTGGATATGCCCCTGTACTGTCTGCATATCTTATTCATGTAATTCGTGGTAATATTTAATTGTTCCGCATAAAAAGAGGGTGTTTTGTGCTTTCTAAAGTGCTCATCCAATAATAGTTGGAATTGTCTCAGCTTTTCTTCTTTATTGTTCTTTTTTTCATTCGGCGTCACCGGGTTAAATTGCCGGTCCAGCTTGCAAAGAAGAATATTGAGGAACGACCGGAGCACACTCTCTACACCTTTATGCTGATCATTAAATTCCTGTAGCATGAATCCGCAAAGCATTTTCCATTCAAATGCCTTATTTTCCCCAAGGCGCACGTAATTGCTGCTTTCCTTATTCATAAAGGAAAAATGAAATAGCGCATTATTGTTATACCTCAACGAAAAAAAGTCTTCTTCAAAAAAGATCATTATGCCGCTCGCAGCCCTGTTGATATCTATGCTGAATATACTGCCGGGTTTAACATAAATGACCTTCGGCCGGTCCAGCCGGATTGCAACTCCATCAATAACCGCAGTGCCCTGCGCATTTTCAACGCATAGTAGTGTATAGAACGTTTGCCTGTGCGGCTGTTCCAGCAAAGGGTATTTTTCAAGTATGCATTCAAGACTGCCGATCCAGAAAAGGTCATTATCTGCCTTAAACATCCCGGCAGATAGATCAGCAATGTTGCTGAATTTCATACTTGTATGGTAATTTATTTATGTTGAATGCAAAGCAAAAATAACGGGTTATACAAACCTGACCGGAGGTTTGAGGATCTGAGGAATATACAAATGGGGGTAGTACGGTGACCGGTAGTCACAGAAAGAGGGATTGTTTTCAGAGGATAAATGTTGTGTCAGCACGTCTGCCGTATCCTGGCAGAATAGCGTGATCTCTTTGTACCTGGTATCCGGTGATCTTTCCTGTTTGCTTTCATTTTCAATTAACTTACGTTCCAGGAAGCAGGAACCCCTGCAAACAGGAATGAGGTCAAATCTATTCACGCAAAGCGTTTTTTCGATGCGGTTCCTGTTCAGGTAAAATGCGGCTATGATCCAGCAATTACCGGTACTTTGTATAAGTATTATGCCTAAAAGCCATATGGATAGAAGCCGCTTCAAATTATGTGCTTAGGATGGTTCTTTTAAAAGAATATTAATATCATTTATCAGCCGGCCGGTTTCTTTAGGGTTCGTACCATCATATACTCCCCTGATATGTCTGTTTTTATCGATCAGCAACAGGCCGCCACTATGTAAGTAGCCACCTGGCGCAGTACTGTCTCTATAGGCAGTTGAGAAGTAACCCCGCTCTGCCAGCAGATAAATACTGTCCTGGTTGCCGGTAACAAACTTCCATTTCTTATCATCAAGTCCCAGGCTCACGGTAAACGCCTTCAGCCTTGGAATAGAATCACGTTCCGGGTCAATAGTATGTGATAGAAAAGATACCCGTTCATCTGTACTGAAATGATCATAAACCTTTTTCATTTCAGCAGTCATTTTAGGACAGATACTGGGACAGGATAAAAAGATAAAATCGGCTATGTAGGCCTTGCCGGCAAACGTCTTTTCATTGACGGTTAAACTATCCTGGTCTGTGAAAGAAAAGGACGGAACTACGGGATAGATTGAATCATATACCTTTTTGCCCTTCACCACCCGCTGAGAAACGGTTGGCTCACCCAGTAGAGGAAGCTTTTCCTGCGTTTGCCTGCAGCTCATTATAGTCAATACTATCGTAAAAGCCTGTATTAAGTAGGTTCTCATATTTGTATTTTAGAGGAATGACATAATCAATGGCATAACAAAGCCCGCTCCTGGTATTGCACAGAAGATCCATGTTAAAAACATCTGAATGGTGTTGATGAAATATGTTTAAATGTACTGTTAGCGCACAGTGAACAACGGCGCTGTTAACAGCCATTTACGGCATACAATTCAACAGTAAGAGAAGATAATATGGTTTGCTTAGACTGTGGGAGGATGGAAAACGCCGGTGGGCTGATCAACCGGGGCGCCTATACAATAAGGGAAAACATAATCCTTGGGAATGCTGGTAACAAAAGGTTTGGGTGTTTCCTGGTGGTACCATGCTGCATAAAATATTTCGTATCTGTCTGTATTTCGTTCGGGGCTTTCCTGTTCTTTTTTATCTTCCTCACGCAGCTTCTTTTTCAGGTGGCATTTACCGTTACAGTGCATTTTGGGCTTATCCCTGTTAATACACAGGTTTTTGGCAATATAATCCTGGTTGAGGTAAAAATCCAGCACAACAAAGTAACGGCCTGATAGCTGGCAAAGCCATACCATCATAAAAAGTACCGTTATTAATTGTTTACGCATCAGGAGGGTTGAAGATTGACGCGAAGTTATTAATAAATTGGTAGGAATAAAAGCTGTTAGTGAAAAAGCCGCTTTGTATTGCCAGCTATACAGCTTGCCGGTGAGGAATTTATTAACTCCAGTTTTGAAGTTCAATAATGTTACCGTCCGGGTCTGAAATATATATAAACTTCAGCAGCCCCACATTTTCAACATAATGTTCGCTCAATTCCCCGATTTTTGCTGCTCCGTTTTTTAATGCCAGATCTAACAGATCAATTATATTGTCCACTTGAAAAGCAATATGTCCAAACCCTTGTTTGTTTGGTAAGGGCTTTTCCGAATCTACTATTTCTGAATACTGATAAATTTCTAAAGTTGGCCCATTGTCGCCGTAACCCGGAAGCCGTATATGCATTCCTTTTAAATGAGCATTCGGAACACCTGTTCCTTTCTCAAGCCAGTTTCCCTTTTGGTCGCGCTGCGGAGGAACCGGTGTACAGTTAAAAACTGATTCATAAAAGTCTGCCAGTTGTTTCCAGTCTTTTGTTATAATATTTGTATGTCCGTATTTTACTTTCATGTTTAATTTGAATTGATCTTTCATTAAAGGATGACCGCTGGCGTGTGCTGTTTTTACGCTGCTCTTTTGTTTAATTCGAATAAAATGTATGTTCCCGTTGCTGTTTGTCCTTTTTCCTTTTCTACAAAGCCTTTTTGCCTGTAAAAGCGAATTGCCTTTGTATTATCTTCTTCACATTTTAATCTGACCGGGAGATCAAATTTGTCAAGTACAGCATTCAATAATTGAGTTCCGATGCCTTGATGCTGAAATTTATTGTCAACATACAAATGGTGAATAAAATGGTCGGCTGTCCATACAGAAACAAATCCAACAGGTATCTCATCAACAAAAGCTGCTAAAATAAATTCGCCTTTTGTTTCTTCTTCAAAATCCGATAACTTAAATCGTGAAGTATCCATCCAGGTAAAAGTTGAAACCCTGGTGTTAAGAAACAAATGCCGCAAAGCGTCAGTATCTTTCTCTCTGCTTTCCCTGATTGTAATTACTTCATTCCTTCGTACTGTCAAATGATAAGATTTTAGAGAAAAATACACATAACAGCCAATATACGCAATTTCAGCATGCAGGATATCCCTCTCTCCACAGCGAACCGGAATTAGCGCGGTCAGCGAACTTTTCTTATCTTGGCTCTCGCCATTCAACTGTAGCATTATGCCCGGACCATTGATCAACAAACAAACCAAAGGTTTTCTCAGTATTATATTCGTTATGATGATATGGGGCAGCTCTTTCACGGTTACTAAATTGGTAGTGACTGAATTGCCGCCGCATATCTTCGCCGGTATCCGGAATCTCATCGGTTGCGCCGCATTGTTGCCCTTTTATATTGCGCGGCGGCGCAAAGTAAAAGACCGCCTGCCATATGGAAAGCTAACGCTCATGGGCCTGGCAGGAACCACTCTTTACTATTTTGTGTTCAATACAGGCATGAAGTATGTTTCCGCTTCCACCGGGGCGCTTATCGAAGGGCTTGCACCCGTAGCTATCGCCATTCCTGCAGCTATTATCCTGAAAGAGCATTTGAAGAAACGCGCTATTGCCGGCATTGTACTGTCTGTTTCAGGGGTGATCCTGGTCGGCTTTGTAGGCAATGCTCAAAGATCGGAAAACGCTTTGCTGGGAAGTTTTTTGATCGTAGGTGCAGTGCTGTTATGGACTGCCTATACCTTGCTGTCCCGGAGCCTGAAAGAAACAGACACGGTGCTGGTAACAACGGTCAGCACTTTTATCGGCACTGCATTATCGCTGCCCTTACCGGCATACGAGATCATTACCGGAGGCATGCCTGCTATTTCATGGAAAGTATGGGCAGGAATGATCTACCTGGGAGTATTTGCATCTGCCGTAGCCTATTCATTATATAACAGAGCGCTCGAAAGCCTGCCGGCTGCGCAGGTAGGGAACTTTCTGAACTTAAACCCTGTTATTGGCGCATTGATCGCTTTCCTGTTCCTGAAAGATAGATTAACAGGATTGCAAATGGCGGGAGGGGTATTGGTGCTGGCGGGCATCTGGCTGAGCAGCCGGCGTGCAGGCGCTTCCGTACCGGCAGCTTCAAATAGTAAAATAGAGAAGTAGGCCAAAAAAGTATGCCCAGTCAGCCAAATGAATGTTACCGCAAGATGAGCTGAACCCCAAAGATTTCGCCCCTTAGGCAAAATCGCTGTTTACTGAAAATGATCCATAAGGTCCCTGCGGTAAGTAGTCCCAACAGGCAAAAGAGTGCCCTCGTCTAACAGTACCTGCCCACCGGCTAACTTACTGATACGGTTTATAGCAACGATATAGGATTTGTGAATTCTTTTAAACCTGGTTTTATCCAGTTTCTGTTCTATTTCCGTAGTTGTAATGGGGCTCAGGTACACGGATTGCTTTGTAAATACTTTTACATAATTGCCCCAGCTGCGGATATAAACTATATCATCATACAAAACCTTAATGACCTCACCTTCCACTTTCAGCATCACACTGCCGGCGATCGCTTCCGCAACGGCGTTTGCCCCGGAAGTAAAAGGTTTGGGGCGAAGCCTGGAATACACGGTATCTATGGCCACCATGAAGCGCTGCAGATCAAACGGCTTTACCAGGTAGTCCACTACGCGGTATTTGTATCCCTCCAGCGCATATTCCTGGTAGGCAGTGGTTAAGATCACCAGGGGCGGATCTGACAGGGTTTGCAACAGCTCCAGGCCGCTGAGCCCCGGCATATTGATGTCCAGGAAGATCAGGTCCACACGGTTATTATAAATATATCCCATGGCTTCCACTGCGGTGTAGAAAGAGGCTGCAAACTCCAGCTGCGGCAGCTGGCCAATATACTGTTTCAGCACCAGGTGGGCTCCTTCTTCATCATCTACGATAATGCATTTCAAATTTTCATCCATGTTCAATAGCATTTAAATTGAGTCTGAAGGTTGTCCGGTATTCCTGTCCTTCCGTTGTGCTGATCAGACTATATTGATTCCGGTAAAGCATCTCCAGCCGTTCTTTGATGTTGATTAAGCCGATACCAGTGGAATTACTTACCAGCGCTTCATCCGGCAATGAATTCCGTACTTCCGCCGTGAGCAGATCGTTAAAAAATTGAATGCTGATATCAACAAACCATTTGCGGCTGATGGTTACACTATGCTTAAACGCATTCTCCACCAGCGTGATCAGGATCAGGGGAGCTATCCTGTAGCGGTCAGGCAGCGTATCTTCTTCCGGAAAACGGTATTGGATCTCGCACCTTTTGCCAACCCGCTCACGCTCCATGGCTATGTAATTATCAATAAACTTCAGCTCATCGCGGATGAGGACAGTCCGCTTACTTCCATTCTCCAGCTGGTACCGCATCAATTCAGACAGCTTCAGAATTAACTGCGGTGTACGGGCCGGTTCAGTGAGGCTAACTCCATAGAGATTATTGAGCATATTGAAAAAGAAATGCGGGTTCAGCTGGGTGTGAAGATATTTAATATTCATTTCACTGAGCTTCAGCTGTACCTCGCTTCTTTTCTGCAGCTCCGTGGCATACCGGCGCAGCAGGAACATGGAAAGGATAGTAACGGTGCTGATGATACAGAGCACAAAGTGGTACACAATACCCATGAATATAGAAACATCGGGCTCCCGGTATAATTGCGGGGAGATCCAGTAATAATCCAGCGACAGTAACAGCAATGCACCTATGAACGTTAACAGCACAAAGCAAAAAAAGTACAGCGCATACTTTTTAGCCATCAGCAGCGGGAAAATAACATGGAGATTGAACTGCGCCTGCAGGTAAAGCACTACGAAAAATGTCAGTCCCTGAAGGAACGCCATAAAGGTATCCAGCTTGATCCATTCGTGCAGCATGGTAAGCACAAACATCGCAATAAATATTACCAGTTCCTGGAAGAACCGGCTTTTAAGCCAATTCGGTTTATTCTCCATCTGCAGTAAGTTAAGTTATACAAAGGTCAACCATAAAAATACAAAATGCAAAACCGGATGATGAACTGTGTTCGTCAGGTTTTTTGGCAGTTTGCTCATTCATTTTTCTGTGCTGGCGCCGGGCAGCCTTCCTTTGCAGATATTTAATTATCAATTATGTCACCAGTTATTCTTTTGAGACTTTCTGTTATAGCCTTCACCGGCTTAAGCATCCGTGTTCACGCGCAGCAACCGCTTTCACGGGAAACCGATACCGTAGCTGTAAGCAGGAAAGATACGTTGCAAGCCATTACCATCACTGCGAAAAAGAAGCTGATCGCAATGAAAGGAGACAAGCTGGTATATGACGCTACAGCGGATATCAGTAATAAGGCCGGTTCTGCTGCAGATGTGCTGAGAAAGGTGCCTATGCTCACTGTCAGCCCCGGGGGAGAAGTAAAAATGCGGGGCGATGCCAATATTAAAGTGCTGCTCAATGGCCTGCCATCGGGCCTGCTAGCCAAAAATCTGAAGGAAGCCTTAAAGATCATTCCGGCGGGCAGCATTGCATCCGTTGAGGTGATCACCTCACCTTCTGCAAAATACGAGGCGGAAGGCGCCGCAGGTATTATCAATATCATAACTAAAAAGAAGATCCGGGGTACCAGTGGCGAGTTCACACTCAGCGGCGGTAA
>NZ_DATCRF010000575.1:0-3362 GCF_036569125.1 Chitinophaga sp. | reverse complement strand
ATGCAGCACCGTCTGCATCATGGTATGCACTAGCAAAAACAGCAGCTGTTAAGGCAAGCGGTTGGTCTTCATAACCGGCGGCACTGTTATCCGTTACAGTGGGCGCATTATTTATGGCAGCAGAAACGGTGAAAGTGTAGTCAGACCGGCCGGCATCGGGGTCATTATTCAATATATGAACGATAGCGGTATAAACACCACCCTGCCGTGTACCCGGATCAAAGCTGATCACGAGATCGCTGCTCCCACCGCCGATCATTGAACTTTGTTCGGGCTGCTTAGTAATGCTAAAACCATCTCCAGTGACGCTTACCGCAGGTGAAGCGGTTAGGCTGAGAACACCTGTGCCGGTGTTATGGATGGAGAAGGTATGCGCTATTACCCCGGCAGCAGCCATGCCAAAACTGGTTCCATCTGTTACTGAAACAGTGGTGCTGTTGTCCGCGATGTCGATAGCATTGCCCATTACATTAATACGCGGGCTGGTAAGTATAGCAATGGTGGTAGTAGAAGCCGGACCGGACTCCGTTCCATCATTAACGGTAGCCGTAATAATACGGCCGGCGGTATTGGGCGAACGGTTGCTGTTGCGGTATTCGAGCATTTTTAACGCGGCAATGTAATCTGATTGTGACGCCTGGCCCGACAGTTTTACTACGTTTGTGTTATTACCGGAAATACTAATACCTGCTGGTAAGGTCCCGTTCAGGTAAAGCCCTTCATTTCCTGCATCCGGCGTATTGGTTAATGTAACGGTAGCGGCAAACAGGTTTGATGCATCCGGGTCTATAATGGTCAGATCTGCATCCACAATCTTTGCGCCGGTACTGCCTGCGTTGAACACATTCCGGTAATTATAGCTGCCCGTTGCCCCGGAACTCTTGTCAGGGTCCGGATCTACTATGGGTGCATTATTTACAGCGGTATTTTGGGTAACCAGGTTATTGCCATAGTAACACTCCTGGTAAGTGGAATGCTGGTTAGCCAGCTGGTCCAATGTAAACGGGGCGCTTACCGTATGCCCCATACCCCCCGGCGCATAACTACCATCATCATTAATGATGATGGTAATGTTCATATTCAGGTTATCAAAGCTGCTGAGGTCCAGATCAAAAACGAAATTCTTACATTCTCCTGCGCGTATCTCCTGTGGAAAAGTCCCTGTGTACAACAACCTGGCGGTGGCGCTGGCAGCCGGATCGCCCTGATAAAAGGAAACCGGCATTCCGCCATTGCTGTTACCCGATCCGGGATTACATACAGCAACATTCGCTTTAACGATCTTGCTACCATCAACTTTGGTAAAGGAGACCGCAGGTGTGCCGAAAGCAATATCGGGCTTAGAGCCATAATAGTCGGCGGACAGCAGCAGCTGGTAATCAGGGTTGGCCAGACCGGTTTTAGTGGTGACCGTTAGCTGGCTCTTATCTGCCGACAGGGAAAAAGAAATATCATAATTATACGGGCCTTTAAAGCCAGCTGTATTGCTATGGGCGCGGGTGCTGCTGTTATTCAGCGGTACGTCTTTAAAAGCATAGTTGTCGTCCCGCCTTTCTGTAAGGGACAGCCCTACCTGCTGATAAAAGTACCCGGTAGCTTTTTCAGCAGCAAGGTCTATATAAGCATATGCTTCCAGCGAGTTCTCATTGCTTTCCCGGTCGGTATTCACAGCGTTACCTGTTTCCGTGAAATAAAGCGCATTAGTCCCTGGCGGAATGGTGAAGGTCCTGGTAACCCCGGACTGCGAACTAAAGCCTTTGGGAATAGTCTTTATGTCAGAGTTAACAAATTCAGCGCTCATCCCCTGCCCGGTCCGTTTATAAAACTCCACAACATATGCATCATCAAAATCGCGGGCATAACTGGCGTCACGCTTAATTACCAGGTTGCCGCCGGACACATAGATACGCGGTTTATAGAGGCCGACAGCCCCGGCATTCGTTGATTTACCTGTATAATTGCCAACTGCCACTCCTGAGCTAACCAGGTCTCCGGAGTAGGCAGTGCTAAGATTGTTTACAACGTAGGTAGAACGCCTGTTGGCCGATCCACCGTTAGCCAGCGTGATAAAGCCGTTTGTGGTTCCTTTTTCCAGGTCTATGGTAAAACGCAGGTTGGAATACCCTTCCTCTGTACCGCTGGTTGTATTTAGATCTTCATAGCTGGAGTTTGTTCCCTTCCCTGAAATAAAAATAATGTCAGCGTCTGCCGGGATAGGCATTGACAGGTCTGTATTGGCTGAGGCGGCGCCGTGCAATAAAGCTTTTACCTGCGGTGCCAGCAGGTTCAGGGAATTATTATAGGGTGATAGATATTGAACGTAAAAAGATGAATGTATGCCACTGAAGCTTTGAATAATGGTCAGTGTATTGCCGGAAATGGTGAAGTTAACATTGTTCAGGTCGGGTGTGGCGTCCCCTATTTTGGCTGCTGCCGGTATAAAGGCGCCAAGGGGCGTACGCTGCCAACCGTAGACGTTAGTACCTGATCCATCTGTATTGGTATTTTTTGCATAGTTCACATAACCGGAGGAGGTATTGGAGGCAAGATCTATGATAGCGTTCACCGTAATAAAATCCTCATCGCCCTGTGCATAGTCGCTTCCACCGGAAGTAATGCCGGTTTCTGATGATATATATATTGAAATGGATTTTGTGCCTGAAGGAATAGTGAAAGCAGGCGCACTGGAGCCAGGGCTGCTATACTTCACGTCCACTCCCAGCACATCCGCTCTTTTGCCTCCGCTAGGGCCGCAAGGGCTGTACGGCATCTGGGCGAATGCTGCAAATGAAAAGAAGATTAAACAGGCGGTTAAGAAATACTTCAGGAAATCTGGTTTCATAGCATATGGCACAGGCAGATAACCCCGAAATCAGCATTATGCTGAAACAGGTACTGATCAATGTATTCGACTGAAGAGAAAACAGGAAATAGCCGCCTGAATAAACGTTGTACGCTTGTGAAATGTATTCGGTTCGTCTGTCGGAATTCTTCGTTTAACCTAGGATATGTTTATTAGCGCTAATGCTATTGCTTCAATGACTCTCTCTCTGGGAATTACTATCTCTGCTTATGGTTGTGCAAATATACTAACTTGTTTTACAGCCAGTAAGGACGCGCACCATAACGTTTGTGTTATTCTGGGTAATGGGATCTGTTGACATTGCCGGGATTGGAAATTCCTTTGGCAGTTACGGTTGGAATGTTGTCAGGCGTTTATTGGCCGGTGATGAAAAAACTTTGCTTAATTGGACGGGGAAAGTAAAAGCTCAATATAACGGATAAGGATAAACAGCCTTTTGCCGGAATAGGTGCAAGCTGCTTCGGGAGATGAGGTAGCTGGAGATCCGGTACCGGAAACC
>NZ_DATCRF010000574.1:0-17026 GCF_036569125.1 Chitinophaga sp. | reverse complement strand
TAACAAAGCTGCTCTTCAGCACAGATGCAGGTAAGGAATAACCGATAGATGCTTCACGCAGCCTTACCACAGTAGCGCTGTACACATATTGCTCACTTACACCTGCACGGCCGCCAACAGTGGTATACCAGGTTTTGGCATCTATGGTGCTTACCGGTTTTTTATCAGCATCCACACCATTAATAGTTACACCACCGGCATCACGGGCATCGCCGCTGGCTTTTGATACGCCGTATTGATCCAGCATGGCCTGTGTCATAGACAATACCTGGCCGCCAAATTTGCCATCCACCAAAAAGCTTACGCTAAAGTCTTTAATGTTAAAGCTGTTGTTCCAGCCGGCCTGCCATTTAGGATTGGGGTTGCCAATGAACTTTTGGTCTGCAGCTACCATAGGTAAGCCGTCAGCGCCTATCATAACACGGCCCTGCTCATCACGTTGTAATACGCGGCCGTAAATATCGCCATAAGAACCGCCTACTTTGATCAGGGAAGTGTAGGCATTGGAACCCGGATCTGTTAAGATGAACTGATCAATGCTGGGCGCCAGCTCTTTCACTGTATTCTTGTTCTTGGAGTAATTGATGGTGGTGTTCCATTTAAAGAACTTGCTGTTCACCAGGTTGTAACCTAACAATACTTCCACACCTGTGTTCTGAATATTACCGGCATTCACATAGCGGAAGCTGTAACCGGTGCCCGGTGGTACGGCTATCTGGAAGTACTGGTTAGTGGTATTGGTTTTATAGTAAGTGAAATCAAAGTTCAGCGCATCTTTCAGGAAACGCCATTCGGTACCTACTTCCAGCGATTTTGTTTTTTCAGGTTTCAGATCGGTAAAAGGCTGAATAGTGTTGAAGTCAAAGGTACCGCCTGAAACGCCCAGCTTATTTACCGGGTGTGTTACGTAAATAGGTACGGAGTTACCTACTACAGAATAAGAACCTCTCAGCTTGGCGTAAGTAATAGCCTGCGGCATAGGTATCATATCATGCAGTATGAATGATAAACCTGCGGAAGGATAGAAATAAGAGCCGTTTGGTGTAAAGCTGAGGTTAGATGACCAGTCGTTACGGCCGGTAAGGTCCAGGAATACCAGGTCTTTAAAGGAGATGCTGGCATTGCCAAAAACAGCCTGCAGCTGCTGATGGCGGCTGGGCTCCGTACTGATCTGGCTACCGGGCGTCATGTTCTGCAGCGTAAAGAAGTTAGCTACATACAGGCTGCCGTTATAGGAATCAGCCCTTAAACCTTTTGTTTTGGTATCTGTAATGCTGGAACCTAATAATGCATTCAGCTTAATAGCGCCGAAGGATCTGTTCAGGTTCAGGATCACATCGCCATAGAACTGGGTGGTGGTAAGGTTGCTGGTAATGTAACGGCCATTGGGACCGGAAAGCACGCCATTGGTACCTGCATAAATGCTGGCATCATAGGTATCATTGGTACGGTCCATATTACCGCGTGCCTGCAGGCTTAACCAGTCGGTAAAGTCATATTTGGCAGATGCGCTGAACAGGGTGCGGTTACGTTCTGTAACACTGCCGTTCCTGTTTATGATCCAGTAAGGGTTCTGCTGCACGTCTTCATTAAAGGGCCAGTTCTGTAAGTAGATCTGTCTTACATCATCCAGCTTGGTATAATTATCCTTGTAAGGCTGCATGTTTAAACCGCGTGGAAACAGGTACAGGCCTGTGAGCGGGTTAAAGTATAAACCTGTTACAGGGGCGTTGTTTATTTTTTGAATGATCACATTAGCGCTTCCATCCAGGGTTAATTTGTTATCCAGGAACTTGCCGGTTTCACGGAAAGTGATGTTATGCCTGGAAAGATCATTTTCCGGTATCACGCCGTTCGCACGGGTATTGGCATACGAAAAATAGGTCTGCATTTTTTCTGTACCGCCGGAAAGGCCAACAGAGTTGATCCAGGTATAACCTGTGCGGTAAAAGTCTTTTACATTATCCGCTGCGCTGTTAATAGCAGGGCCCCAGCTTTGCGTGGCTGCATTGGGATCCTGGCCATACTTGTTCTGGAACTCAGGTTTGATGGCTACACGGTCCAGCTGAAAGCCACTGGAGAGGTCTATTTTGGTAGCGCCGTTCTTTCCTTTTTTGGTGGTGATCAGGATTACGCCGTTAGCGGCCTGGCTGCCGTACAATGCAGATGCTGATGCACCTTTCAGTACAGAAATGCTTTCAATATCATCCGGGTTCAGGTTAGAGATACCGTCACCGCCATCGCGGCCGGGCGCGTAGCTGATAGTACCATCGCCACCCCAGGTGCTGTTAGGCTGCTGTACAGTATAGTTGGTCATGGGTATACCATCAATTACATACAGGGGCTGGTTGCTGCCCTGCGCTGATTTGTTACCACGCAGCACTACCTTAACAGAGCCGCCTGCACCGGAGCTGCTGCGGTTAATGTTCACACCGGCCACCTTACCGTTCAAAGAGTTCATTAGGTTGGGATCTTTTGCAGTGGTGAGCTCTTCACTGCCGATGCGTTGTGTGGAATACGTAAGTGATTTGGGAGTTTTCTTTACACCCAGCGCAGTTACTACTAATTCATTTAAACCTTTTACATTGCCTTGCAGGGTAATGTTCACCGTGGTGCTGCTGCCCACAGGTACTTCAGTGCCAACAAAACCAATGGAGCTAAATACCAGCACGTCACCGGGGTTGGCGGTGATCTTAAATACGCCGTTAGCGTCTGTTTGTGTACCCTTGTTACTTCCTTTTACCTGTACGGTTACACCGGGTAATGGTGTGCCCTGGGCATCGCGTACGGTGCCTGTTACGTCCTGCTCAACCGGGGTATGAGCAAATGTGGGAGTAGCTGCAATGGCTTGCATGCGCGCATCTCCGGCCAGTACCAGGCAAAGTATCACGCTTGCCGGTCTGCATGTCCATGAAAGACGGAATTTTCTGTTCATATGCTAGTTTGGTTGAAATGTCATGGTTTACGTTAGGCAATAGGATCCCCCTCAGCTATAGCGCTGTGTTTTTTCATAATCATAAATGCTGTTTACACGTTAAATTTTACACGTTAAGTTGGTGCACGATTTTGTTGACCTTTAAAGGATGCAGATAAGAGGTCGTACGAAAAGTACCGAAGTACCATCGCACAAAAAGAAATTTTAAAATAAAGTTAACGCGGCTGCTTAAGCGCTTTGGAATACGCATCCAGGCAGCGTTTGCGGGCAGCTTCGTGTGCTATGATGGGAGTGGGGTAGTCTAATGTATCCAGCTCAGGCACCCATTTTTTTATGTAGTGCAGCTGCGGATCAAATCTTTTTGTTTGCAGGGTTGGATTAAAGATCCTGAAGTAAGGTGCCGCATCACACCCGCAGCCTGCGGCCCATTGCCAGTTACCATTGTTGGCCGCCAGGTCAAAGTCCAACAGCTTTTCCGCAAAATAAGCCTCGCCCCAGCGCCAGTCTATTAATAAGTGCTTGGCTAAAAAAGAGGCGGTTACCATTCTTACGCGGTTATGCATAAAACCGGTTTCATTGAGCTGCCGCATACCGGCATCTACCAGCGGGTAACCGGTAGCGCCCTTGCACCAGCGTTCAAATTCCTGTTTAGGATACCGCCACTTGATAAAATCATAGTCGGCTTTAAATGCTTTGCCTTCGCCTACTTTGGGGAAATGCCAGAGAATGCTTTGAAAAAAATCGCGCCATATCAATTCCGACATAAATACCGCATTCAGCTCCTGCGCTGCCTGCAGCAGCTTGCGGATGCTAACCGTGCCAAAGCGCAGGTGTACGCCCATGTGCGTGGTGCCGGTTATAGCGGGTATATCCCGCTGCTTGTCATACTTACGTACAATATCTTCATCCAGTGTAGCAGAGGGGAATGGGATGCCAGCGCCCTTAAATCCCATCGACTTTAAAGAAGGGATCCGGTGTGCAGATTGCTTGTAAAAATTGTGGAAGTATTTTTCAGTGGGATAGCTTTTTGCGTAAAAATCATTCAGCGTGGCTTGCCATCTTTTGCTGTATGGGGTATATACCGTATAGGGATCCCCGTTATCTTTCAGTACCTCGCCCTTTTCAAAGATCACCTGGTCTTTATAGGTATGAAAGCTTACACCATGCTCTTTCAGCAAATGCTGCACTTCCTGATCTCTTTTAATGGCATAGGGTTCATAGTCGTGATTGATAAAAACCTTTTCAATGTTATGTTGGGCGAGCAGCTTTTTAAACACCTCTATGGGTGTACCATAATATACTTCCAGGGAAGCGCCTTTTTGTACCAGTGCTTCCTGCAGATCTTCCAGCGCTAAACGGATAAATTCTACCCGGCGGTCTGTTTTTTCTTCCAGGTCGTCCAGTATAAGCTTATCAAAAATGAAAACAGGTATCAGGGGTTTGTCTTGTTTTAATGCATGGTATAATCCTGCGTTGTCATCCAGGCGAAGGTCGCGCCGGAACCAAAAAATGTTAACCTTCATAGTATCAATGTATGATGATGCTTAAAGGTCGTATTTATTCTTTACTTATGGCTTGTCCCACCATAACCTGGTACCGCCATTGTCCGGCCCGCCCAGTGCCTGTAAAGCCCTGGCCACGCCCTGCGGATTGGTGGCATATTCCAGCTGCGGGAATGCAATGCGGCGTATAAACGTTTCAGTAGGTATTTTGCCATTGCTGTAATTCAATACTACGGGGAATAGTTTGGGGTAACCGGTACGGCGGAACTCGGCCCAGGCTTCTTCGCCTTCCGGGAACATCGCAATCCATTTCTGGGTAATAATGCGTTCCAGCTTTTGAGCGGTGGTAGCGGTATTATCCCACTGGATGGTAATGTTACTCAGGCAGGGACTGCTGGCCGGTACATTATTAGCAGGGTTCCTGGGATCTGTATAGGGCCGGGCTGTGTAGGAATGATTAGTGATGTATTCCGCAAATTCGCTGTCAAGCTGGTATTGTGCAAACGAGGTATGAACGCCCTGCTCATAATTACTGCCGGCATCACCCGCGCCTTTCCAGCCATACAGGGCTGCTTCTGCTTTCAGGAACCAGGCTTCTGCTGCGGTCATCAGCTGTATGCGCGAGGGCAGGGGCGCCAGTTTGGAAAAGCCATTGTAAGTATCCCGGCTGCTGATGTTAATGCCATTACGGATACCGTTATACGAAGAATCGCGCACATCGGAATACACGAAGTAGGAAGGCAGGCGGGGATCATGGTAGCCGGTCATAATAGATTCCATGGGCGCACCCATACGAATGTCGTTCCACTTATAACAGATCACGTACAGCGGGTGTGTAACCGGGCTGATGTTGATGCTGAAATTATCTGCTGCTGTGGTTAGCAGCCCCAGGGGATGTTGCAGCGCTGCCTCTCCTTCCTGGCGTGCTTTATCCGGGTCCGCTTTGGAAATGCGTATGGCCAGCCGAAGGCGCAGGCTGTTGGCAAACTTTACCCATTTAGTATAGTCGCCACCGTAAGCCAGGTCAAAAGGTGCAAAGTTCTTTTGGCTGCGGGTGGTGTAGAGCGTTAGCGTATCAATGGCGGCTGAAAGGTCCTGGAAAAAGGCGTTGTAAGCATCCTGCTGCGTATCATAATCCACGCTGCGGTCTGCATTAATAATGCCATACCGGGTATAGATAATGGGGCCGTATACATCGCTTACCCGGTGCATGGCAGCTACCCGCAGCAGCTGCGCCCAGGCATAAAAATCGGAGTACCGGCCTTTTGATTTTTCCTGTACAAACTTGCAGTTAGGCATTACGTTGCCATAGGCAATGGTCCATACATGGTTGTTCCAGTTATCTAAAAGATCGTAGGTAGTGTTATTGCGGTTGGATTCAAAAGGGGTGGGCGTCATCATGTAACCGGAGTACACATCGCCTATCAGGTTTTGCTGTACCTGCGCCGTGGCGGGGTCATTGCTTACCACAATATTCAGCATGGTTTGTATCAGCGGCTCACCCAGCAGCTTCAGGTCCGGCGTTAGCTCATCCTCATTAAAATCGTAGGGGTTTTCGTTGATGCTTTCAAAGTTTTTGGTGCATGCGCTTAGCAACAACCCGCCCAGGCAGGAAGCAGCTATCACACGTTTTATCTTATTGTAAACACACCCCATTTCTATGTGAAATTACGCAGGTTTGACCGATGCTTTTTACATCATATCACCTGTTCCGGTTTTTTCAGTTCATCAGAAACCAACTCTCAAATTCAGGCCCATGCTGCGCACAGCCGGCTGCCCGTATACATCTATGCCTTGTAAGCCATTCCCGGAGCTCATAGATACTTCCGGGTCAAATGGCGCATCCAGCTTAAAAAAACAAAGGTTCCTGCCTACCAGGCCAGCCTGCAATTGCCGGATCCATTTGGACCGGATGGGCAGCTGCCAGCTAAGCGATACTTCGCGCAGGCGTACGTTGGTGGCGCTGTACATATACAGATCGCCAATGCCGGCACGCCCGCCAATAGTAGTATAATATTTCTGCGCATCGTACTTACCGGAAAAGGGCGTACCATCTTCATTCACGGCATTTAATGCTACGCCGCCGTTATCCCGGGCCTTTGCGCTGGCTTCACTTACGCCATATTCATCCTGTATGGCCTGGGTAATGCTCATTACCCTGCCGCCAAACTTACCATCTACCAGGAAGCTAAAGGTAAGCCCTTTATATTCCAGGCTGTTGTTCCAGCCCAGCGTAAAACGCGGGTTAGGATTGCCAATGTTCTTCAGCACATCCTTATTGGTTTTCAGGTGCCCGTCGCCGTCAATTACATACTGGCCCTTTTCATTTTTATAAAGCTCTTTATTGCTGTAAATATCGCCCCAGGCGCCGCCTTCCTTAATAAAAGAGCCGTACATATTGGTAAGGAAGTCCGTTAGTATAAAGTAGTTATCCGGCCCCGCGCCCGGTATGCTGTTGTTGCTGAGCTTTATTACGCGGTTCCTGTTAAAGCTATAGTTAAAGCCAGATTGCCAGCGGAACTGTTTACTGCGTACGGGCACCAGCGTTAGGGTAGCTTCCAGCCCGGTGTTCTGGATATTGCCCAGGTTCAGGTAATAGAACAGGTAACCGCTGCCGCTGGGGGCAGGCACTTCCATGTATTGCTGGTAGTTATTGTTCTTGTACCAGGTTACATCCAGGTTCACGCGGTTATCCAGCAGGCGTACTTCTGCACCGGTTTCCAGGGAACGGTTGTCTTCCGGTTTCAGGTACACGCCAGGGTAGGGGGACCGGGTGTTGAATGCAATACGCGTAACACCGGCCACTGTTTGTAAGGTGAACCGCGCCGGCCGCGATACATAAGGCGCAATATCATTACCCACCTTTGCATAGGAAATACGCAGCTTGGCAAAGCTGATGGCTGCAGGCAGCTTTACCATATCGCTCAGCAGCGCGGTAATACCGCTGGAATAATAAAAGTAGCCTTTACTGCTGATGGGCGTATAGGCAAAGGTGCTGGACCAGTCGTTACGCCCTGTAAGGTCCAGGAACAAATAATCCTTAAAGCCTAGCTGGGCGCTGGCAAATACGGCCTGCAGCTGCCGCTTTTCTATGTATTGCTGTGCATCCAGCGCATTGCTGGAAATATCTGCTACGGAAAAGTGATTGGCAACGCTTAAGCCCGGGTTGGCATTTGGGTTGGTGCTGATGAGCGTACGGTCATGCGCGCGCACATCCATAATGCTGGAACCTATGGTGGCGGCAAGCTGCAGCCGGTTGTTCCACTTTTTTACGGCACTCACTAAAAGATCGCCATACAGCTGGGTATTGTTCTCTTTCTCCAGTGTATAACGCCCATTGGGTGGCGAAAGCACGGTTTGGGTGCCGGCATAGGCTTTCAGCTCGTACTGGTCGGATGAGCGGTCGAAGCTGCCCCTGGCCTGTATAGAAAGCCAGCTGTTCACCAGGTACTTCATGGATAAAAAGCCCAGGCTGCGTATGCGGTTCTCTTCCCGCAGGCTCCTGTACAGCAGCCAGTAAGGGTTCTGCTGATCGTCCTGGCCGGTCCAGTCCTTATCATTACGGATATTCCACCAGTTTTGTAAGGGCATGTTGCGGGCTGCATCAAAATACTCGTAATTCTTATAGCTGTTGAAATTAAGCCCGCGCGGAAAGTTGTATAAACCGGTGAGGGGGTTAAAGTATAAGCCGCTGGCAGCGCGGTTCAGCGCTTTTTGCAGCATAAAGGTTACGTTACCATCCATCAGCAGCTTATTATCCAGCAGGCGCAGGGAGCCGCGATAGTTAAAGGTATGCCGGTCCAGTTTGGAATTGGGCAGTATACCTTTGTTATTGGTATTGGAATATGAAAAATATGAAGGCGCTTTTTCCAGGCCGCCGCTGAAAGAAACAGAATTGGTAAAGGTTACGCCGGTATTAAAGAATGGCTTAACATGGTCGGGTGCTGTAACCGGCGCGCCCCAGCTATCCGCAGATCCGGGCTGCGGCTGGCCTTTATCATCAATATAAGGCGGCGTGGTTTGCCCGTAGCGGTATTGCAGCTTGGGCAGCAGCATGGGTGTTTCAATGGTAAGGTCGGAGGATACATTGATGTGTCCTTTGCCCGGCCGGCCTTTTTTAGTGGTGATCACAATTACCCCATTGGCGGCCTGGCTGCCATACAAAGCGGCTGCAGAAGGGCCTTTGAGTATGCTGATGCTTTCAATATCATCCGGGTTCAGGTTAGAGATGCCGTCACCACCATCACGGCCGGTATTGCCTACAATGCTGCTGGATTCTCCCCAGATGTTGGCCGGCTGCGAAGGGGTGTAGTTGGCCATGGGCACGCCGTCAATAATATACAGGGGCTGGTTTTCCCGGGTGGATTTATTCCCTCTTAAGATCACTCTTGCGGAGCCGCCAATGCCGGAGGCGCTGCGGAAAATATTTACCCCGGCAATTTTGCCGGACAGGCTGTTGATCACATTTGCATCTTTTACCCGGGTAAGGTCTTCATTACTGAGCTGCTGCGTGGCATAGGTAAGCTCTTTGGTTTTTTTGGGAATGCCTAAAGCCGCTACCACAAACTCATTCAGCCCTTTAATAGATTCCTGCAGGGTTACATTCAGCTCCTCATCGCTGTTATCCAGGATCACTTCTTTTTGTAAATGACCAATGGACCGGAACACCAGCACTTCTGAAGGGGCGGCGCTGAGCGTAAAGCTGCCATCTGGCCCGGCCTGTGTGCCTTTGGTGCTGTTCTTTACCAGGATGGTAGCGCCGGAAAGGGGGGCGCCGTGCGCATCGTATACCCGTCCGCGTATTTCCTTTTCCGGCAGCCGGCCGTTCACCAGGGTTACACTGTTCAGGGCCTCCTCCGGTCCGGGGTCCGGGCCTACGATGATCTTATCTTCTTTGAGTACGAATTTTAGCCCGGTTTGGCCGGCCAGTATTTGCAGCGCTTCCTCCACCGGCATTTTATTACAGCGCAGGGTGATCTTTTTTCGGAGGCTTTGGCTCAGGTCTGTTTTATCGTAGTGGAAATTAAGCCCGGTTTGTGCGGAGATCTCTGCCATTACGGCTTCCAGCGGTTTGTTACGGGCCTGTATGCTAACGAGTATAGGTATATCCATGCACGCTGCCGGCAGCCATGTTAACAACAGGCCGGCAGTCATACTTACCATATAGCAGTATGATCTAAACGTTGTCATGGGCTAAATGCAAATGGTTAATGGAGGGCCTTAGTTCTTCAGTACTATCGTATCATTGCTGATCGTATAGGAAAGGGACTTGGCCAGGCATATGGTCTCTACTACATCCTGCAGGCTTTCTTCCTTAAAGAAGCCGGTATACTTCCACTCTTTCTTATTGCTTTGATTGATGACGGTAACTCCATAACGGTTCTCTATCTCGGTGATCACTTCGTTGTACGAGGCGTCTTTAAACACCAGGTAGCCCTGTTTCCAGCCGGTGATCTCTTCCGGTTTTTCAAAGGACGATTTTACCAGTTGCAGGGATTGCACATTGTAATGCACCTGCTCATTGGGCAACAATATTACGCTATTTCCCTCTTTATTATTATCAAGTACATGATCTATTTTCACTTTGCCTGTGAGCAGCGCCACGGTGATGCGGTTCTCATGCGCATAGTCGCGGATGTTGAAAGAGGTGCCCAGCGCAGTGGTTTGCAGGTTACCGGTATGTACGGTAAAGGCGCTTTTTTCATTGGATGCCACGGTAAAAAAGGCTTCTCCTTCTTCCAGGTATACATCGCGGCGGGCGCCGGTGAACTGTAAGGGATAGCGGATATAGCTGGATGCATTTACCACGATGGTGCTGCCGTCTGCCAGCACTACGCGTTCTGTGGCGCCTTTGGCGGTGCGCAGCTCCATAAACCCGTCTTTTTCAGTACGGCTGCTTTTGGGAGGGGTGGTTTGTGCTATGGAAGCCCCGGCCGGTAAAGCGGTGCGGGATTGTTTCAGGTAGGTGAACAGCCATGCGCCGGCCAGCAGTAATACGCTGGCGGCGGCAGCCACATAAAAATACAACGGACGCAGCTGCCGGCGGGGCGCCTGGATCCTTTCCCCGATGCTTTGCTTCACGGCTTCCAGCTGCAGGGGCAGGTCATCATCCGCCACGGGGGTAGTATGATGCCGGTTTACGCCTTCAAACCATTTTTCAATGATCGCTGATTCTTCGGCCGTGCATTGTCCCTGCGTATAGCGCTCCAGTATCTGTTTTATGTGTTCTGTATCCACCGTTTCGGATTTATGATTTACCAGTAGTCGTATAAGTGAGACTTAGGTACTACTATTTTAGATTTACGATTGCAGATTTTAGATTTAGCTAAAATTAATGGCTTCCGTATTTACAATCGTTAGTTTTGTCCCTGTTTTGTTTGATATTATGGCTGTCCGATGCTATGGCCGGCGCCGCTTGTTTCCCCCCTTTATTCTCTGCTCCCATCCAATCCTCAAATTCCCATCCGCACCAATCCCAATCTAAAATCGTAAATCTAAGATCTTAGATCCTGGTGTGATCTTAAGATCTTCAGCGCTTTAGTGATCTGGTTCTTCACGGTTTGCTGTGATAGTCCCAGCCGCTGGGCAATTTGTTCTATGGATTGATGTTCCAGCCTGCTGAGCATGAATATTTCCTTCATGCGGTCGGGCAGGTGGTTGATGGCTTCCAGTATTTCCTGGTTTTTTGCTTTATAATCAACGGCTTCCGTAATATTTTCCGGCTGCGCATCAAAATGTTCTATAAGCTGCTGCAGGTATTTCCGGTAAGAGGTGTTCTTGCGGTAAATGTCAATTACTTTATGCCGGGCGCTCTGGTACAGGTAAGATTTCAGTGATTCGCTGATCTGCAGCTGTTTACGTTTTTCCCACAGGGATACAAAAAGATCCTGCAGCACATCCTTGCTGATCTCCCCGGTTTCCAGCTTGCTCAGGATGTACAGGTACAATGGCTTGCTGTAACGCTCGTAGATGGCGTTAAAGGCCGCGACGTTATCGGCCCGGAGCAAGTTAAGTAGCTGTTGATCTGAATAGTTGCTGTACATCAGGATTACAGGTACAAAGAATATTTGGTTGAAAAAGTGAACAGCGTGTCTTCTACCTACCGTTGGGCCTGAAAATAGAACAATGTTTTGAATTGCAGAAATAAATCTGCCATGGGCGGAAAGCGCAAAGCATAAAGCAAAAAGCTAAAAGCTTAATGCTGAACGAGTAGTAATTAATGAATGGTATTGATCCGGGGGTATGTAATGCTTTATTAGTCTGTTTTAGCTTTTATGTCTTCGGCAGTTGTGATGGGTATTTAGCATATTGTTTTAATAGCGCCTATAAGCGTTCGGCCTTCCACTTTCACCAGCCATACCAGCCCGCGCATGCTCCGGTTCTCCGCATCCTGATCTATCAACATCATTACGCGTTCAGCCTTCTTCCCAGTGTACACGTACCTGAGCTTCCATCCTTGCTTCTTCAATCGCAATCAGCCTCACCAGTTTACACATACCTGAGCCGCCATCCTTGCTTCTTCAATCGCAATCAGCAATCAGCCTTCAGCATAACACCTTCAGCTTTATGCTTTCAGCTTTCTGCTTTCAGCTTTCCGCTTTACGCCTCCTTCAGCCTCAGCTCATGCTTATATTCCTTCGGCGTTTTCCCAACGATCTCCTTAAAGAACCGGTTAAAGTTAGAGAGGTTCTTAAATCCGCAGGAGTACGCAATTTCTGCAATAGACCAGTCCTCCTCTGTTAGCCGCTTACAGGCATGGCCAATACGTACTTCGTTCAGGAACTGTACAAATGACTTTTTGGTACGGTTCTTAAAAAAGCGGCAGAACGACTGCGGGGAAAGGTTGGTGATGCCTGCTACATCCTGCAGGGATATTTCCTTGGAGAAATTGTTCATCACGTACTTGAACACTTCGTCGATCTTGTGGTTGTCCTTTACATTAAAGGCATGGGAGTAGCCGGTGCTGGCCAGGAAGTAATAGTCCCGCGTTTCAGACAGCGTTTTCAGAATGCGCAGCAGGGAAATAATACGGTCCAGCCCTTCTTTTTTGGGCAGGGCCAGTATTTCGTCTTTCAGCGCTTCCTGGGTATTGCCAATGATCTTCATGCCGCGTTGCGCGCGGTGGAACAGTTCTGAAAGCGCCTTGGTTTCCGGCAGGCCATAGAACTTATCGCCAAAAATATCTTTTGGAAAATAGATCACTACAGAGCGGGCCCTGAGCGATTCAAGCCCCTGGTAATAATCCTCCTCGTTATACCATACATGCGGAATGTTAGGCCCCAGGAAAACCATGTCGCCTACATCAAAGCTTTCAATACTGTCGCCCACAATTCTTTTTCCATGGCTCTCTGTAACATATACCAACTCGCACTCCGGGTGGAAATGGAAAGGTGTGTTAAAATGCGGATCACTACGCTCTATAATGGTGATCTGGTTGTCTGCAAAAGCCCCAACTTTAATAAGGATGGGTTTCATCCGGTTCTGTGTTTTATGTGTTTGGTCGTAGTGTGTTGTCTCTTAATGGCAATGGTCAGCGTTGCCCGCCCCCCGCGGGCGTTTTCCTGTGAATGATGCCAATTTATTAATTTTTGGTTAAAAAACTATCATTTCCCGTAAATTAGCTGTTGGAGAGAGTATTGTTTTTTTGACAAGTATTTTTGTATTTTACACAGGGCTAAATCGATTGAGCGTTTTATACCTGCGCTCAATAGGAAGTTCCGGCACACCTGAATTACAAGCATAAGCACAAACTATTATCACGAATGAAAGGAATTTCTATAAAGGACATCGCCAAACAGGCGGGGGTGTCTCCTACCACAGTTTCTTTTGTACTGAACGGAAAAGCCAAGGAAAAACGGATCAGCGACCAGGTTAGCAAGAAAATCCTGAAGATTGCCAATAAGCTCAAATACAAGCCTAACCAGCTGGCCCGCGGTTTACGCACGGGTAAGACCAAAACCCTGGGGCTGATCGTGGAAGATATTGCCAACAACTTCTTTGCCAACGTGGCCAAAGTAGTGGAGGATGAGGCAGACAAGCATGGCTATAAGGTATTATACGGCAGTACAGAAGATAACAGTGAAAAAGCACACGGCCTGCTGGAGGTATTAAAATACCGCCAGGTGGATGGTTACATTATTACGCCCACCAAAGGAATGGAAAAGGAGATAGAGCTGTTGAAAATGGTGCGCAAACCAGTAGTGCTGATGGACCGTTACTTACCGAATGTAGATTCTCATTACGTGGTGGTGGATAACTATCAGGGCGCGTATGCCGCCACTACACACCTCATAGAGCAGGGATACCAGAAAATAGCCATTATCACCACCACCTCTGACCAGGTGCAGATGAAACAGCGTATGGATGGTTTTATGGCAGCCTTCAAAAAGCACGGGTTACCCTATAACAAGAATGTAGTAAAACGCCTGCCTTTTGAAATGGACCGGGTAGGGCACACCCAGGAAATTACCAAGTACCTGAAAGCAAGCAAGGTAGACGCTGTATTTTTTGCCACCAACTACCTGGGCATTTATGGTATAGAAAGCATCCGTTCACTGGGCCTTCGTATAGGCGCCGACGTGGGTATGGTATGTTTTGATGATCATGATCTTTTCCGCCTGCACAGCCCTTCTATAACCTGTGTATCACAACCCATAGAAGAAATAGGCAGGCAGATAGTGAATGTATTGATGAAGGAGCTGAATCATGCCTCCAGCACTTCTCAGCAGCTGGTATTACAACCTACGCTGGAAGTAAGACAATCCACTATGAAAGAAGTGGAGCCTGTTGCCTAAAATGCGTACATGCATGTGAGTTATTCTACCCGTAAACCATAATTTTTGTTAAAGAAAGCTTAAGGCAGGATCGTAATGATCCTGCTTTTTTTTTGCTAACCCCCTGGTTTTATTTTAGCAGAAACTGGGGTTGTTTTAACTATTTTATTGAAAATGATCAGATAAGCTTGCAGATTATAAAAAAATTATCTATGTTTGATGTTGATAAGTGATTGGAACATAATCAGTGATTAATGATTAAAAATTTTATGTTATAAGTATAAACCCATATACTTACGACATATCAGGTGTTTTCATTTTTTTAAGAGAGTAATACAAACTTTTTCACAACAGATAACGTATTTATGCTTTGGGTGGGACAAAACAAAAAAGACCTGAGGTGTACAGCGGGAAAAATATTATAATAATTTTTACTGTTTTGAAATAAATATCTATATTACATTATATTACAATAGATTTTACTAGAACAACTATACCAACAATTGCCGCTTTCGGGTTGTAAAAAACAGCATAACAGCGGAGTTACTATTTGAAACCTAATGAAAATCTTATTGAACCTATGAAACAATTCGACACAACGCCATGAAAACCAGCACTCATAATGGTGCGCAATACTTATTCCTTATACCTAAACTACAGATTGTAAATAGCAGGCCACTCTGCAAATGAAACAATAATGAATAACTATTGCCAATCTCGTTATCCCCTGCGGTGGGATGGTTATAACTATGCCAATTCACACATTAACGCTTTAACACTATAGTAATTAATCTAAAAAAGAGTAAAATGAAAAGATCGCTCCTCGTATGCGCGGTACTTTTCCTGCTATGTGCCAACTTTGTTTATGCACAGGAAAAGAAAACTGTAGCCGGTATCGTGCAGGATGAAAAAGGTGGCCCGCTCGTGGGTGTGAGTGTACAGGAAAAAGCCGGTTCGGCTGGTACGCTTACGGACGCTAACGGTGCCTTTAAATTGAGTGTCAGCACAGAAGCTGCGCTCGTATTTACGTACATCGGTTACGTAAAACAGGAAATACCTTTAAATGGCCGTGTTTCCTTAGCCGTAAGAATGGCGCCGGATAGCAAGGGTCTGAATGAGGTGGTAGTAACAGCTATGGGTATCAAAAAAGAACGCCGCAAGCTGGGTTATGCCGTTTCTAACATCTCCGGCGAAGATCTGGTAAAATCCGCCCCCACCAACTTTGCATCTGCAATGTATGGTAAGGCTGCCGGTGTAAGCATTCAAACCGCTCCCGGTGGTAGCACCAGTGCTGCCATTATTAAGATCCGCGGTGTAAACTCTATTAATGGCGACGGTCAGCCGCTGATCGTTGTGGATGGTGTACCTATCCGTAACGACATCATAAACACCGGTGATGCCAATAAATATTGGGTAGATTCCCGTATCCGTGGTAACAGCTTGCTGGACATTAACCCGGAGAACATTAAGGAAGTGAACATTCTGAAAGGTTCTGCCGCCACTGCGCTGTATGGTTCCAGTGGTAGTAATGGTGTGGTAATGATCACTACCAAGCAGGGTAACAGACGTGCTGGCATGGGTGTTGATTTCAACTACTCTTATGGTATAGAGCAGGCTGCTGTGCTGCCGGATATACAATCTGAATACGGTCCTGGTTATGACAGGAAGAACATGGTTGGTTCCGGTTACCCGGCCGATGGCTGGATTCCCCTGGGCGATATTAATGGCGATGGTAAAACAGACGTAAGGGTACCCTATGATGTGGATGCCCAGTTCGGACCCAAGTTCGATGGCAGGGATGTAGTATATGTGGATGGTAGCACCCGTAAATATGTTGGAACCAGCGATAACTGGAAGAAGCTGTTCAAGAATGGCTACAGCTCCCAGGCTAACATAGCATTATCCAACGCGAATGACAGAGGCAGCTACCGTTTTTCTTATAACCGTATTGATTACAAAGGCATACAGATCGGTGGTAAACAGCAAAAGAACAACTTTAACCTGAATACCTCTTATAAAATAACTCCCCGGTTAAGCACCGACGTTTCCATAACTTATGTGAATGAATACGTGCATAACCGTCCGGAGCAGATGAACCGTGTATTGGCAAGCTATGCAGGTTTCTTCAGTGCCTTTGATGATATGGACTTTTTCCTGAAAAAGTATGAGACCACCAAAGGTTATAAGTATGTAACGCTTGACAACTCAAGCCGTGACCCGGAGGAATCGTTTAAATATCCCTTCTATGCTACTGACTTCCTGGACTTCCTGTGGAAGCAGAAGCGCAACAGCTATGACGAAAAATCCAACCGTTTTATTTCCAGCTTTACACTGAACTATGATATCGCCACCGGCCTGAAGTTCCGTGGCCGTATGGGTACAGACTTTACCGGTTATACTTCTGAAACCAAAAACTATTCAGAGTTTCCGCTGTATGTTTCTGAATCCGGTGCATATGCAGTTAACAATAACCAGTATAATATTGCTTATGGCGACTTATTGCTGACCTATAACAAAGATTTCTCTCCGAAATTTGGCTTAAATGCCAGCTTAGGTTACCAGGCGCGCCGCGAAGAACGCCGTTTCAGCGGCATGAGCACAGCAGGTGGTCTGCTGCAGGAAAACTGGTTCACTATACAGGCTTCCAAAAACCCTGTTACCGGACAGAATGATACCAAAAGGACTTCTTATTTGCAGGATGGTATCTTCGGTATTATCGGCTTAAGCTATCGCAACTTCCTGTTCCTGGAAGGTACCGGCCGTTATGAAAGAGTATCTGTACTTGCACCCGATAAGAATAGTTACTTCTATCCCAG
>NZ_DATCRF010000573.1:0-3017 GCF_036569125.1 Chitinophaga sp. | reverse complement strand
AACATTTGCTGGAAAGTGGCGGCTTTTAACCCGCGTTTGTTCAACAAGGCCATTTCAAACTTTGCATAATCTGCAGCCGTTGTTTGCAGGGAAGCGGCTGTGTTAGGCTCCGTGGGATGCCAGCTGGTATTGGTTTGCATTATATCCGAATGTGGAACAGCGCAATCATTTTCAAAAGCCGTTTGCCATATATAGCTGCTGTGCGTCATGCCCAGGGGCTTAAACACGGTTTGCTGCATAAAGTCCTCAATAGCCTGCCCGGTAATTTTTTCTACTACCTTGCCCAGCAGCACAAATCCTTCACCGGAGTACCGGAAACGTTCACCGGGATTATACTGGAAGTTAAGCTGATCGCCCTGCCGCCAGTTGGGCAGGCCGGAGGTATGGCTTAATACCTGCCGGGCCGTAATTTGTTTATAACGTTCATCGTGTTTAAGATCCGTGTAGTCATAGTAGTTATACAGGGGTTTGTCCAGGTCCAGCTTACCGGCATCCACCAGCTGCATTACCCCATAGGCAAATACACATTTGCTGAGGGAGGCGGCAGAAAACACGGTGATGCTGTCTACCGGTATCCTGGTATCGGCGCTGCGCACACCTAAAGTGTACAGCTGTGCTATTTTTCCATTCTTAATATAAGCCAGGGAAAGGCCGGGTATACGGGCTTTGTCTATTAACCGCTGTAGCTCCTGCGGCTGGGGTTGTGAGAAAAGGCTGGCAGGGATCAGTAATACAAATAGCAGATGCAGTATGCGTGGCATAACAAAGCTTTTTAAAAAGACGGTTTCCCGCCCCAAAAGTTGCATGGCAAAACTGCTGTAAAAGGGAATATTAACGGGTAGCTATCACGCGCTCCTTGCTGTTGGCCAGCAGGGCTTCCACATCTTCCGGGGTACCGGTAAAAGGGCCGGAGGATTCAATTTTTAAAGTGGCCATGGCAGCGGCAAACTCGCCTGCCTCCTTAAAACCGGCGCCTTTGCTGCGCTGGTATAAATAACCCGCCATGTAGGTATCCCCGCAACCGGTAGCATCTATTACCGTGGTAGGGCTGTATGCGGGAATATCATAAAACGTATTGTTATGGAAGATCACGGAACCCATGCTGCCCAGCGTTATCACAACTTCCTTCACACCCCAGCCGGCCAGTACGCGGGCCGCTTCAGGCACAGTTTTATGACCGGTGAGCACTTCCATTTCATGCTCATTGGCCTTTAAAATATCTATGTACTGTAAAGCTTCTTTTTTTGCCGGCCAGTCAATGGGTATTACATTCCTGTTCTCCACCTTACGCAGGTAACCCTGCGCATCCAGGGATATCTTACCTCTTTCAGACAGGGCTTTTATCAGCGCTACCGGCATATCATCGGCCAGTAAAGGCCCCAGGTGATAGTACCTGGCCTGCACGGCAGAAAGCTGTTCAACCGTAAAGGGATCGGCTTTCTGTAATACGCGCTGGGTGCGGTGGTCCTGGTTCTCAGGATAAATATTCTCAAAATATACCGTGTGTGCGCTGGGCGTTACAAATACTTCAATACCTTTAGCCCGCAGCTCTTCCACCACATGCATCTCACTTTCCGCCAGCCCGGTAACCAGGGTGTACTTCACATCCATATTCCGGATGGCATTGGAAAAGTAAAAAGAGGTGCCGCCCGACATATGCACTACGGACTTGGTGGTAACTACTTTATCTAAGGTGATATGCCCTACGCAACAGATATCGTACATGTGTGACGGTATGAGAATTAGACAGTTTGTTTTTTGCAATGCACAAAAGTAGCTAAAGACCGTTTGATTGCCAATATTAATATGGCGTAAGAAATATAACTATTACGCAATCAATTATTTATCTGGTCAACTATCTTGACTTTACCGTCTTTTTTTAGCATTTTTAGTAAGATAACCACCTGCATTATGAAAGTACTCCTCCTGATAGCCAGCTGCCTGCCCCTTTGCTTATTTGCCCAACAGGCAGCACCGCCAACAGATGTTATTGAGGATATTCAGCCGCAGCCCTTACTGGCGCAGGCTTTGCGCCTGCAGGAGGCATTAGCTTTCCTGGGCAGCGCCCTGCCGCCGGCAGCAGCACAGCAGCTGCAGGCCTTACAGCAAAAAAAACTTACGCCGGCTACCGCCATACAGGTGCAAAAGATCCTGGATCCTTTTTGCCTGGCCATGGTAGATATTAACCCGGAGGCACGGGTAAAAGTGAGCCGGGGCCAGGCAAAAGCAGTGCTTACACAAAGCGGGTGGACCAGCTTCCTGGTAAAAGTGCATAACCAGGCCGGCGTTACTGCCCGGCTGGAACCTGCCAGCGCCAATGCTTTGCCGGCTTTACACATGGCCACTTTTACAGACCGCCCGGTGCCGGAGGCCCACAAGCTGAACGCCGGCCAGGTGCAAAACCGTTTTTTAGAGATACAGCTATACCGCAACCCGCCCCTGCTGCCCAACCTCTCCGGCTTTCCGCTGGAATATGCTGTAGTGCAGGTGTACAGCAAAGAGGCCGGGCCCAAAGAGGCGGATCTGGGCTTTCACATTGGCCAGGGCACGCAGGATATTGGTTTCCGTAACAGCATACCTGTGCTGTTTAACATACGCCCGGCCGTAAAAGTGGTGCTGCAGGTGCAGGATGAAGATGGCAGCCCGGCCATGGCCTCTTTCACCATTACTGACGGTGTTGACCGTGTGCCGTATGATATGGGCGACAACTACCGTTTAAGCCTGGCGGAGAATGAATACGGGGAACCTTCCAAAACGCTCACCGGCATTTATCCCCTGCCCTCCCGGCGTGTGGCCGCCTACGATGAATACCCCGATTTCTTTTTCCAGCCACAGGTATACCGCAGCAGCGGGGAACATATTATGCTGGCCCCCGGCCGCTACCATGTAACCTTTACCCGCGGGCCTGAATATAAAAGCCAAACCAAAGAATTGATCATACCACCTGGTAAAGATTCCATCAGCGCCTCTTTTAAGCTGCAACGCTGGATCAATATGGCTAAGCTGGGATGGTACAG
>NZ_DATCRF010000572.1:0-10233 GCF_036569125.1 Chitinophaga sp. | reverse complement strand
CGGTAATAGTATTGGTAGCTGGTATATGCGTTAAGCGTTCAGCACTCAACGTTAAGCGTTCAGCACTCAGCGTTAAGCGTTCAGCACTCAGCGTTAGGCGTTAGGCACTCGGTATTAAGCGTTCTCCCCCGTGTTTGAAATTCGTAAGCTTTTGTTTGAATCGTTTAAGCGCTGCAAATCACAGGCAGCTTACTTTTGAGCTCTAAATACATTCATTTATGCAATACAGGAAACTGGGAACCACGCAGGAACAGGTATCCGCCATCGGGTTAGGATGTATGGGTATGAGCGCCTTTTATGGCGACAGGAACGATACGGAAAGCATTGCTACTTTAAACCGGGCATTAGACCTGGGTATTAATTTCTGGGACACTGCCGACATGTATGGCAACGGGGAAAATGAAAAGCTTATCTCCCATGTACTGGCGCCCAATCGTAACAAAATATTCATTGCCACTAAGTTCGGGTTCCGCTCCCGGGATGGGCAAGCCGGCCACAGTGGCAGCCCCTCTACCTATTTCGACGGATCGCCTGAATGGGTAAAAACCGCTGCAGACAATAGTCTTAAAAGACTGAAAATAGATACCATTGATCTGTATTACACGCACCGCGTAGATCCGCAGGTGCCTATTGAGGAAACCGTAGGCGCGATGGCCGAGCTGGTGAAAGCCGGCAAGGTGCGTTACCTGGGCTTAAGTGAAGCATCTGCAGCTACCATCCGCAGGGCGCATGCGGTACATCCCATTACAGCGCTGCAATCGGAATACTCTTTAATGACGCGGGATGTGGAAGACAGTATTTTACCCACGCTTCGTGAGCTGGGTATTTCCCTGGTCCCCTACTCTCCCCTGGGCAGAGGGTTTATTACGAATGCCATGGACGTACAATCCCTGCCGGACAGCGATTTCCGCAAACAGCTGCCCCGCTTTACCGGTAATAACCTGGCTAACAACCAGTCGCTTACACAAGAGCTTACCGCTATTGCAAAAGATAAGAGCTGCACGCTGGCGCAATTGGCGCTGGCCTGGGTATTAGCACAGGGCCAGGACATAATTCCTATTCCCGGCACCAAACAACGTAAATACCTGGAAGATAATGCGGGCGCTGTTAACGTAACGCTTTCCGCCGCTGATCTTGCTGCTATTGGCGAACTGCTGGAACGCTACCCTGTATCAGGTGAGCGCTACCTGGAAGGATCCATGAAGCTGATAGATAAATAAAAATTGAGGTTAGCTGTTTTTGTGCAAGGGCGCCTGCAGTAATTTACCTACTCCAGGCTGCCCTTGACTTATTTGTTGATGGTAGTATAATCGGGCTGCAGATCAATGGTCATAAAACCGATCAATCCTTCGTCCCTGAACTGTTGCATAGTATACTCGATCACCTGCTCCGACGGGCCGGCAGGGTCCAGTAAACGAACCTTTGTTATTTTACAGGTGCGGCCATCCGTGATATAATCAGCCCCTACACAAACACGCCCGTGCATTTTGGTGGCCATCACCAGGGGAATATCTTTTTTAAGATGATCAATGATCACCAAGGGATCGTTAAAACGGCCGTAGGAAATGTATACGCGTACATTCACCGTTTCGCCGGCCTCATTCTCATAACGCCCGCCCAGGGGCATACGCGCCAGCTCATAGTTTCCTCCGGCGCCGCGGTTCACCAGCTGACCGAAAAGCTTTAACACCTGCTTTTCCTGTGTTTCCGGGATACCCACCGCATTCAGCACCATTTGATTACAGGCGGCCCAGCACCATAAAGGTTGTTTTTGTAATGCATAAAAAGAGCCGGGAGTGGCAATATCCACTGAGTAAGCCTGCATTGTCTGGGCGTTAACAAAAGCTGTGTGCAGCAGGTATAGCACTGCGTATAACACAATACGTTTCATAGCGGGACCGGGGATTTAATAATTAACTATGTACACTTATTCCGTAAAATGTATTCGGATAATAGGAGAGGAATTGGATGCTCAGCGTAATAGAAACAGGAGTTAAATGTAAGTCGGTTGATCTTAACTGAGGATTAAGATACATCTTTTTTTGAAATTCAGCAATAATCTTGGAGCAGGCTGCCCTGTACCGGAACCCGGCTCACAGGGCCAGGCAGCGCCTCACTTTTTTGGCTTAGCCGCAGGCGCTATCTTATTATATGCCAGCGCACGCCGGATCCAGTAATTAAAGTCTGCTGCAGCCTGTATATCCGCTGCTGCTATCAGCACAAAACTTTTCAGCGGCCGGCCGCCAAAGGCCATTTCATGGCAGCCCTTCCTTTGCAGCGCCTCCGCATATTCCGCTGGATCTATACGGCACATCAGCTCATCTTTCATAACACCCAGGCACATTTTTCCATCTACCATAAAAGTAAGTCCCCCCATCATTTTCTTTTCTTCCAGGGCAGGCTGCCCGGCCAGCGCCTTCCTTAACCGTGTGGCCAGCTGTTCATTGTAAGGCATAATGTATGCAGTTATTGGTGGTGATCGCTTCTCCGGTAAATTTATAAAAAAACCGGACAGGCATCTGCTGTTACCATAATGATGACGGAATTTACCCCTTTATTAGTCGCTATTACCCCTCTGGTATAATATAAAAGAGTTGCATCTTTGCTACATAACATTTAACCTGTATTAAATTATTGATTACTTAAAAACCTCAAACCATGGAAAAACAAGTATTCAAAATTGCTGTGAACGCACCCCGCGAAAAAGTATGGAACATACTCTGGGACGATGCCTCCTACCGCGACTGGACTTCCGTATTCAGTGAAGGCTCCCGCGCAGAAACCGACTGGAAAAAGGGCAGTAAGGTATTCTTCCTGGATCATAAGAACGAGGGGATGGTAGCTACCATTGCTGAGAACATTCCCAACGAGTACATGTCTATAGAGCACCTGGGCTTTGTAAAAAATGGCGTAGAAGATATGGAAAGCCCCGGCGTAAAGGAATGGGCCGGCGCTCATGAGAACTATACGCTTAAAACGGTGAACGGGCAAACAGAGCTCACCGTTGACATGGATATTACCGAACAATACAAGGATTACTTTCAGCAAACCTTTCCCAAAGCGCTGGACCGTGTAAAAACACTGGCGGAAAATAATTAGCAGCTATGCGGGGTAATACTGTAGCGCCTAAAGATACAGATGAATATATAGCCATGCTGCCCGCGGCTTTCAGAGGCACGCTGGAAAAGCTGCGGGCGCTTATTCAATCCCTTGCGCCGGAAGCGCAGGAAATGATCAGCTACCAGATCCCCTGCTTTAAGTATTACTATATGCTGGTGGGTATTGGAGCCAACAAGCAATACTGCAGCCTGTATGTAATGAGCCCTCCGCTGGTTGCCGCCATGAAGGAGGAGCTGAAGGGGCTGAAGGTATCCGGCGCTACTATTCATTTTGAGCCGGATGCACCCTTGCCCGTAACGCTGATCAAAAAGATCGTGCGGGCGCGCATGCAGGAAAATAAGGAAAAGGCAATGGCTAACGGAGGGCAAACTAAAAAGAATGTAAAATCATAAATGTAAAAGTGGAATGCAGCGATTGGGTCCGGCCCAGGTATCGCTGCATTCCACTTTTACATTTATCTCGTTCATAAAGTCTTTTCAAAGGTCTCTATGAACCTCCTTTGTCGGTTTATCTCGTTCATAAAGTCTTTTCAAAAGTCTCTATGAACCTCCTTTGTCGGTTTATCCCGTTCATAAAGTCTTTTCAAAGGTCTCTATGAACCTCCTTCGTCGGTTTTACATTTATTGTTTTACATTTTACATTCTTCTTAACCTATTTACCTGCCTGGTAAATTATTTTTCCTTTGGCAAGGGTATATGCTACCTCTGCAAACCGTTTACTATCCGTTGCAGGATCTGCTTCCAGCACCACAATGTCGGCATCCATACCGGGTGCAACACGGCCGGTTTGGGCGCCCATCCCGAATTTTTTGGCAGGCGCTGTTGTAAGGGCAGTCAGGATCTGGTCAAAGCTAAAACCTGCCTGTGCCAGAAAGTCAAATTCATCGGTGGTGGAATAGTCTGTTACATAACCTACATCTGTACCAAACAATATTTCGCCGCCTGCTTTTACATAAGTGCCGGCCTGCTGTAAGGCGGTGGCTATCAGGTTGCCGTTATCCAAAGGAAGCCCTATTCTCAGCAGCTCCCATTTAAAGAGTTTTAAAGAGGGAATGAGCGCTGTTTTATGCGCCAGCAAATTGTGGATGGTGGCGGTGTCCCAGGGTCTATGGTCGTCCGGCGCCACATGCGCAAGTATGTCCACGCCACTTTCAACAGCTATCTCCACCCCGAGATCCGAAGTAGGGTGCGCAAATACCGGCTTACCTAATGCATGTGCGGCGCTTACTGCGGCACGGGCTACGTCCAGCGGCATAGGTACTACCTCGCGGCCGTTGGGTGAGGCGGCCCATATTTTTATACCGTCAGCGCCGGCCCGGATCTGCTTTTGCACATAAGCGGTGGCTTCTTCAGCAGAGCCTATTTCCGGCAGCTTCAGGGGCCTGATATAAACGGGGCTTCCGTCAGGCGGTGTAAAAGGTACGCCCACGCTCATTATGGCCGGCCCGCTCACCTCCCCTGCTGTTATTCTTTTACGCAGCGCCAGCAGGTTGGAGAAGTCAAATACAGCCAGGTCAAACACATGGGTAAAACCATAACGGCCAAACATTTCACTGAGCTGTTTGCTTAATTGTGCCGCAGGCAGGCTGTCGGCATGCAGCCATTTAGGTTCAATAAAATGCACATGGCAGTTCCAGAAACCGGCGGTCAGCACTTTTCCCTTACAGTCAATAACATAGGCATCTGAAGGTATTTTAACGGTTTTTGAGCTGCCTACGGCAGCGATCTTCCCATCTTTCACCAGCACTACACCTGCGGTAATGGGCTTTGCGCCCGGGGAAGGATAGATCTTAGCACCTGTTAATGCGAGCACCTGGCGGTTTGCTACAGATTGGGCCATGGCTGGCAGATACAGGGCTACAATTAAGAGAATGGCGGATAATTTCTTCATTGTAATAGTTTTTCCTGCCTTCCAAGTTAGCGTATTTCCAGGTTACCGGCATATTTGTATACTGTAATTCTCATGCTGTATATTTATCGGGCAACAGCAGCTCCGCCGGAAATAATCATGGTTTCATGCATCTATGCGTAAAAATAAAGCGGTAGTACGCTACCTTGCATTATGCTAACAAAAGACACCTTTATAGTATTGGGGTTACTGCTGCTGGTGATCGTAATCTGCATCCGCACTAAAAAACTAACGGTTACGGCTGCACTCACTGCCGGGGTGGTGGGTTACCTGGTATTTGCAGGCACGGGATATAACGGGCTGTTACTGCTGGGAACTTTTTTTACGCTGGGCGTGCTGGCTACAGCGCACCGGAAAGATGTAAAGGCTGGCCTGCATCCCGAAGGCGCTCATCCCCAGGCCAGGAATGCCTGGCAGGTGCTGGCCAATGGCGGTACTGCTGCATTCATGGCGGTAATGGCAATTATTCATCCGGCGCACGCCTTCCTGTATCATGTTATGCTGGCGGCCAGCCTGGCAGCAGCAACTTCAGACACCCTATCTTCTGAGCTGGGTATGGTATACGGCCGCAATCATTATAACATATTAAGCTTTAAAAAAGATACCCGCGGGCTGGATGGTGTAGTGAGCCTGGAAGGTACGCTGACAGGCGCTGCGGGCGCATTCATCATTGCCGCCGTATATGCGTTAGGGGTTGGCTTTAACAGGTATTTCTTTTTTATAGGGCTGGCAGGCATACTGGGCAACCTGGCAGATTCTGTGCTGGGCGCTTCTCTGGAGCGCAGGCATTATATCAATAACGATGTAGTGAACTTTCTGAACACCCTGTTTGCGGCCTTTTGTGCATGGCTGTTTAGTATACTAATGTAGGGATCACTTTTGTGCGGTAAGTAAAGATACCTTCCAGGCGTTTGCCTACAAACAGCGCATGGGCCATCGTTCCAAGGATACCAAAAGGTAAGCGGTAGTGCACAATATCCGTCATCTCCACCCCTCCTTCCACTGCTTTAAAATGATGCTGATGATGCCAGAAAGCGTAGGGCCCGAAACGTTGTTCATCTACAAAATAACGCAGGTGATCCACATGCGTGATCTCCGTCATCCAGTACAATGGTATGCCTAATATGGGGCGGATGGTGTATTCGATAATAAGGCCGGCATACATGCCTTTGCTGTACTCACCCTCTTTTACCACAAAGCGCATATCCGGCGGGGTAATGGCCTGCAGATTAGCTGGTGTGCTGAAAAATTCCCAGGCACGTTCCAGCGTGACGGGTAAGAATTGCTTGCGTTGAATTAAATATGTTTTTGCCAAAACGTGCAGGTTTACCGCTAAAATAGGCAATATTCATTTGTCTTTCCGCCAGGCTCATTTCAAGGCCAGGAATGCACCATCCACAATAAACAGCTTTACACCCTGTTCGGAAGATGTGCGGTGTGAGCTCAGCTCATCAGATACCTGGTACGACATGCCCTTTGTTAGCCGGTAGGTGCTGCCATCTGCCAGCTCTGTGGTCATTTCCCCTTCAATACAGTAAATGATATGCCCCTTTGTACACCAGTGATCTGCTTTATAGTTTTTAGAATACTCTACAATGCGGATGCGCAGATCGCCGTATTGCAGTGTTTTCCAATATGCTTCGCCGGTATCGCCGGTATGTTTTGTGGCCGGTATGCTGTCCCAGTCAGTGGTTTGGAAAGGAATATTTGCAGGATGCATGGGTTACGTGATTGTTTATATAACCCGTAATTTATAGGATTTCATAACAAAAGTGAAATGTATAACTTTACCGCCAAATACCTATACCATGAGATCCCTCCTGCTGCTGGCCTTTGCAGGTATGCTGCCTTTGCGCGCATTTTCACAGGATACTACTATTCTTTTCATGAATAAATACTGGAACGAGGTGCCAGCCGGGCAGGCTACGCATATGCGGCGTGTGATAAGCAAAGGTGAGGATGCTACCGGACAGCTGTATGAGATCCAGGAATATACCATCAGCGGCCGGCTGCTGGGGCGCATGTTATCCAATTCCAAAACAAAATTACTGCTCAATGGTTACCGTACCTGGTATAACAACAACCAACAGCCATCCAAAACAGGCTATTATACTAAAAGTAAACCCAGCGGGCAATGGACCGATTATTACTATAACGGACAAATGAAAATGCAGTACTCCTTTGCAGCAGATGCAGCCGCTGAGCCCTGGCAGCCGGAAGGATATGCCTGCAGCATTAATAACAGCTGGGATAGTACGGGATGTGCAGAAGTGATAAACGGGAATGGATGGTTCCTGCGCAGGAGTGACAGCGCCGGCGTGGTATTGGAAAGAGGGTTGGTGCGTAATGGGCTGCCTCAGGGCATTTGGCAGGGCTTTGATAGTAAAGGGCAGCTACAGTATGAAGAGGAATATGCAAATGGCAAATTTCTGAAAGGTATATGCTGCGGGGAAAACGGGCAGGAGACCGTTTACGATTCCATACAGGCTTCCGCGTCTTTTCCCGGCGGGTATAGTGCCATGACAAAATTCATTAGCCAGCATATAAAATACCCTGCAGCAGACAGGAGAATGGGAAATGCAGGCACGGTAATAGTACGGTTTGAAATAGATAAAAAGGGCAACCTTACTGAAAGTACCATACACCGGGGCGTATCCCAACGTATTGATGAAGAAGCGCTTCGGGTAATATCACTCATGCCTTTATGGGAGCCCGGGAAGCTGAGAGGGAAAAATGTACGGATGGCATTTTTCCTGCCGTTGAAGTTTGCCCTTGAAGCTAAGTAACCGTATAACCGGTACCGTAAGAGTACGAGGTTTTGATTTCCTGATAAGTTGTTATACCTTTCATTGTAAATTTTAATTATATAACCGTATCCTATGCGCATCCTTAACATTACACTGCTTTTCAGTGCCTTATTATTATTTTCCTGCAGCAAAAAAGATGATGATAAACCCGCCGGCGGTGACGACAATACCGTAACCGTGGGTAAAAAAGGCGCTGACTTCAGCACCAACACCACCAATGGCACCTGGTATGGTAATATTACCCTGCTGAAAAGCCACTGGTTCTACACCTGGGGCACTACCCTGCCGTTTGACCAGGCCCCAGGCAACTGTGAGTTTGCCACCATGTTCTGGGGTAAAGGCAATGTAACGGCCGATAATATTGCCTACGTTAAACAAAAGAAAGCAGAGGGTAAGATAAAATACATCCTGGGCTTTAATGAGCCAGACCTCGGAGACCAATCCAACATGAGTGTGGATGATGCGCTGGCATTATGGCCGCAGCTGGAAAGCATTGACTTACCGCTGGGCAGCCCGGCAGTATCATGGCCTACGGCGCAGTGGTTCACTGATTTTATGACCAAAGCTGCTGCACAGAAACGCCGGGTAGATTTTATTTGCGTACACATGTATGTAGGTACAGACGATGTACACTTTGTAAAAACACTGCAGGACCTGTACGATAAATATCACCTGCCTATCTGGATAACGGAGTTTGCTACCTGTGCCAATGATGCCAAAACTATGCAGGAGAACCCGTATACACCGGCCATGGTGCTGGGCTTTATGCAAAGGCTGTTACCGCAGCTGGAAGCCCTGCCCTTTGTGCAGCGTTATTCCTGGTTTTCCGGAAACCCTACCAGCAGCCGCTTATGGTCGTCTGCATTAATAGATGCGAATGGTAAGCTTACAACGCTGGGACAATGGTATGCCGCGTACAAGCCGAATGATAAGATCAAATAATTAATAATTAAGAATGAATAATTAATAATCGCAGGGCAACACATGAAGTAACAAGCATTCTTCATAATGCAGGGAGACCTACCCCCGGGAGTACCTGCATCCATTATTATTCATTATTAATTGTTCATTATTAATTAAATAAATGCAGCGGTATAGTATCGCTGCATTTTATTTTTAATTTTTACCTTTTAATTTTTTCCTTAGCAAGTGCCCCTTCCACATCCAAAGCCCGCTTAAGATCACTACCGGCAAAAACACCCAGCGTACCGCATTTGCAGCAGGCGGGTTGGCGGCTACCGGCCCATAGATATATCCCAGGATGGGGATGCTGAGTATAATGTGTAACCAGCGGATGATCTTACGTTCTGTGGCTGCTTTCATATAAAATGTTTGTTACACAAAACTAGGCCCCTCCCCTATGGCTTTTTATGGAAAGTAGACATGATGGGAAAATGTGCCGATAAGATGTACCTTGCAACATGCTCATTCAAGCCTCCTGTTTGCTCAATTTTACCAGCGAAATGCCGGTGCCAACCACCTTTATGTTACGTGCTAAAAGCGGTGTGGGACAATTTATAGTGAAAGAAGAAATGCACACCTACCCTTACCAGACCATGACGGAGTTTACAGATACCTACGGCAACCTATGCCAGCGCATTGTGCTGCCGGCAGGCAATTTCCAGATAAGAAGCACCGTGGTGGCGGACTGCGCGGATGCTATTGATGTAAATTACAGCGCCTCATGGACGCCAATAGAATTGCTGCCCGACTATATTTTGCATTACCTGCTACCCAGCCGTTACTGTGAATCTGATAAGCTGGCCTCGCTGGCCATGGACATCACGAAAGACCTTGCGCCGGGTTATGCGCAGGTAGAGGCTATACGCCAATGGATCCAAACCAATATCATTTACCAGTATGGTACTACGAACAGCTCCACCTCTGCCTATGATATTTTAGCTACAAAAACCGGCGTATGCAGGGATTTTGCACACCTGGGCATCGCCCTTTGCCGGGCAATGGATATTCCGGCAAGAATGGTAACCGGTTACCTGTATGAATTAAAACCCATGGACCTGCATGCCTGGTTTGAGGCATATCTTAACGGCCGCTGGTATTGTTTTGATGCCACCCAAACCGAGCCCAAAGGCAACCGCATCACCATCGCTTACGGGCGTGATGCTGCAGATGTGGCTTTTGCCAGCCATTTTGGACAGGTAACCCTAACCGCTATGGCGGTAACGGTAGAACAGCCCCAGCCCGGTACAATTAGCCTTTAGGCATCAGGGCATTTGCGGATTATATTCCCCACCCCTACCTTTGCGGAGCATAAACGCCTTTACGGAAAAGGCTAAACGGGTTTTAATTATGGGAACGATCAGCATACTGGGTTGCGGATGGTTTGGGCTGCACCTGGCTCAATCATTGATCACAGCGGGTTTTACGGTAAAAGGTT
>NZ_DATCRF010000571.1:0-5467 GCF_036569125.1 Chitinophaga sp. | reverse complement strand
TGTTTAAAGTTGGCGCCCAGTGTCCAGTGTACAAGGTTCCAGTAGGCGGTATATGGCTCATAGCCGGTTTGGTCTTTGAACTGGTCTTTGTCGGCATAGCTCATATCTGTTCTTACAGATAGATAACCCGTTACCGAGGGCCGTATGTTGTAGCTAACGCCTACGGCTACGTTCAGGATGGCCTTGCGCGCATCATGCAGGCGTACGAAATCGCGGGTTAAGCTGGAATTACTGCCGGTATCCGGCCGTATAAAAGCATCGTTCCGGGGCGTAATTACATTGTACTCCTTTACCCGGTGAAAATATTCAGCCGCCACATAGAGCTGTCCCCGCCTGAAATCATACGCATAACCCAACGCGGTGCTCAGCGGCATTTTAAAGTTGGTTTTCAGGCTTTCCTGCCGGCTGTTGGCCAGGTAGCTGTAAAAATCCTTCAGCACATCCAGGTACATATTACTCACCGTATAGTCGGTTACGATAGTGCCGCTACCCCATACATGCAGCAATGGGGAGCTGATTGTCCATCCCAGGTGGTGGCGGCCTGCATCATAGGCAAGCCCTGCTTTAAAGCGTACCCCTGCATGAACATAGGTGGCCAGGTAGTAAGCGCTGCTGCTTATCAGCGGTAGCGATGTTAAGCTGTCAATATCGGCATTCGCCAGCGCGCGGGTGTTGCTGATAACATTATAATGCTGCTGCCGCAGCTGTCCCTCAACAGAGAAGCCGGCAGAAAGGCGGGGCGTAAGCCGGAAACCCGTGCTTAGCAAGGCTGAGGTTTCATTCACCCGGTTCTCCAGCACATAGTCGCCCACAAAGTATTCATCGCCGGGGCTATATTCATCATTCAGCGCATTGATCTTGTCATCCCGCCGCTGCGAGGCCTGGAAGCGGAAGCCCGGGGAATTTATCAGCGCATAGGCAATTACCACCGGCGCCTTTTTGCCCAGTGAAATGCTGCCGGATAACATTTGCGGCACAATCCGTACGCTGTTGTTGTGAAGGTCTCTTCCGGTGCCTGCGCCGTTTTTGATCCTGGTGGCATCCAGCTGGTAAATGTTAGCGGAAATAGTGCTGATGGCAATACGGTTCTTGTTCGAAAGGCTCAGCAGGGCCGGGTTGTAGAACAGCACACCACTATCGCGGTTGCTGGCAATAACGCTGCCGGGCGTTAGCAGCACTCCCGGGCCGTAGTTGTTTGACCAGTAATGTGCATCCTGTGCAAATGCAGGTAACATAGCAATGGTAATACAGTACAATAGCAGGAGGGTTCTTGGCATATCAATGGTTGTTTAATATATTGGTAACTAACATTGCAGACCTGCAAAAGGTTTAAACAAAAATAGAAACCGGCGCGTTATAAAATACAAACCATTGCTGTCCATTAGATACTGATCTGCCAATTATGTATAAATTCCTTTACTCCCTGTTGTTATTCACCTGCCCGCTGCAGGCACAGAACCTTTCCTTTACACCGCCCGTAGCCCTGCTGCCACAGGCCGTTACAGACAAAGCACCGGATCTTACGCACTTCAAAGGCGGCTATTTTGTAACCTGGAAAGCCCCCGGAAATAATGCCCCTGTTCATGCCAGCTACCTGGGCAAACACCAGGATACCTCCTTTACGCAGCAGGATGTTATTGTTAGCAACGCAGCCACCAGCTGCGCGCCGGTGCTGCAGGTATTGGATGAGCACCTGTACCTGTTCTGGATAGCTGCCGATGGAACGCTGAAATATATAAAGAACGATACCGATACCAGCCTGGCAGCACAGCAGGTATATACCGTAAAGCTGAATGGCCTGCTGGCGAACGGGCTAACCACCACGGCTATACATGAGCAGATTGTGCTGGCCTCCCATGCAAATGATAAAAGCAGCCTGGTATTTGCATTGCTGGAACCGGGCGACAGGGGCCTGCTGCAGGATGCGCAGCTGCAAACGGCAGAGGGCGTAAAAGCAGCCGCCTATCCCTTTATTGTAAGCCTCACGGGCACCGACATACGCTTTTGCTGGCAGGCATATAAGGGAAATGATGTGTATTATGCCGACTATAACCTGCACACCGGCAAATGGGGCACAGCCACCCGGCTGGCAGGCGCGGCCACAGGCACGGCGCCCGCCTTATACCATGTGTACAATGCACAGCAGCTGTTTTACCTGTGGAGCGGCGCCAAGAACGATCCCCACATTTATTACGCCACCGCGGATAACGGCAACCCGCCAACGGAAAAAAAGGTGCTGCCTCCTTACTTCAACAGCAGCAATCCGGTAGCCATTTGTGAAATAGATGCTAACAATTTTATGCTGGCCTACACCGGTAACGATCAGCACATGTACCTGAGCTATTTTGCAGCCTATAACCCCGCCTCCTGGATGCAGGACCTGCTGCACCCCGCCAAAGAAGCCTATACGCTGAAGGATATTGTAATACCCGGCGCCCACGATGCCGGCATGTCTGTATTAAACGGCACCGGCGGGCAGATGAAAGACGCCATTAACACCTGCAATACGCTCACCCAAAGCATACCCATAAAAGAACAGCTGCAAAACGGCATCCGTATGTTTGATCTTCGGGTAGGTAATTATGCGCAGGCATTATATATAAAACACGCAGAGTCCGACTGTGATGTGGATGCCGTAGGCGCCGGTTACGGAGAAAAGCTGGCCGATGTGCTGAGTGGTGTGCACGCTTTCCTGGAGGCTAACAAAATGGAGACCGTGATGCTGAATTTTAGTCACTTTTGCGATCAGGATGTACCTACGGCCCGGCTGGCAGACACTATTATAGCGCAGCTGGGCACGCACCTGTACCGCAATCAACAAAAGAAATTAGCAGATATAAAATTGAAAGACCTGGCCGGTAAAGTGATCGTAGTATTTGAGCAGCATGCCTACCATGGCGCAATTGATTCATGCAGCATTGCAAATGCTTCCGGCGCTTTTATTAATTACCGGCGTAAATATGCAGCTACCAACGATATCAAAAAAATGCTGGCCGACCAGGTGCTGTTCTTCAACAGTATGAAGGAGGGTGTAAAGGATAATGACCTCATACGCCTGGACTGGCAGCTAACGCAAAGCAGCCAGGAAGCAGCGCTGATCTGCAATGGTTTTCGCCCCGACAGGACCGGCGCTGTGGTAAGCGGCGTAATATTGCTTACCAACGCCCTGAAAAAGAACCAGACCATCCTGGACCTTTCCGCCAAGGGTAACCGTTACCTGCTGCCAACCATGAACGACTGGATCAGCAACGGCACCATCAACAAAAAGAACAAACCCAATATCCTGTACGTAGATGCTGCCGGCAGCTGGATCACGGACTATTGCATTGATCTTAATATGAGCCCCTTGTACACCCGGTAAGCGCTTTAATAGTTGGCTTGCCCGATATCCAGCCGGTTAATTTTTCCATCCGCCTGCAGATGGAATTTCATATACGTTTTAAAATCACCCCATTGGTCGCTGTGAAAATGGCCGTACACATCCAGCCCGTTATTTTCTACTTTATCAATGCTGGTAAAACGTTCATGCCCCAACGCTTTCTCCCAGAAAGAGTGGAAGCTCATTTTATTGCCATCATCATACAGGGCCGCATCTGCCGTGAATAGGGCAAACCAGGCTTTTTTATCCCCGGACTGCAGGGCGTTAATAGCTTGTTTTACGGTAGTATTGGTGAGTTTATCCGTTTGCATGGCATCTTGTTTTTGTGGATGAGCCCATAATACAGAAAGCAGGGCCGCATAAATTAATGTTTGCATGATCAGTGTGGTTTACCCAGCGGGTGCTGCAGGAAAATGATCACCAGGTTCAGTAACAGAAAGGGCAGCTCAATGGCCGCGCCTTTCAGGTCCTTATCCCCTAAATGAAAACAGGTGATCATTAAAATAGAAGCCGCCATCAGGAAATTGCCCCAGATAAAGGTTCTGGGAAATAAGATCAGCACTGCGCTGATGACCGTAACGGCCCCGGTGACTATAATACCTGTTCTGCTGAAATGCCATTTACCAAAAAGCTGTAACATATTAGGCTGTACCGTTAACATAGCCCAGCCCTGTTTTAAGCCCATGAATACGGCGGTTAGGATAAGCAGAAAGCGTAAAGCAGAAAGCATAAAGCAAAAGGTTAAAGCGTAAAGCAAAAAGCGTAAAGCAAAAAGCACAAAGCAGAAAGCATAAAGCATAAAGCGTAAAGCGTAAAGCGTAAAGCGTAAAGCAGAAAGCGTAAAGCACAAAGGTAAAAGCAAAAAGCCATTCCCCGCACCGATCTTCGCTGCATTAAGCTTTTTGCTTTCTGCTTTGCGCTTTCAGCTCCCGCTGCTTTCTGCTTTGCGCTTTCAGCTCAATTAGTCGCTCCTCCGTTCACCAGCAAATGCTGGCCATTCACAAAAGAAGAGAGGTCGCTGGCAAAGAACTCCGCTACATTAGCCACATCTTCCACTTCGGCCAAACGGCCCATGGGGCAGCTGTCCAGCAGCTGTTTGCGCAGCGCAGGGTAGCTTTCAGGATCTACAAAGATGCCGGAATGATCTACCGCAAAAGGAATAATAGAGTTAACGGTTACGCCTCTGTGCCCTATTTCTTTGGAAAGAATATCCACCAGGTAGCGGGGCGTGGTTTTACTGCCGCCGTATACCGCCATGCCAGGCACCGGGAACGAGGTGGTGCTGGAAGCAATGTAAATAATACGGCCATTATCTTCCACGTTACGGGCTGCCTGCTGCAGCGTAAAGTAAGATCCTTTGGTGTTGATGGAAAATACACGGTCAAACTGTTCTTCTGTAAACTCGGTTACCGGCACTTCCACCATTTCAATACCGGCATTGGCTACTACAATATCTATTTTGCCAAAGGCTTTTTTAGCTTCTGCAAACAGTTTTTCCAGTTCAGCCACTTTGCTCACATCGGCCTGCACGGCTATCACTTTGGCGCCCATGGCGGTAATATTGCTCACCACTTCATCTGCAGAGGCCTTATCGCGTGAATAATTGATCACAATATCTGCGCCCAGCGCTGCATATCTTTCTGCAATGGCTTTACCCAACCCTCTTGCAGATCCTGTAATTAAGGCTACTTTATTTTTTAAGCTGTTCATATAATTCGCTTTAAGGATATTAATTATTAATTTTTCATTCTTAATTATTATTTACGCCATTCCTCCATTTGCGCCGATATTCTGCGCATTCACCCATTTGGCGTCATCGCCGGCCAGGAATACTACCACGCGTGCAATATCTTCCGGTTCGCCAATGCGATTAAAGGCAGAGAGGCTGGCCAGACGGGTTATCAATTCATCAGATTTACCTTTAGTAAAAAGCTCTGTGTTGGTGGGGCCGGGAGATACGGTATTCACATTAATACCACGGCTGCCTACTTCTTTGGCAAAGATGCGGGTGAACTGTTCTACCGCTGCCTTGGTGCCAACATAAGTAGCATAGGTAGGCATCATTACCCGGGTAGTGGTAGAGGAGAA
>NZ_DATCRF010000570.1:0-6805 GCF_036569125.1 Chitinophaga sp. | reverse complement strand
GAAATTGTTCCATCCCGCCAGTATCACCTGCACCACATGGATCACAAAAAACAACACATACCCAATGGTTAATGCAAAGTGCAGGATGCGCGCAAAATGGTACCCGCCGCATAACCAGCACAGCCAGTACAGCTGCACCGGTTTGTAAATAGCCAGCCCGGTGGCAACGGAGCCTATGCCCATAATAATAATGGCCGTATAGGCAATGCGCTGGGCCGCGTTGTACTTGTTTTGTGGCGGAACGGTTTTGCGGATGTGCAGATCGTGCAGCAGCACCAGCCAGGCCTCCTTAAAGGAGTGCCGGTTAGGCAGCAGCTGCCGCCAGGCGCCGGAGAAAAGGGTGTACAGCACATACAGGAAACCATTGAGCATAAAAAACCACATGAACAAAAAGTGGAAAGCCATGCCTTCCGCAAGCCGGTGCGGCACATGCAGCAGCTGGTAAAACCAGTCCGGGAAGAACCGGATCAGTGTATGGCCGCCCAGCGTAATGGTATACACATCATTAGCCCAGTAAATTAATAGCCCGCTCCAGATCATCAGCGCCAGCACCGGGAAGTTGATCCAGTGTGTCCAGCGCATCAGCAAAGCGTGCTTTTCTTTCATGACTTTCATATGCAGAGAGTTACGTTATTTTAACGCAGATAGTTCATGTTTTGTTCCTGCCTTTAACATAGTTCTAACAAACTGATCCACTTTATATTATTAGACGCGCAACTATTAAAATCCTGACAAAACACCCCCAAAATATTAATACGTGGTCCCGGCAGCCCGGGTTGCTGAAAAAATATTTTTAAAAAGTTGTAAGGTTTGATGCATGTCAGCGTCTATACAGTAAATGTTCACTAAAAAAACAAACATCATGAAACATCCCATCCTGAATGCAAACATTAGTAAAGGCCTGCTGGCCGCTGTAATAGCCGCTTGTTTTACTATACAGGCACATGCACAGCAACCGCAAAAAGACACTGCTAAAATGTCTCACAGCAAAATGAGTAAAATGCAGGACAGCAAAATGAGCCCAAAGAAAATGGATAAAATGTCCGGCGATAAAAAGATGGATAAAATGTCCGATGGAAAAATGACCAAAAAGCCCGCGGGTAAAATGTAAGCCGTCAACGCTAAACTAACAGACCATGAAAAAAATAACCATGCTATGTTTCAGCCTCCTTTGCGGTATGCACATCTTTGCGCAAAGCGGGCTTAAAAGCGGAACTAAAGCGCCGGACTTTTCCGGCACCGACAATAACGGTAAAAAAGTAACGCTGGATCAGCTGTTACAAAAGAACAAAGCCGTTGTACTATTCTTTTACCGCGGGCAATGGTGCCCCTATTGCAACAAACATATCCAGCAGCTGCAGGATTCCCTGCACCTGCTTACGGCCAAAGGCGCCTATGTGGTAGGCGTAACCCCCGAAACAGCCGGTAACATTGATAAAACCATCGAAAAAACACATGCGTCTTTTTCCATTATCCAGGATAAAGGTTACCAGATCATGAAAGCATATGATGTAAATTATGTGCTGGACCAGAACACCGTTACCCAATATAAGAACTGGCATGTTGACCTGGAGGAGAACAATGGCAATAAGGACCATGTGCTGCCCGTACCCGCTACTTATATTATAGACAATACCGGTAAGATCGCTTTTGTGCAGTTTGATAAAGACTATAAGAAACGGGCTTCTGTAGCAGACCTGCTGCAGGCGCTGCACTAAATCCTGAAATATTTAAGGCTATTATAACTGCCTGCTTTGCATACCCGCAAAGCAGGGTGGGGAAAATATGCCTGTGCTTTTCAAACAACAATCATCATAATTAATTACCTACCGTATGAACACTTTTAAAAAACTACACTACTGGCCGGCCATTGCGCTGCTGCCCATTGCTTTTATAGCCTGCAATAAAGACGATGATCATAATCCCCCTGCTGATAAGAAAACAACTATCACAGTGGAGAATGTGCTGAAATCACAACCGCTGGTGGAATCCGGCACCTTCCAGGGCACAGGCACCCCACCGGTAATATTGCCCGGCCAGTCCGTATCCATCCAGTTCTCAGCTGCAAAAGGGGAGGCCCTCACTTTTGCCACCATGTACGGCTGGTCTAACGACCTGTTTTTTGCGCCTGCTAACCCGGGCATTGCAGTATATGATATGAAGGGCATGCCCATTGAAGGCGACGTATCTTCCCAGATAAAGCTCTGGGATAACGGCACCCGCATTAATCAAAAACCCGGCGCCAATGTAACCCATCCCGGCACAGCCGACACTAAGAATATTACAGAGGTAAAAGGCGTGGATGCACAGGGCAATACCTACCTGGATGCATCTAAGCTGGTAAAGGCCACGTTAAAATATAATGGTAATTCCATGTTCACCTTAACGCTGCAAAATACCTCCGGCGGCACGGCTAATGAAACGCCCCTGAGCCCCGGTGTTTGGGCAGTATCCTACATTGTAGGCGGCAACCTGCTGAATGGCGCCCCCCTGTATACCAGCGGCCAGCCTACAGCAAACGGCTTAACCAACATTGCAGAAATGGGCGACAATGCACCCTTGTATACTTACATAAAAGGTATCACCGGTATTTTTACGCCGCTTTCACCCATATTGGTTGTAGTATATAACGGCATAGACAATCCCATTTACAAAACCGGTGAAAATGACCGTGGGCAAGGCTTACGGCCATTAGCCCAGCAAGGTAATGCCGACACGCTGGCTGCTGCGCTGAAAGGCATGAAAGGAGTAAAGGCAGTATACGTATTACCTGCTCCAAGTACCAAGGTGTTGCTGCCGGTAATTAACGGACAGGCAGGCGGCAAAGTTTCACAGGAGCTGAGCGTTGGCAGTGGCGACCGCATAGCCATAGCCACTATGTATGGTTTCTCTAACGACTGGTTCTTTGCATCTGCAGGTAATGGGGTAGATGCTATGCAGAAAGGCGATATCTCCACCAGCATACAATTATATGATGATGGTACTGCCGTGGATCAGTTCCCCGGCGCCGGTATTACGCAGTTTAACCTGGCCGGTACACCGCTGCAGGAAAGCAAGCCCATTGCAGCCGTACCCAACCCCAATGCATTTACCACACTGCCGGCCATACAGGATATTATTCACGTAACACTTCAGTAGGTAGTAATATAGATGCAGTTAACCAACCAGCCGGTGCCTGCCTGTAATAGGCGGGTACCGGTTTTTTTGTGCGTGCTTCCAACCATTGCATGACTATCTTGCTATTATTAGCAGTAAAATGTCGGATTAACCCCTTTTTATGTCGTGTTCACAACCGGTGCCAATAACTGCTTGCATCTATATTTGTACCTGTAAACCTTCAACACCTTAAACCTACAGCAAAATGAAAAAGATCAACATTATCTTCTGGATCTCCACCGGCTTACTCGCCTTATTAATGGGAGTAGGCTCCATTTCCAACGTACTCAAACAACCGGAAGCCGTTGCCATGTTCCAGCATTTAGGATATCCCGTTTATTTATTGCCCTTCTTAGGCGTAGCCAAGATCTTAGGCGTTATTGCCATTGTTATACCGGGTTTTCCGCGGTTAAAGGAATGGGCTTATGCCGGTTTAACTTATGACCTGGCAGGTGCTACGTATTCCAGCATTTGTACAGATGGTATTGCACCGGGCTCGCTGGTGTTCCTGATAGGTTTTGGCCTCATTGCCCTTTCCTACATTTACCATCACAAAAAACAAAAAGCTGCCCTGCTGCATGTAATGGCATAGTAGCTTTCCAGGCACGGTATAATGCCGGCATACAATGCCCGCAGGGGCGGTAACCGGCAGCAATAGCCTCCTGTTCCGTAGCAAAAAAGGTCCGGTTGGCTGCTTTCATTTGTTTGCCGGAAACACAGGAAAGCAGTCCGTAAATACGCAGCTTTTTATTTCCGCCAAACCTGATGTTGCCGCTGCGTATCAATGACCGGACCTTTTTATCACTTAGCTGCACATGCGCTATCATACACCTCAGGTTTGCGCATCATGAAATATAATTCCCAGCGTATAGCGCTGCCCGTTATGCAGGGGACTTACGCCATGCTTCATATTTACCCGGTAATATCCCTTGCTGCCTTTCACCGGCCTGAAATTGGTGGTGAACAGCAGCATATCGCCCCGCCGGGGCTGCAGCACATTGGCTTTGGACTGCGCCCTGGGTATTTGCTCCGTAAGCACAAACTCGCCGCCCGTATAATCTTCCCCCGCTTCATTCAGGAATAATACAGCCTGCATAGGAAAATATACATCTCCATACAGGTCCTGGTGCAGGGTGTTAAAACCGCCTTCGCCATATTTAAGGATAAGAATGGTGGGCTGCGTTTGCCCGTGCTCCTTACAAAGCGCCTGTAAGGCAGTATGCGCAACAGGAAAGGTTTGTGGAATGTTCAGTACCTCCATCCATTTATTGGCAATGGGTACCAGGTACGGATATACGGTTTGGCGGATGGTGGTGATCAGATCGGGCAGGGGATAGCGGAAATATTTATATTCTCCTTTACCAAAGCGGTAACGCTCCATGGTAATCGTTTTGCGGTAGGTGTTATCCGCTTCGTAAGCCGCTATTAAAGTGTCGCATTCTTTTTTGTTCAGCACACCCGGTACCAGGGCGTAACCCTGCTCATGCAGATGGGTGGCTGCCCGGGTCCAGTCTTTTGCCTGCAGGCGCTCAATGATCGGTTGCATATGGTAATACTTTCCTGTAAAAGTACCCCTGCCTGCTATTTATGGAAACCCGGATCTTGCGGTTATTACAGCATCAAATACTGTTAGATAGTTAGATAGCTACGGAAACGGCCATATAACGGCCGTTAATGTTCATGCCTTCCAGCTCTTCCATAGCCCTGCTGGCTTCCGCTTCCTGTAGCATTTCTACAAACCCGTATCCGCAGGAATGGCCGGTAACATCGTTAAAGACCACCTTACAGGAAACAACCCTGCCATAGGCGGAGAAGATCTTTTGCAGCACAGCAGCTGTAGTATGTGACATTAAATTGGAAACACGCAGGTTCATACAAGTGGAATTTTATAAATGATGTGAATGATGGGGCGTTTTTAACAGATAAAGATCAGATATAAATGAAGAATTTTATAACCAGGCGATGAAGATACTGAAAATTATATTAACAACCGCATAACATAGGTCAAATAAACCATATATCTGCATTTTTCAGGGATATATACACCGTATCGCCCGGTTTAAGGGGGGTATGCATGGTTTTAAGGGTAATGTTATCTTTAGGTAAAGCCACTTCCAGCTCATAATAACCGCCGTAGAAGGTAACGGTATCTACTTTCCCTTTAACAGTCTTATCATCATGCTGAGTGCTGAGGGCAACATCCTCCGGGCGTACAAAAAGCTGCTTTCCTTTGGGCTGCGGGCCGGTCAGCAAAGCCTTTACAGTAGCGCTTTCCAGCAGGTTGTACTTACCCAGCAAACCCGCCGCATAGGTGTTCACCGGCTGGTAGTACACCTGTTGCGGGGCGCCCTGCTGCACTATTACGCCATCTTTCATAAGCATCACCTCATCTGCCCAGGAAAGTATATCCTGCGGGTCATGGGAAATAAGCATACAGGTAATGTTCATCTCTTCCCCAATATCCCGGATCACGGTTTTCAGCAGGTTCTTATGGATCATGTCCAGGTTGGAGTAGGGCTCATCCAGCAGCAGCAGCTGCGGGGCGGTGCCCAGTAAGCGCGCCAGGGCAATACGCTGCTTTTCCCCGCCGGAGAGCTGATCTGTACGGCGCTGCAGCAAATGCGTAATGCGGCAAATATCGTAGATCTCCTGTGCTGCTTCGGGTTCCAGCAGGTTCACCCGTTCCAGCACTTCCGCCACGCTGTAGTTATTCCGCAGCTCAAAATGCTGGGAAAGATAGGCGATGCGCGGGTGCCCGGGCAGCAATACCTCATGCGGGCCCTTTACCCGCTGATCTTCAAACAGCACCAGGCCTTCATCTACCGGCACCAGGCCTGCTATCATTTTCAGCAGGGTGCTTTTACCCGAACCGGTTTCCCCGGCAATAGCTATTTTATGAAATGGTTGTAATGTAAAGCTGACATCGTTTACTACCAGCGCACCCTGTTGTTGTTTACGGAGATTTGATACCGTTAAAAAGCTCATAATTTACCTTCTTTCATCATACACGCCCACTTCCGCAATACGGGGAGCTTTGTTAAACTGGTCTATTGTAATGCGCACCTTACCGCCCCACACGCGGTCAAAACGGTGGATCTTCACCCGGCTTTTATTGTCGCCGGTGAACAGCGGTTTCCAGGTGCCATTCTGAAAATATTCTGCATGGTATTTAGTGATGGAGGGCTCAGCTTCCGTAATGGTAATGGCATTAAAGGGCTTATCGCGGTCCAGCACCACTTCCCACCAGGGCTGTTTTACCGTGGTGTTGGAGGTCCAGTCTGTAGTGAAATCATCGTCATTTGCAAAGTCCATAATGTTCATATCATCGCTCCAGCTGGAATTGGCAGGCTGGTGTTTGGCAATGTTGGAGGAAATGATGGGTGCATCAGCTTCCGGCAGCTTTGCCACCGGGCCTTCATTTTTCCATTGTTTGCCAATGGCCTGCAGGGCCTGCAGCGCGTTCTCATCTATCAGCCCATCCCGGTTAGGCGCTACGTTTAAAATAAAGTTGCACCAGGCATTGTTAAACGGCACAATGTCATCATTCACCAGCATCTTCGGATCCTTTACCGGGTCTTTCGGGAAAGTGGTTTTCCAGAACCAGTTCTTATTAACCGGCAGGCAGGAAAGGGCCGGCAGGCGGTTATTT
>NZ_DATCRF010000569.1:0-11476 GCF_036569125.1 Chitinophaga sp. | reverse complement strand
AGCTAGCGGTGAGGGCGGTGGCGGGGCGGCAGCGCTGTCGGTGTTATCCGGACCTTCCAGGAACTGGCGGGCCAGGTACTGCGCGTACAGCCAGTCGCCGGCAGTGAGCAGCTTGCCGTTGATGGTACTGAAATATAAAGGCTCTGCTTTGCCGGGCGCCTGCACCTGGTAAAACCAGGTGGTATCAATATGCACCAGCCGAAAGCTGCTGATGCTGTCAATATGATGTTTTTGCAAAGCTGCTGTGAGCGTGGTTTGTACCTGCGCGCTGTTAATGGCGCGTGCCGGCAATACCTGCGTAGCCACCTGCGGGCGGATATTGGTCATTAAGGGGTGCATGAAACCACTGATGGCCCACAACAGCACCGGCAGCGCTATGATAAGCGATAGTGTACGATGCAGCTTGTATATATTCTTCTTCATGACATCTTATTTTTTACCCATTCTGAAAGCCATACCTACATTCCATTCCCGCGGATCGCCGAGGTTGTAGCTGTAGCCGTAAGATGATTTGCTGGCAAAGGTGGAATAATATTTATTGAACAGGTTCAGGGCATTCACCCATACTTCACAGCGGCCAACCGTATAACCGGTGCGCAGGTTCACCAGGTCAAAACCGCTGTAGGACCGCGTATTGGCGTTATCCATCCAGTACTTACCCAGGTGCTGCCATTCCATGCCTATACGAAAACCTTTAAAGAAAGCGGGGTGGTACATTACCTCTGCATTGCTGATAAAATGCGGGGCAGCGCTCATTTCATTGCCGCTTACATCTGCGCCTTTCTCTACATAGTCTGTAAAGGTATGTTTGGCGTTGGTGGCGCTTACCCGCAGCATCCATTGCGGGGCAGGGCGATATGTAATGCCATACTCCACTCCGCGGTGGCGGGTTTTACCGGCATTCTGGTTCTGGAAAGTACCATCATCTTCCCGTACGGAAATAATTTCATTGGTGCCGTTCATGAGGTACACGCTCCAGTCTGCATACAGCTTGTGCTCCAGTAAAGAGAACCAGCCACCTGCTTCATAGTTGAAGAAAGTTTGCGGCTGCAGGTAAGGCACCTTTACGCTGTTAAACAGCTCAGATACCTGCGGCGGCACATATCCCTGGCTATAGTTGGCATACACGCCAATGCCTTTATAGTTATAGGTAAAACCTGCTTTCGGAGTAAAGCGGGTAAAGTTCTGTTTGGTGGATGGCGCGCCGGTGGAGGCGGATGCAGGCAAATGATTATCGAAGTCAAAGTGGTAAAAGTCATAGCGCAAAGCCGCTACCAGCTTTAATCCACGCAGGGGACTCATTTCGTAATGTACATAAGATGCCAGGTTGCTGATGCCGGTGTTGTAGTTGCTGAGCGTAGAATCCGTTTGCTGGTAATTGGTGTAATTACCTTTACCATCCCGGTTAATTTGTATGTAGCGGGCTATGTAGGTGCTGGGGCTCAGATCTGCGCTGATGCCGCCGATCACTTTACTGCCCAGCCATTTGAACTGCTGCTGATGCTGCGCTACCAGCAGGTAGCTGTTAAAGGAGCTGTTGTTCAGCTGCCCGTTTGCCAGCAACGCATTTGTACGGTTATTGGTAATATAATAAGATGGGTTCTGCTTTACGGAGTTATCCCGGAACATGGCGGTTACCTGCGTTTGGCTGTTATCGTTCCATTGCTGGGTAATACCGCTGCGGATGCGTAAGGCTGTGGTTTTACGGTAGGTAAAGGAATACGGCGTGCTATAATTCTTTTGCGCAAAATGGGCGCTGTCCAGGGAGCCGGTCATATCGCTGTAGTAGTCGATATAGGTAATGCTGTTGCTCCAGGTGGTTTTATCGCTGGCTTTATAATCGGCCCGGAAGGTAAGGGCTGTTTTGTGGAAGTCGCTGTAATCCACCGGCCCATCGTGGCGGTTGGCGTAGTAACCGCTTACTACCAGGCCCCATTTACCATAGGCGCCGCCGGCCTGCAGATCTACCCGTTTATAACCGTTGTTGTTGGCCTGCAGGCTTATCATTCCCGTATTTACGGGAGGCGGTGTAAGCGTAATAATATTTACTGCGCCGCCTACGGCCTCCGCACCGTATAAAGAAGATGCCGGCCCGCGGATGATCTCTATCTGCTTAGCGGCAGCCATATTCATTTCCAGCAGCGCGTTATGATTGTATAAGCCGGTAGTGCGGATGGGAATACCATCTTCCAGGTACAGGAACAGGCTTTTGGTGGTCATGGGCTGACGGATGCTCATTTCATGCTGCTCATTGGAAAGGCTTACCATAAATACCCCGCTTACTTTATTCAGCAGCTGGTCCAAGCGGTTAGCCTTTGTATCCTGGATGGTTTTAGTACTAATGGTGCTGATGGCAATGGGCGCATCGCTCCTTTTCTGTTGGGTGCGGCTGGCGCTTACGATCACCTGCTGCAATTCTTTTATGGTGGTTGTATCCTGTGCAGCAGCTATTGCTACTACGCATGTTAGTATTATTGATAGAAATCCCTTTTTCATTGCAATAAGTTCAAGTGAGAGAATGCAGAACGCTTAACGCCACAGGCGTGAAGCAAAAAGCGCAAAGCAGAAAGCATAAAGCTTAATGCAGCGAATGTGGAAAGCAGAAAGCACAAAGGCCAAAAGCTAAAGGCTAAAGGCTAAACGCCAAAAGCTAAAAGCTAAAAGTTAACGGCGCGCACTAACAGCCGGTAAAGGACCGGATGCAATGCATATCAATAAATACACAATAATCAATAGTTAACGGGGCAGCACTACATGGCAAGCAACATTAAGCCTTCGGCTTTATGCTTCTTCCTTTTTGCTTTACGCTTTAACCTTTATGCTTTGTGCTTTCTGCTTTAGGCTTTAAGCCTGCGGGGGATGGAAAGGGGCGGCTACAAACACGGTACAGGTATTTACCTGCAAATTGGGATATTGTATAGTACTAACAATCAAAGAGTGGTTCAGATGGGCGGGGCTGAAAGCGGCGCAAATGATCTCCAGCTTATTCTCTGCACGGCGCTCGGGGTTTTCCTGCTCGCTTTTTTCTTCCTGCTTCATCTTACGCATCATATGGCATTTACCATTACAATGCATTTTAGGCTTGTTGCGGTTCACGCAAAGGTTTTTGGCAATGTAGTCCCGGTTCAGCTCATACTCCGCCACTATCAGCATTTTGCTGAAGGTTTGGCTCAGTACGCCTATCAGTAATAATATTGCGGCAACTTGTTTCAAGCTGCCGCAAAGATAGTAGTGAAAGCTGAATTTCCCAGTTAGTTCAGCAATTTTATTTCGTGTTCCAGCGGAACCATTTAATACCCAGTAAAGAGAACACAAAGGCATATCCAATGGTTGCCAGCAGGGCCTGCGTACTTTGTATGGTCCAGTGCGCCGGCTGCAGGCCATCGGCTACTATACGTTTTACACTTCCAAAAGGCGACCACTTTACAATGGCCTGCACTTCTGTACCCAGCATGCCCAGCTCGCCGAACATGCCGATCATAATAAAGGCAAAGTATACCAAACGGGTAGTAGCGCTTACCGTTTCAGGGTTCTTAATAAGGCCGGCTATCATCTGCCCCAAACCCAGGTACACAGCGCTGCCTACTAATCCCATGGCAAAACCGAACACATAACCTGCCGGGGTCAGTGATATTTTATCTACATAAAAACCTACAATAAATACGGCAATGATCAACCCCAGGATCATTACAACCTGCACGGTTAAGCGGCTTACCATAATGGTCCAGGTGGGAAGGGGCGCTACACGCAGGCGCTGGAAAATGCCCTTATCACGGTCGCGGGCAATGGAGTTGGTGTAGCCCATTAAGCCTATGGCGGTAAGGCCGATGGTGATACAGATGGATAATACAAATGCGCCGCCTAATTTATCTATCAGTCCTTTCCAGGACATCAGTATGATCAATGGCACCAGGAACACCAGTATAACGGAGCGGCGATTGCGCCATTGCGTGGTAAAATCGGCGCGCAGCAATGCATTTAAAACAGTTGATGTTGCAGGAATATTATTTCTCATGGCTCGTAATAGTTAAAGGTTATGAACGGATGGCGCGGCCGGTAAGACCAATGAATACATCTTCCAGGGTGATCTTCCCTTTGCGGGAAACGCTGATCACTTCCGGGTCGTGGCGGTAATGGTCTATTAATGCCTCGGGCGTATCAATGGCCACTACCCTGCCATGGTCAATGATGGCGATGCGGTCGCACACGGCTTCTGCTTCTTCCATAGAGTGTGTGGTAAGTAATACGCCATGTCCTTTTTCACGGATGGCTTCCATACGTTCCCATAGCTGCCGGCGCGATTGCGGGTCCAGGCCTGTTGTTGGCTCATCCAGCAATACCAGGTGCGGATCGTGGATGGTGGCTATTACCAGGGATACGCGCTGCTGCTGGCCGCCTGAGAGCTGCCCGAAACGCTTGCCGGCAGCATCTTCCAGCTTAATATCCCGCAGAATGGAAAGGATCTGCTCATTGCCAATGGCGGCGCCATAAATACCGGCATACAGGCGAATGATCTCTGAAATGGTAAGCTCCGGCTGAAAGCTGGTGGCCTGCAGCTGTACGCCCATATTAGCGCGGGCATGCAAAGGCTGTTTGTGAATATCAAAACCGGCTACGGAAATATTGCCGGAGCGGGGTTCCAGCAGGCCTTCCACTGCGCTGAGCGTACTGGTTTTACCCGCGCCGTTAGGGCCCAGGAAGCCAAAGATCTCACCGGCATTCACCGTAAAGGATACATCATTTACAGCATGAAAGTTACCGTAGTACACATGCAGGCCGCTTACTTCAAGAATAGGCGTATGTGATGGATGGTTCATTAAAAAAATGATTTTGGTTTGGCAGATAACGCTGCAAACATACACTACCTGCAACGACGCTATATGATAAAAAGGCGAAAACCTCTGTTCTGCCGGTAAAAAGCCCCGGAATGGCGGTGAAGTTTCCGTGTTTTACGGTTTAACCGGTTCCTGCACCGGTCATCCAGATAGGCGTTGGGCCGATGCAAATTATTTATATCTTCATTGCTGTTAATTATTCAAAGCAGATCGTTCATGTTCCGTTACGCACTATTGTTGATGCTGGCAGTGGCCGGCTCTTTTCATGTGAATGCCCAAAGTCTTTATATGCCCCGGGATATTACACAGGCTTTTAAAAAAGGCACCCGCGCCATGGACGGGCAGCCCGGCAAGAACTACTGGCAAAACCATGCCCGTTATAATATCAACGTTACAGCCCTGCCGCCCGACCGTACTATACGGGGTAAGGAAGAGATCACGTATGTGAACAACAGCCCCGACACGCTGGAGCATATGGTGATAAAGCTGCTGCTGAACATTCATAAACCCGGCGCCCCCCGCCTGAGTGGTGTTCCCCCCGATTATCTTACAGAAGGTGTGAAGATCGATGGCTTTAGCGTGAACGGGCAGGCCCGCAGGTGGAGGGAAAGCAACGCCTACTTTACCTGGCAGCCCATACTGCTGCAGGAGCCCCTGCTGCCGCATGATTCTGTAAAGCTTACGTTCGACTGGCATTACCAGGTATCTAAGGTAAGCAACCGGGAAGGCATGATAGATTCCACCACTTATTTCCTGGCTTACTTTTACCCGCGTGTAGCCGTGTACGATGATTACAATGGCTGGGACCAGATGCCATTTAACGATGCGCTTGAATTTTACAACGACTTTAATGATTATACCGTTACCATCAATGTGCCCAAGAACTATATTGTAGGCGGCACCGGTACCTTACAGCAGCCGGAAAAGCTGCTGCAGCCAGCCTTTGCACAAAAGCTGCAGGCTTCCCAAACATCGGATGAGGTGATACATATTGCTACCCTGCAGGACCTGCAGGCAAAGAATATAACTGCGCAGAACGAGATGAACAGCTGGCAATTCAAGGCCACCAACATACCGGATATGGCCTTTGGCATCAGCGATCATTTTGTGTGGGATGCTGCCAGCGTGGTGGTGGACGATGCCACCAAACGCCGCGCCAGCGTACAGGCTATGTATAATGACACAGCGGCTGATTTTCACCACATGGTATCTTTTGAACGGCATGCGCTCAGCTGGTTATCGCGCAAATGGCCGGGCGTACCTTACCCATATGAAAAGATGACCGTGTTCCAGGGTTATGCGGATATGGAATACCCCATGATGGCCAATGACGGCGCCACACAGGATACCGGTTTTACCAAGTTTGTAGCAGAGCATGAGATTGCGCATACCTATATGCCCTTTTACATGGGCATTAATGAAACCCGCTATGGCTTTATGGATGAAGGCTGGGCCACTACCTTTGAGCTGCTGATAGGGCGCGAAGACCAGGGCACGGAAAAAGCGGAAGAGCTGTACAAACAGTTCCGTGTTGATAACTGGATCCATGATGCCAGCTCGGAACAGGACCTGCCTATTGTTACGCCCGGCGATGTATTGGGTGGTGCAGGCTTAGGCAATAATGAATACGGCAAGCCCTCTCTTGGCTACCTGGCCATGAAGGATATGCTGGGCGATGACCTGTTTAAGAAATGCCTGCATGCCTTTATGGATCGCTGGCATGGCAAACATCCCCTGCCATGGGACTTCTTTAATACGTTCAACAATGTATCCGGTAAGAACCTGAACTGGTTCTGGGCTAACTGGTTCTTCTCCAATTATTATATAGACCTGGCTGTAAAACAGCTGGCAGCTAACGCGCAGGGTTATACGCTGCATGTTAAAAATATTGGCGGTATGGCCACACCTTTTGATGTGAACATTACCTATACCGATGGCAGCACGGAAACCCTGCACCAAACGCCGCTGGTATGGGAGGCCAGCCAAAAGGAAACACAGGTGCGCATCTCCACTAAAAAGAAGATCCAGTCCCTGGTGTTAGATGGCGGCATTTTTATGGATGCCGATACGGACAATAATGTATGGCCCCTGCCTAAAGATTAGAGATCGTATACTGTTTAAACAGGATGGTAGATTCATCTTCCGCCAACCCTTCCTCATACACCTTTTTACCCAGCGTGTGCGGGTCTAACTGGTTAGAGGGACGGTTGGCGAACTGAAATTCATCCATCACGAACAGTTTGCCCTGGCAGCGTTTAATAAGCTCCTGCAGCAGCAGCTTGTTAGGCATAGTGGTTTTCCACTTTTCTGCAATGCGGTGGCGGTCCAGCGTTGCCATGGCGGCCAGCTCCTCGCTTTCCATCATGAGGATGCCTTTTTCCAGCGCAGTGCCGTTGTAGCTGAGGTGATGCCCTACCTTGTAGAACACTGTGCGGTTCAGCAAACATTCCGTAAGATGTTTGCCATCCCTCCCCTTCTTTTCCCATTTCTTAATTTGGTGCCAGCTTTCCCAGCTGCCATACTCCGCATCGCCGGGGAATAGTAATACCTTGCCGCTTTTTTCAAATTCAATGGCCAGGGCCAGGCTGGTATTATTGATATGGCTGTTCAGCCGCAGCGCCAGTGAGCCTGCGCTGGAAAGCCAGTCGTCATTGATCTTGCGCCACTGGTTGCCCGAAGCATTATAAATGGCTTCCGGCGCTTCATCTGATGCAATGTAATCGCTGGTGAAAGGCACATCATTACGCTCGGTATTATTAAGGGAAAGAAAAGCGTTTACAGACAGGGCGCTATCGTTCAATGTAAGGTTCTTCTGAAAGACATCTTTCCCGGCCTTACCATCTTTAAATATAAAATCGCGGTTAGTGGGCGGGCCCAGCACATTGAACTTTATGCCCGGTGCATTGGGCAGGCTTACAATATCGCCGGGGCTCAGGTAACGGATCTTTACCTTTTTTTCTGCCAGTATTTCTTTGATGATGCGCATACCGGGCAGGGGTTTACCGCCGGTTTCCTCTTCCCCGTCCAGGTTAATGGTGGCCAGGGTATCCAGCCCGTTAATAAAGGCGCTGCTGTTATCCAGCATAATGCGGTTAAACTCGCTGTTATCCTCATCTCCACCGGCGCCTATCTTCATATTCTCATGACGGTCTTTGAAGGCCGTGATGGCGTTTTGCAGGGCTGCGCGCATTTTGGTGCGTTTGGTTAACAGCTCCTGTGCGTGGCCGTTGGGGTCTTTAGGATTCTCCGTCCAGGCAAACCAGGCTTCTTTTATTTCCAGCTCCCGGAAAATGGCCGGGTCTTTTGCAAAACCGGCTACGTGGTCATTGTGCTCATGTGTTACCACCAGCAGGTCTACAGCACCGTTTACATATTCCAGCAGCTCCTGCAGGTAAGGTTTAAAATCTTCAGAAGTGCCTCTGCAGCTGCCGCAATCTATCATCATAGTGAAGCGGGTGGTTTTGCGGCTAAAGAACTTGATCACAAAACAATCGCCGGTGCCCAGGCAGTACATGCGGATGGAGACGCGGTCGAGCTTACCGGTAAGCGTTGCGCCGGCAGCGCGTTTGGTGCGGGCTGTTACTTTTTTAGGGGCTTTTTTTATTTGCATGGTCATGGGGTTTCAGTTAATGCTGGTGAAGAAATGCAAAAGGTTCCGTCATATGGTGGAAGCCGTTGCCGAAGAACTGGAAATAATCATTCACACCAAAATCTGCTTCGCAGTTCTGGTACATGTACTGCGCCCGGATCCTTTTCAGGTTCAGCGCCGGTACCTGTCCTGCATCCAGGCTGTGAAGGTCAACGATCGGTTTGGAGATGGCGTACTTCAGCTCCTGGCTATCCAGGTCAAAGATGAGGGTGCAGCCGCCGCGGAACTCACAACCGCCTTCGGGAATAGGATCCCCGCTTTCTGTAGTGTTGGCCAATGCGCTGGCGTTGGGCGTAAAGTATCCCTCGATGGCGCCGTCTTTATATATTACGCCGCTGCGCTGGGTAAGGGAAAAGATCACGTTATTGATCTGCGCCCCGTTAGGACCTACCCGCGTTACCAGCCTTAGTTTTAAGATCTGGAAAGAGGCGCCTTTGTACTGGCTTGACTGGCGCAGGCCCAGCTCAGCAAAGTTATCCACGAAGGCCAGGCCGGTGAGCCGTGCAAAGTCGGCCGATTCGGCAAACTTTTCATTTAAGCGCCGGTGCAGGCCGGGTATATGCGGACGGCCTTCCTCATACAAACCGGTAATGTACTCACGTGTTTTATAATAGATCTTCCGGCGGTCGTTCACATACTTGATCTCATCTCCATAGTCCCGTAAAAAACCGTTCACAATGGCCAGCAGCTCTTTGGTGGTCTCGTTCAGGCTGTGATCATTCTTCTCATCATGCTTCTTTGTCATAGTGCCATGCTTATCGGCCAGGTAGCCAATGTTCTGCAGGGGAAAACGCAGGCTTTCCACGCTCAGGGTTTTAATGCCATCGGGGTAAATGCCACGGCGGCGGAAGGCATCAATGAACGCCAGGCGGTAGTCGCGGTTATCATCGGCCACAATATCCATATCTGCTGTGATGATGGCGCGCAGGTAATCGCCAAACGTAATATCAATGGGCGGGCAATAGTCAATTGCGCGTATGCACATGGTTAGCACATGGCCGGCTGCTTTGGCGGCTTCATTGGCTAAGCGGTCCACCAGGTCGGGCGGAATATCGCCCTGGCGCAGGATGCCTGTACCGTTGGAGGCAATGCGCAGCAGGTCGGCAATACGGCTTTTGTAAATATTCAGGAAAGCCTCAAACACAGCGGCTACCAGGATGCTGCCGCGTGCGTGCGGCTCCATTTCCCTGCGGTAGTCTTCCGGGTTAGGATCTTTGGGCTTCCATTGCTTGGTTTCCTCATCTACTTCGCCAATAGCATCACGCAGGCTGCCGTAATCGCCTACGGCGGTGCCAAATTCCTGGGCCAGCTGGCCTAAGAGGTTCTGTGCGCCCAGGTCGCCCCGGGTTTTGCAGATCTGGTGTTTCAGTACATCGGGGAAGCTAAAGTGCTGGAACAGGGCTACGATATCAGCAAAGGCTTCGTGAAAGGCCAGCACATCGGGGTTGGTGGCCTCGTTATAATAGTTGTGCACCCCATCCAGGATGGCGTGGGTGATCTCGTGTGCAATGATATCATGGCTCAGGGCTGTGAATACAACGGAGTTGGGCATGTGCAACGTTTCATCTGCCGGGGTGGATGCAAAGTAGCCGAATAGCAGCGATTTTTTTACCGGGCTGTAATAGGCATTGGCCTCGCGCATGGCATGGGGGTAAATGCGCAGGCGCTGTACATATTCATCCTCCACGGCTACATTCAGGCCGCGGCGCGATTCCCAGAGGATCTTGCGGCCCAGCGCCCGTTCAAAGTTCTTGATAGTGGTCATGGCCACGGCATACACCATCTGCTGATGGAACTGCGGATCGCTTTCGCTGGGGTCCAGGCCGTCCTGCGCCAGTATGTAATCATCATCCAGGTCTACGGCGCGGTAGAACTTACCTACGGTGGGATCAAAGTCTATCACCTCCACGTATTCGCCTATGGGGCCTGGTTCCAGCGTTTCCCAGGGCACTTTGTATATGATGTTGTTAATGTCGGCCGTATCTATTTTTAATGACAGGCTGGGATCAAATGCATAACCGCGTAGTTTGCGGAAGGGTGGTTTTTTCCCGATGTAGCTCTTGGGATTAATGGGGGACATGCGCTCACTGTTTTAGTGAAAGTATTTGGGGTACCTTAAATATTTCCGTGCTGATGTTTGGGGTATTGGCGTTCTTATCCGCTCAAAGGAACAGTTATCTGTTGCAAGGTGAGGTTTTTTTTTGAAATAATAAAGCGTAAAAATACCTGATTAGCAGGAGGCTGTGTTCGTTTATTCATCGGTACTTTTCCCCTGCTCACCGGTACATCTCCTATTTCGTACATTTAGTATTCGTTCCTTTATATATGTTCCGTAGCAATGTTTCCATCATTATTACCCATATAACCGGCTGGCTCATTTTCCTGAGCCTGCCTTTACTTTTTATAAACGGGCAGCCGCACTCAGATGCAAACTGGTGGGAGCTGCTGCTTTCCCGCCCCTACTGGCTGTTTGTGCTGGTATATATGATGCTGTTCTACGGCAATACTACGTACCTGATACCGCAGCTGTTCTTTCAGAAAAAGTGGCTGGCCTATTTTGGCATTTTGCTGGCGGCGCTGGTGCTGGTGTATTACCTGCAGCCTTTTGACCGGCTGCTGGGGCATGGGGCGCAGCATGGCTTTAACCAGGGAGCATTGAAGCCGCCACCAGGAGGGCCCTACGGTATGCCGCCGGGGGGCAATGGATTTCCGCCACCCGAACCAGGGGGCCGCTTTGGGCCAGGCGGCAGAGGGCCGGGGAGCAATGGCGGGCATACGGATATGGTAAGCATCTTCCTGTTCCTGGTAGTGGTAACGCTGGCCATTGCTGTGGAGCTTACCAAGCGCTGGCGGCTTACAGAACAACGCGCTATACTCGCGGAGGCCGACCGTGCGCATGCAGAACTCTCTTTCCTGAAAGCGCAGATCAACCCGCACTTTTTGTTCAACACCCTTAACAACATTTATACGCTGGCCCTCACCGGCAATGAAC
>NZ_DATCRF010000568.1:0-3485 GCF_036569125.1 Chitinophaga sp. | reverse complement strand
AACCTATATACACCACTGTAAGGTAACAGAGGTGATAGCAGGCAAAAAGCTCACCTACAGCTGGCGCTATGAGGGGCTTCCCGGCGAATCTTTTGTAACCATGGAGCTGTTCCCCGAGGGAGATAAAACGCGTTTGAAGCTCACCCACACAGGCCTGGAAACCTTCCCCGCCGCAAAAGACTTTGCAAGAGAAAGCTTCCAGAAAGGCTGGACACAGATCATTGGCACCCAGCTCAAAGATTTTGTGGAGAAACCTGTTCAGCAGGATTAAACACTGCTGTTATGAAAATATCGTTCACCAGCATGAAAGCTAAAAGCCCGGGAGTCATATTTAAAAAACCGCCCGCTAAAACCGATGGGGCTTTGAAGCCGTGCCGGATGATACCAGCAGTAACAAAATGTAAAATGTAAAACGCTAAATTTCAAATGTAAAAGTCAGCTATGTGCAGTACTATTGAATCAACTTTTATATTTTTCATTTAAGATTTTACATTTTACATTCCCCCTATGATGTAGTAATGATGTACCACCCAACTATCTGCTTATAAAACTTTTATTTCTATCTTCAGCCTCTATAGAGCAAATCAGCGTTTACCCGTTTTAAAAGCAGAAATTCTTTCCAATGACTTCAAGAAGATCATTTATCAAAGCTACTACATTAGCTTCGGCCGGCTTACTCGTGCGGCCTTCCGCGTTATTTCCCGCACCCTCAAAATACATAGGGCTGCAGCTGTACACCGTGCGCGATGCCATGCAGAAAGATCCCGCAGGTACCTTACAGCGGGTGGCTAAGCTGGGTTTTAACTCCCTGGAAGGCGCCACCTACACCGGCACCCAGCAATTTTATGGTATGGATGCCAAAGCCTTTGCCGCCCTGTTAAAACAACAGGGGCTAGCTATGCCCAGCAGCCATTGCCGTTTGGGCGAGCAGCAGATGAAAGGCGCTGATGTGCAGGGCACCATGCTGCACGAATGGAGCAAAGCGGTGGATGATGCAGCCGCCGTAGGTATTAAATACATGGTATGCGCTTTCCTGGCGCCCGAGGAGCGTGGTAACCTGGACCACTACAAACAGCTGGCGGAACATTTTAACAAGGCCGGCGAAGCCTGTAAAAAAGCCGGCATCCAGTTCTGCTACCACAACCACGACTTTGAATTTCAGCAGCAGGATGGCCAATACCCGTACGACCTGTTGTTAAAGAATACAGATGCTAACCTGGTAAAAATGGAAATGGATATTTACTGGGTTACCAAAGCCGGCCTGGATCCGGTGAACCTCATTAATGAGCACAAAGGCCGTTTTCCGCTCTGGCATGTAAAGGATATGGATAATACGCCGGAACATATGTTCACCGAAGTAGGCAACGGCACCATCAACTTTAAGAAAATATTCCAGCATGCGCAGGCTGCCGGTTTAAAATACTTTTTTGTGGAGCAGGATAAATGCCCCGGCGATCCGTTTGCCAGCATTGCCAAAAGCATCTCTTACATTAAAAAGAACCTGGTATAAAACAGCTACTGCTCCATTTTAGCGGAGGAGAACTGTAACAGGAAATCAAATAAGGTGGTTTCCGTTGGCAGCTGCAGCTTTCTTCTTAACCGGTAACGGGCCAGCTCTACGCCCCGTACGGATATGCTGGAAAGCTGCGCTATTTCCTTACTACTCAGGTTCATGCGCAGGTACGTGCACAGCTTTAGTTCTGCAGGACTTAGCTGGGGATATTTTGCTTTCAGCACACCCAGGAAATCCGCATGGGTCTTATCGAAATGGATGGCAAAATTTTCCCAGTCCTGGTCTACCCGCGTTTCTGCGCTCAGGGTCTGGAAGATCTTCTTAAAATCTTTCACCGCCTTTTCATCATGAAAATTCTTTTTCAGGCGCAGCATTTCATCTTTGATGGTGGCTAACAGCTCTCCTTTTTGCACCAGGTGCATGGCGGCCGATGCTATTTCGGAGTTCTTGTATTCCAGCTCCAGCTCCAGTTTTTCATTCCGCAGCTTTACAATCTCTTTCTCTGATTTTTCCAGCTCCAGCTGGTGCAGGTATAACAGGCGCTGTTGTTCGGCCTCATGTTTTTTGCGCTGCTGAATGAACAGCTTGCGCAGCCACACATAAGCCAGGAACAGGGTGGCTGCAAACAGCAGCGAATACAGCACATAGGCCCAGGTGGTGCGGTACCAGGGCGGCAGTATGGTAAACGTGTAATGGCTAACGTTAGATGAGTTGCCCAGGTTATTCTGGGCTTTTACCGCAAAGGTGTAAGTGCCTGCAGGCAGGTTGGTATAGTCTTTTTCCGTTTTCCGCGACCAGGCCGACCAGCTTTTGTCAAACCCCTGCAGGTAATAGCTGTACTCCACACTGTTCTGGTTCACATAAAAAGGGGAGGAGTATTCAAAGTGAAAGGAGTTAAAGTGGTAGGCCATTCTGGGCGCAGGCTGCTTAGCTTCGGGGTAGTAACCGCCAAACAGCAGGCTGTCTGTTTGCCCTGTGGCGTTCACGGACCGCAGCTGTATGTTCAGCTGGTGATTGCTTTTTTTATACTGCTCAAAATTAATATGGTAAAAGCCTTTTTCCGCCCCTGCCAGTATATTGTATTTGTTGTAAGGGTACACATATTCAAAGTTGCTCACCATTTTGCCGTTCAGCTCCGGGAAGTAAATGATCCTGGGCTGCGCGCCTGAAAAATCTGCCACGCCCAGGTTCTTGGCTGCTATAAACCAGATGTTGCCATCCGCATCTTCTTTCAGGTAGCGGATTTGTTTTGTTCCGAACAGCTGCCGGAAATAAGGATCCGGTGCAAAACGTTTAGTGGCGGCATTGTACGCATAAATACCCTGTCCGGTGGTAACAACAATATGCCCTTTTATTTTAAACAGGTTATTCATGGTTAAAGGCGGCAAACCATCCTGCTCTGTAAATTTTTGCACTATTGTTTTGCCGTTTGGCTGTAACGTAATGCGGAATACACCACGGTACGGGTGCGCCATCCATACGGTATGCGCATCTTCAGCAACCATGTACCGGGCCCCGGCATTCAGGTTGGGCAGGTTGCCATTTGAGGTAAAGGAATGATGCTGGTAACGTATTACATCCAGCCCGTTATAGTTGCCTGCCAGCACGGTGCCGGTATCAGCCAGCGGTAAAAAGTTCCAGTAACCTGCGCTGGTGTTAATGGGTGATGCGGTACCATCCTGTATTTCAAAAGCCCCTTCATGGTTAGCCATCAGCAGATGATCTGCTACAGTGAACAGTCCCCAGGCAGGGGCCTTGGTACCGGTGACCGGCGTAAAATCGCCATTGGCAAAGCTCAGGTCCTGCGCAGCAGGTATAGGTACGGTGTACAGGCCATTAGAAGTACCTATATATAAATGCTGCTTAAAAAGAATGGCGGAGTAACCGGCGCCTTCGTTCAGCTTTTCGGGGTAAATATGTTTAATAGCATTGTCATAGGCCATAAAGCCAATACCATTATCCAGGCCTAACC
>NZ_DATCRF010000567.1:0-14954 GCF_036569125.1 Chitinophaga sp. | reverse complement strand
GTATTGGTGTACAGCTTACTGGCCGCAGCAGTGGCAGGTTTTAAAGGATATTACGGAGTAGTGGCCGTGCTGCTGATCTTTAATGTGCTGATGTGTTTATTGCCTGTATTTGTATATCACCGTTTGATACAACAACCCGGCGCCGTATTTTTTTATCACCGCTGGATCCAATGGTTCAATCGCCGGGTACATAAACCTTTGTCGTTATACTACATTTATGAATTGGCTACCAGCCGTACGCGCACGCTGCTGATCGTAAAAGTATTGTCGTGTGTAATACTGATCGCAACTTTTGGTTTTATGGATGATGGGTATGATATACGGGTGGTATTAACCGGCTTATTGGTTTCCCTGCTGCTGCATAGCATCCTGGTATTTGAGCACCGGCATTTTGATGATCAGTATTTAGCTTTCACCCGCCACCTGCCCATACCAATCTGGAAACGGTATGGCATGTTATGTATTACCTACAGCTGTTTATTGCTGCCGGAGTTTGGCCTGCTCATCGTACATACGTTACCGTATAACAGCTGGCACTGGTTGCTGCTGCTGGCTTTTGGCGCATCGCTGCTGCCGCTGTTCCGTTGTTTGCTTTACTTTCCCCGGCTGGATCAGGATAAATACCTGCGCTGGGTGTTCGGGGTATTTTGTGTGCTGCTGTTTATGACCCTGGGATATTTATATAGCTGGGCTATTATAGGCATGCAGGTAGCTGCCTTTGTATTATTTGCAGCGCGGTTTTATAAGTATGAGCCAATGTATGAGCAGGTGCAGTAGCGCCCGGAGGGCGCTGCTGCAGTCCATGGCCGATGGTCCATAGTCCGTAGTCCATAGCCTGGTGCGTTTCGGTAGTGTACGTGAAAAGTAAATAGCGTAAATAGAAAGTCCATGGTCCGCGAAATATTGGTTTATGGCAATACCGCGTATACTTTCAACCGTGGAGTAGGCAATGGACCATCGACCATCGACCATGGGCCCAAAAACTATACTCCGTTCAGCTTCTTGCTTAATTCTGTGAGCGCTGTAAGCAATTGAGGTATTAACTTCTTCGCTGTTTCATCTGTAAGGTTACCATCTTCATCAAACTTAGTTTGCGCAGCGGCGATCATTACTTCCGGCCGGTTTACGGCATAAGCATTTAAATACACCATTACCTGCCTTAAATGATACTGCATGCGTGCCGTACCTAATGGCCCCATGCTGGCGCCCATTATGGCTACAGCCTTGTTATCAAACGGTTTGTTGGGATGGCGGGAGAGCATGTCTATGGCATTTTTCAATGCGCCGGGAATAGAATAATTATACTCCGGGGATACGAACAGCACACCGTCGGCCGCTTTGATCTTTGCTACCAGGCGTTCCACATTCTCCGGAAACCCATCTGAATGCAGGTCGGCATTATAAAAGGGAATATCGCTGATGCTTTCCTGTTCAATGGTAATATTTGCAGGGGCTAGTTTTTGTGCCGCTTTCAGGGCCATTGTGTTGTAGGATCCGTGGCGTAAACTGCCGGAAATAGCAATAACGCGAAATTGTTTTTCAGACATGATAAGGTTTGGTTTTTCAATGCGCTAAAGATAATGAAAGCCGGTAAACTTGCCTAGATCCTGGGCTCCTTTTTCAGGAACTTGCGCTTAATTACCTCCTGCACCGGTACGCCTTCTATCTTACTCTCCAGCCAGCTTATAATATCCAGGTACAGGAACGAGCGGCGTTCATACGGGTTCCTGGAGATCTGCACCAGCCTTTCCTTCAGGTCGGCAAATGCGCTGCGTAAGGCCTTGGGATGGGCGTAAATATTCTTGCGCAGGAACTTCAGGATCTCTTCCATGGTTTGCCCCAGATCCTTATTCTTGGCAATAAAGTGGTACACCGATTTTATCAGGTACTCCACCAGCCCGTAGTTCTCCAGCTCATAATGCGCTATCAGGTGCAGAATGCGGGCAAAACACTGTATATCCGCCCGCAGGGCGCCTATGCGCAGATGAATGATCTTATTCAGGTACACAATGGCCTTGTTATTATCCCCGCTGCCAAAGTACAGGCAGGCTATTTTGTAATAAAATACCAGTACGCGGTGCTGGTCTACCTTCAGCTGGTGTTCGGCAATCCGCTCTTCCAGCTCCGGCACCAGGCAAAGCCCTTCGCTGAAAGTGCCTTCCAGGAAATGCCGGTTTATTTTGGCGGTGTACAGGTACACAAAGGCATTGGTACGGGTGTTCTCGCTGAAATTCTCCTGGTTATCGTTAATAAAATCTTCCATTTCCTGCAGCACGGCGGTGAACTTTTCATCGTTCATGGTGTAAAAGTGCGCGGTGAGCAGGTTGTGCATGGCTTTAATGTACATGTCCACATCCGTTTTCAGCAGGGAGGGGTATTCCTTGAACAGGTTCACCCACTTCTGCGTATAACGGTAGTACATTACAAAGTCCTGCAGAATATAGTAATACCAGCAGTAGGCCTGGTACAGGTAGATCTTCTCATAAAAGCTCATGTGCGTTTTGGCGAGCTGGGGGGCGTTCTCTTCAAAAAAGCGCTTCACCATTTCCGCATCCTTCTCATTACGGGCATGGCCCAGCTTCAGGTACAGGCCGTACAGGCGCAGTGAAAGGGTGCTGAGGCGGTTTATGCTGGAGAGCTGCTGCTCTATTACCCGTGATTCCTCGCTCAGCTCCTCGGCCCGGTTTTCCAGGCTGCGGGTGATGTGACGGGATTCTATCAGCTTCTCAAACTCCACAATTTCGTAGGTAAGCATTACCTCTTCCTGCTCTGTGGCCATGCTTTTGGCGCGGGATAGCAGCTTAAGGCTTTGGGTATACAGCCCCTTGTTATACAGCACCCGGGCATAATCCAGCTGCTCGCGCAGGTCAATCAGCGGGTCTTTTTGTTTGAACAGCAGGCGCAGGCTGGTAAGCAATTGTTTGTACAGATGGGCTTTTACATTACTGAGCTGTTGTTTCTTAATGGCCGGTATCTTCTTCAGGATCTGCTCTTCATCGTAGTCCTTCATTTTGTCCAGGGTGTTAAATAGCTGGATGAAGAGTACATCCTCTTTCGTGTTGTTTTTATTAAAAGCCAGTTGGAAATTCCTTTTTTCTGCTTTTGTAAGCGTTTTTATTAATATGAATAGCGCGTCATGCTGACTGTTGGGCATCGTTATTAAAGTCTTATAAGTAATTGTTTTTCAAGTAAATAATGGTTTTCATTTCACCTTAAAGATCGTAATTATACCAAATTTAACGATATGGCAATTAACTATTGACCATTAGATTTGGAGATATAAACTAACAGGAAGCATAAAATTACTTAACAAAGACCAATTTACGCGTTAACAAAACGGGCTTTCCGCCAGGAAAATAACGGGCAGCTATACACGGGAAATGGTTTTAAAGTGATCAGGATGGGAAAAACATTGGTTGATAAGATATGGGATGCCCACGTGGTGGTGAGTAAACCGGGATTTCCGGATGCCGTGTACATAAACACGCACTTTATTCACGAGGTAACCAGCCCCCAGGCGTTTGACGGGCTGCGTAAGAGAGGTATCCCGGTGTTCCGCCCGCAAAAGACCCGGGCTACAGCAGATCATAATGTACCTACTATCGACCAGCATTTGCCCATTAAGGAGGCGCTGAGCCGCCACCAGGTGGAGATGCTGACCAAAAATACTACTGAATTTGGCGTGGAGCTGTACGGCCTGGGCCACCCTTACCAGGGTATTGTGCACGTAATAGGGCCTGAGCTGGGCATTACCCTGCCGGGTATGACCATCGTGTGCGGGGATAGCCATACCAGCACCCACGGCGCTTTTGGCGCTATTGCCTTTGGTATTGGCACTTCCGAGGTTGAGCAGGTGCTGGCCACCCAGTGCATTTTGCAGTACCGTCCCAAACGCATGAAGATCGAGATCAACGGCCAGCTGAAAAAAGGCGTGGTATCTAAAGATATTATCCTCTATATCATCTCTAAGATCTCCGCATCCGGCGCTACCGGGTATTTTGTGGAGTATTGCGGGGAGGCCATCCGCAGCCTGAGCATGGAAGCGCGTATGACCATCTGCAACATGAGCATTGAAATGGGCGCCCGTGGCGGCCTGATAGCCCCGGACGATACTACGTTCAGCTACCTGCAGGGCCGTGAGTTTGCACCCAAAGGGGCCGACTGGGATAAAGCCCTGGCCTACTGGAAAACCCTGCAATCCGATGCAGATGCGGTGTTTGATACCACCCTCACCTTTGATGCCGCGGATATTGAGCCCATGATCACCTACGGCACCAATCCCGGTATGGGCATGGGCGTTACCCAGCACATTCCGGCACTGGAACAGCTGGAAGCACAGGAAAGACCCTCCTTCAAAAAATCACTGGATTATATGGCCCTGGAGCCGGGCAGTGCGCTGCTGGGCAAAAAGGTAGATTATGTATTTATTGGCAGCTGTACCAACTCCCGCATTGAAGACCTGCGTATGGTGGCCGATTTTGTGAAAGGCAAGCACAAGGCCAGCGGGGTAGTGGTATGGATAGTGCCGGGCTCCAAGCAGGTAGAGGCACAGGCCAAGAAAGAAGGGATTGATAAGATCTTTGAGGAAGCGGGGTTCCACTTACGGGAACCGGGTTGCAGCGCCTGTTTGGGCATGAATGAGGATAAGGTGCCGGCGGGTATGTACTGCATCTCCACCTCAAACCGCAACTTTGAAGGCCGGCAGGGCCCTAATGCCCGCACCTTTTTAGCCAGCCCCTTAACGGCAGCAGCAGCGGCCATTACCGGGAAGGTGATGGATGTGCGTCAAATGGTGTGATTTACGATTTTAGATTTGCGATTTTAGATTTTTGGGAAATAGTTCAATAAGGAGGTCTAAAATCGTAAATCAGGTGATCGTAAAGGAGGTAATGAACAGATATAAGTGTAATAGTATTTAAGATCTTAGACCCAGTGGTAGTGTAAAACTTCCCAAATCTAAAATCGTAAATCGTAAATCTAAAATCAAATGTCCTGGAACGCAAACTTATATAAAAGCAACTACGCCTTTGTTTTTCAATACGGCAACAGCCTTATTGAATGGCTGCAACCGCAGGCCGGCGAACAGATCCTGGACCTGGGCTGCGGCACCGGCGAGCTTACCGCCAGGCTGGCGGAAAGCGGCGCACAGGTAACCGGGCTGGATGCTTCCGCTTCCATGATAGAGAGCGCACAACGCAACTTTCCGCAGCTGGATTTTGTAGTGGCCAATGCCGCTTCTTTTTCCCTGCCCAAACAATACGACGCTATTTTTTCCAATGCCGCCCCGCACTGGATGCTGGATAAAGAGGCCGTAGCTGCCCGCATGTACCAGCACTTAAAACCCGGTGGCCGCCTGATACTGGAAATGGGGGCACAGGGCAATGTAGCCAGCCTGCTACAGGCGCTGGAACAGGCCATGCAGCAGCACGGGTATAGTTATGCACCGTTCTGGTATTTTCCCTCTGTAGGCGAGTATGCCTCCATATTAGAAAAGTATGGTTTTAAGGTGCGGCAGGCGCTTTATTTTGACCGTACCACGGAGCTGGCCGACCCGGAGAATGGCATTATTGATTGGTTTGATATGTTTGGCGATCACTTTTTTGAAAATATACCGGCTGCAACGCGTACAGCCATTTTACAGCAGGCGCAGGAAAGCCTGCGGGCTACCCACTTCCGGGATGGCAAGTGGTATGCGGATTATGTGCGGTTAAGAATAGCGGCGGTAAAACATTAACTAATGAAAAAGAATTTTCAACATCTTATTTCCACAGCGGTACCCTTACCGATCGAGAATATTGATACAGACCAGATCATCCCGGCACGCTTCCTGAAAGCCACCACCCGGGAAGGTTTTGGAGAGAACTTGTTCCGCGACTGGCGCTTTGATGCCAACAACCAGCCCAAGCCGGATTTTGTGCTGAACAATCCTTTATATAAAGGTGAGATCCTGGTGGCCGGTAAGAACTTTGGCTGCGGATCCTCCCGGGAACATGCTGCCTGGTCGCTGGGCGATTACGGTTTTAAAGTGGTAGTGAGCAGCTTCTTTGCAGATATTTTTAAGAACAATGCGCTGAACAATTTCATTTTACCCATCCAGGTAAGTGATGCGTTCCTGCAAAAAATATTCAAAGCCATTGAGGCCGATGCGCAGGCCAAGCTGGAAGTGGACCTGGAAGGGCAGTTCATTAAGATCGTTGCCACGGGTGAGCAGGAAGGTTTTGATATTAACCCGTACAAAAAGGCCTGCCTCATCAACGGGTATGATGATATTGACTATCTCCTGAGCCTGCGCAGCAATATTGAGGCGTATGAGGTCAGCAGGGAATTTAACTTTTGATACTAATCAAATGTCCTGCACCGTTATGGAGCAGGACATTTGCATATAATTACAAAACCAAATTTAATAACCTAACAAAACCACATGGGTGTCGCTAAAAAGATACTGGTAATTCCGGGAGATGGCATAGGACAGGAAGTAACCGCCTGGGGACAAAAAGTACTGTCTGCTATTGCAGAAAACTTCAAACACGAATTCACTTTTGAAGAAGGCATTATGGGCCATGTGGCTATAGAAGCCACCGGCAACCCGCTGCCCGACGAAACACTGGAAAAAGCCAGGAAAAGCGATGCCATCCTGTTTGGCGCTATCGGTCATGCTAAATACGATAACGACCCCACACTGAAGGTACGCCCCGAACAGGGCCTGCTAAAGATCCGCAAGGAGCTGGGCCTGTATGCCAACCTGCGCCCCATAAAGCTGTTCGACGAGCTGCTGGAAGCATCCAGCATTAAGCCGGAAATACTGCGCGGCTCCGATATCCTGTTCTTCCGCGAGCTTACCGGCGACGTATACTTTGGAGAAAAGAACCGCACGGCAGACCGTAATACTGCTTCCGACCTGATGATCTATCACCGTTATGAAGTAGAGCGTATAGCCCGCAAAGCATATGAAGCCGCCCGCACCCGCCGCAATAAGGTATGTTCTGTAGATAAGGCAAACGTACTGGAAGCCAGCCGCCTGTGGCGCGAGGTAGTACAGGAAGTAGCTAAGGAATACCCGGATGTGGAAACAGAACATATGTTCATTGACAATGCCGCCATGCAGCTGATCAAAGATCCCAAACGCTTTGATGTGGTAGTGACCGGCAACCTGTTTGGCGATATACTGACCGATGAAGCCTCACAGATAGCGGGCTCCATGGGTATGCTGGCCTCTGCCTCTGTCGGCGACAGCACCGGGTTCTATGAGCCTATACATGGTTCTGCACATGATATTGCCGGTAAAGGGCTTGCCAACCCGCTGGCCTCCATATTATCTGCAGCGCTGATGCTGGATATTTCTTTTGGATTAAAAACGGAATCCCAGCGCGTGATCAAAGCTGTAGAAGCTACGCTGCGCCAGGGTTACCGCACTATGGATATAGCCAATAAGCATACGGAAAATGCCCTGATCATGGGTACGGATGCAATGGGAGGAAAGGTGCTGGAGAACCTGAACTAAAGAATTACGAATTACGAATTATTCAATTACGAATTGAATAGATCGTAAGGCTGGTTTATCGCTTATCTCTGATGAACACTATTAATCGGAGTATCCAATTCGTAATTCATAATTGAACAATTCGTAATTAACTTAAACTTACATATAAAATGGATAAAAATCGTGTATACGTTTTCGATACTACCCTGCGGGATGGGGAACAGGTGCCAGGCTGCCAGTTAACCACCGTAGAAAAGATAGAAGTGGCGAAAGAGCTGGAGGCATTGGGTGTGGATGTTATTGAAGCAGGTTTTCCCATTTCAAGCCCGGGCGATTTCCAGAGCGTGGTAGAGATCTCCAAGGCCGTATCAGAGCCGGTGATCTGCGCGCTTACCCGTGCCAATACCATGGATATTGATGCCGCAGCAGATGCCCTGCGCTTTGCCAAACGCAAACGCATTCATACCGGTATCGGCGCATCGGATATGCACATTAAATATAAATTCAACAGCACCCGGGAAGATATATTGAAACGTGCAGTAGATGCGGTGAAGTACGCCCGCAAATTTGTGGACGATATTGAATTTTATGCGGAAGATGCCGGCCGTGCGGATAATGAATACCTGGCCCGCATGGTTGAAGCCGTGATAGCTGCCGGCGCTACGGTTGTGAACATACCGGATACCAATGGCTACTGCCTGCCCGACCAGTATGGCGCAAAGATCAAGTACCTGATGGATCATGTATCCAACATAGATAAAGCCATTATTTCCGTACACTGCCACAACGATCTTGGTTTGGCTACTGCCAACACCATTGCCGGTGTAATGAACGGCGCCCGCCAGGTAGAGTGCACCATTAACGGTATTGGCGAACGCGCCGGCAATACTTCGCTGGAAGAAGTGGCCATGATCCTGAAAACGCATCATGCCCTGGGATACCATACCGGTATCAATTCCAAACAGATCTACGGCATCAGCAACCTGGTATCTACCATGATGCGTATGCCGGTGCAGCCGAACAAAGCCATCGTAGGCCGCAATGCTTTTGCACACAGCTCCGGCATTCACCAGGATGGCGTGCTCAAACACCGCGAGAATTACGAGATCCTGAACCCGGAAGATGTGGGGCTGGCTACCAACTCCATTATCCTTACCGCGCGCAGTGGCCGCCATGCGTTAAAGCATCACCTGCAACGCCTGGATTATAAGCTGGATAAGATCAACCTGGATGAAGTATACCAGCGCTTCCTTATTATGGCCGATCAGAAAAAAGAGATCAGCGATGCCGACTTACAGCAGCTGATGGGTGATGGCGATGAAAAGAACTACAGTGATGACCAGGCCATTAAGGTAACCCTGCTGCAGGTGGTTTGCGGCGATCCGCTGCGCCCTATGGCTACCGTGAAGCTGAAGATCAATGGTACTGAGAAAGAGGCCAGCGCTGCAGGCAATGGTCCGGTAAATGCTACCATTAATGCTATTCATGAGATCATTAAAGATGATATTGACCTGGATGAATTTAGTATACAGGCTATGCACGGCGGCAGTGAAGATGTAAGCAAGGTGAATATGCGCGTTAAGCACAACGGGCAGTCGTACTACGGTTTCGGCTACTCTACGGATATTGTGAGCGCCTCTGTGAATGCGTATGTGGATGCGCTGAATAAGATCTATTAAGCCGAAAGCGTAAAGCAGAAAGCAGAAAGCAGAAAGCTGAAAGCATAATGCATAAAGCGTAAAGCAGAAAGCATAAAGCAAATGGCCCATCTATAAAAAGCGGAGCCGGTGCACCTGTAAAATGCACCGGCTCCGCTTTTATGCTTTCAGCTTTGTGCTTTATGCTTTCAGCTTTACAACAGTTCCGTTAAATGTTTATAATTCGATTTCACGGTATCCAGCACTTCGTCCATACGTCCGCCCAGTATCAGCTTGCTCATGGATAGGGCATAGCCTTTTACCTGCTCCCATTCCACTTTGGGCGGCATGGCCAGCGCCGCGGGATTGGTCATAATATTCACCAGCACCGGGCCTTCATCGTCAATAGCGGTTTGCAGCGCACCTTTCACGCCTTCCGGCGAGTGTACCGTAATACCTTTGAAACCCATGGCCCTGGCTATTACGCCAAAATCCGGGTTCACCATATCGGTTTCATTATCCGGTAAGCCCTGTACTTCCATTTCCAGCTTTACCATACCCAATGCGCGGTTGTTGAAAACTATGAGCTTAACAGGCAGGTTGTACTGGCGTATGGTGGCCAGGTCGCCCAGCAGCATGGATAAACCGCCATCGCCGCACAAGGCAAATACCTGCCGCCCGGGATAGGTAAGCGCTGCGCCAATGGCCATAGGCATGGCATTAGCCATAGAGCCGTGGTTAAAAGATCCCAGCATTTTGCGTTTGCCCGTAGCTGTTATATAGCGTGCGCCCCATACGCAGCACATGCCGGTATCCATGGTAAAAATGGCATCACCGGCAGCCAGCTCGTTCAGCGTAGCGGCTACATACTCAGGTTGTATATTATTATTGGTGCCGGTTTCTTTTACAAATTTCTGCAGGTGCTCCTTTACCTTATCATACAGCTCCAGCTGTACCTTTAAAAAGTGATCATCTGTTTTAGGGGTAAGATGGGGCATCAGCGCACGCAGGGTATCCTTAATGTTGCCGCACAGGCCCATTGACAGCTTAGCGCGGCGGCCCAGCCTTTCCGGCTTTTCATCGATCTGTACTATCTTGTTCTTCACCGGCATGAACGGTGTGTAGGGAAAGTCGGTACCCAGCAGCAACACCACATCTGCTTCGTGCATACTGTGGTAGGCCGAGGGGAGGCCCAGCAAACCCGTCATACCTACCTCATAAGGGTTGTTATACTGTATGCCCATTTTACCGCGGAAAGAGTAACCTACCGGCGCCTGTAACCTGCCGGCCAGCTCCACCACCTCTTTATGCGCAGCAGCTGCGCCCACGCCGCAAAAGATAGTTACTTTGCTGCTTTCATTTAAAAGGCCGGCCAGGCTTTCCAGCTCATGATCTGCAGGCCGCAGCACCGTATCGCTTCTATAATTCTGCATAGCGGTAATACTTTCTTCCGCCGCCATGGCCGATACATCGCCCGGCAACCCGAATACTGCTACCCCTTTATGGTGAATGGCGTGCTGTATGGCGCTTTGCAGCATACGCGCGGCTTGTGCGGGAGTGCTGGCCACCTGGTTATAGCAGCTGCAATCGTCAAATAATTTAATGGTATTGGTACCCTGGAAATAATCTGTACCAAATTCCGGGGTATTAATGGTGGAGGCAATGGCTATAACAGGCACGCCTGTACGGTGTGCATCGTATAAACCGTTTATCAGGTGCACATGACCCGGTCCGCAGCTGCCTGCACAACAAGCCAGCCCTTCCAGCTCGGCTTCCGCGGCCGCCGCGTAAGCGCCCGCTTCCTCATGCCGTACATGGATCCATTTGATCTGGCCATTTCTTCTCACAGCATCATTCAGCTCATTTAAACTGTCTCCGGCCACAGCGTAGATCCTTTTTACGCCGTTTGCTATCAGCATGTCCACTACCTGGTCTGCTACTTTTCTCATGATTCCTTGGTTTTAAAATGAAAAGAATAAATATGGTTTTTCGAAATGGGGTAAATCTGAATGGTAAAGTTAGTGTTTTACAGCCCGGTCCGCTAACCGTAGCTTCTATAAGCTCAGTTACAAATCTTGTTCCTGCTTTGTGCTGTTCTTATAAAAAAACCTTAAAAAAGGATGTTTATCGTATAGCTGATGGCTATAAAAATGCCGTTCATTTACCGTATCTGATAGCTTTTGCATCCGGTTGCAGAAAAGAGATAAGCCCCCTATAAGCCCTCTGTAAGCCGTATGTAAGCCCTCCATAAGTCCACCCTTAAAAGAGTGGGCTTATCTACGGGTTATCTATAGATATAAGATAGCTTGTTTAGGGAATAATTTACACACGGACTAAATAATCCGGTTTAAGGTTTACAGCAGCCGGTAGTGATCCTGCTTTCGGTTTACATATCTCAGCTGCCAGCTGATTAACGGGCATGAGGCTGCCGTTGCGCAAGGGTAGGTGCGCCAACAGAACAGTAAGCTTGGAAAGTTTATGGGTTAGCGGAAGGTATCAAAACCAAGGTCCAGCAAAGGGTATTTTTTATAATCAGAGAGGTAAAAGTGCCACCATTCCGTTTCCAGGGCAGTAAAACCGTGCTGCTCCATGATGCGGCGTAACAGGGCGCGGTTGGCCAGTACAGCGGTATCGGCAGGCTGGTAGCTGTAATGCGCTTTTTCTGTAAAATCATCGTAGCCGGTAGGCATGGGAATGGTGTCCCCGCTGGATCTTCGTATGAGGGTAAGGTCCACGGCCACTCCCCGGTTATGCCCGCTGCCTTTGCGCGGGTCGGCCGCATAGCGGTCATCGGGTACAATGGTCCACATTTTTTCAGTAACGGCATAGGGCCGGTAAGCGTCGAATATTTTTAAGGCAAGTCCGCGGGCGCTTAGCTGCTGCTGCACGGCCTTTAAGGCTTTGGCAGCCGGAAGGCGTAATAAAACCCTGGGATGCGGGTATAATACCTGTTGTGTAAAGTTGTGGGTGGTGGCATAACGCACATCCGTATGAATGCCGGGAATATAACGGGTCACATCTACCAGCTGCTGGTTACTGTCTGCCGCTACCTGCTGCCGGTACAGGGCTGCGCTGTTCACTACCGGCAAACCATAATGGTTCAGGGGTATCTGCTGTGCAAATAAACTATGCCAGCCTGGTATTATTAACAGCAATAAGCTAATCCAGTTGTAGAAAAATACCCTCATCGTTATATGGTTTTCTTAAAATTAGTCAAGAAAGTATACATTACAGGTAAAAAACAATTGCAAACCCCGGCTGAAATTAGGTATTTTAGAACCCTTAAAAAACTAAGGGAAGATGAGTTTATTTCGGTTAGATAATAAGGTGGCGGTGGTAACCGGCGCCGGTAGCGGTATAGGCCAGGCTATTGCCAAATGTTTTGCAGAGCAGGGTGCTTTTGTGCACATTATAGAGCTGAATGAAGATGGCGGTAAAGGCACTGTGGCCGATATTATAGCTGCCGGCGGCAAAGCAAAGGCGCATGGCTGTAACGTAGCGCAGCAGGCCGATGTGATCAAAACCATCGACAGCATACAGGCCGGTGCAGGCCGTATAGATATACTGGTGAACTGCGCGGGCATTGCCCATATAGGTAAGCTGGAAACCACTGCCGAAGCGGATTTTGACCGGGTGTTCAGTGTAAATGTAAAAGGCACCTATAACTGTATGTATGCTGCTATCAAACACATGAAGCAGCAGGGCGGGGGCGTTATCCTGAATGTTGCCTCCATTGCCGCTACCGTGGGTATTCCCGACCGTTTTGCCTACTCCATGAGTAAAGGCGCTGTATTAACCATGACCCTTTCCGTAGCTAAAGACTATATACATGATAATATCCGCTGCAACTGCGTATCGCCTGCAAGGGTGCATACCCCGTTCGTAGATGGGTTCCTGCAAAAGAACTACCCGGATAATGTACAGGAGATGTTTGAAAAATTATCCAAAACACAGCCTATCGGCCGTATGGCTAAACCGGAAGAAGTAGGCTGGCTGGCGCTGTACCTGTGCTCTGAGCAGGCTGGTTTTATTACCGGCTGTGATTACCCTATAGACGGCGGTTTTATAAAATTGAATAACTGATAGCCCTTATATTGCAGGATATATCAATCACAGTATGCAACATTTCAGCAAAGTAATTTTAGTAACGGCGATCTCCACCAGCCTGTGGGCCTGCGGTGGCGCCGGCACACAATCCGGCAGCAGCCAGGATAGCACCGCCGCAGCTTTTACACCGGCAAAACCTGCCGGCGCCGTGCAGGTAACTTTTGAGCAGGATACGGATACGCCGAAGGTAAAGATCCATTTTGCCATTGCCGATAAAACAATCGACAAATCTTTTGAGCTGCCGCTGGCGCAGGATATGGATTCAGAAGACCTGTACCGCACCGTATGGGACCAGCCCACCAGCTGTTACATTGGCGTATTAAAAAATAACCGCGGCACCCGTTATTATCACGCCAGCCAGGGTGAAGACGGCGGACTGAAAATTTTCCAGGTAGGCACACCACCGGAAGCCGTATGGCATTATGCAGAAGGTGAGCTGGGCTTAGGTAAGGCTACCAACAAATCAAAACTAACAGATCATTATAAAAAGAATGTAACCTCCGGTAAGATCATTGCTGATTTTATTGTGCGGCTGGAACCTGCTGGCAGCAAAGATTCCGTACAGCTGTACACAGAGTTTGGCGGTTTAAATGAAAGGAAAACACTGCAGGTGCCCGGTGGTTATGCGCCTAAGATACAACCCACAGAAGATCCCGAGCATTGTATATTCGGTTTGCAGCGTGATGATGGATTTGATCCGGTGCTGGATATAAAAGTGGAGAATGCGAAGCTGATATTGAAAGAGCTGGGAAGAGTGCAGTAGTAGTCAATTACGAATTATTCAATTACGAATTACGAATTGGGAGGAATGCTGAATGCAAAATGCCCAACGCTGAATGTTTGGTAAAGTGTTTATTCTACGCTGCATTGAGCGTTTAGCATTCAGCATTAAGCATTCAGCATATTAAACAGGAAAATATTTACAAATGAAACTGATACGATTCGGACAACCGGGTGAGGAGAAACCAGGTGTAGTTACAGCAGATGGCAGCTTTGATGTAAGCGCTTTCGGAGAAGATTACGGTGAAAGATTTTTTGAGACCAACGGGCTGGAACGCCTGGCGAAATGGTGGGCTGCCAATGGTGGAACAGCGCCCCGCGTACCGGATAATACACGCCTGGGAGCGCCCATACAGCGGCCTTCCAAGATCATTTGCATTGGCCTGAACTATGCCGATCATGCGAAGGAAAGCAATATGCAGATCCCCACGGAACCGATCGTGTTCTTCAAAAGTACGTCCTCACTGGTAGGCCCCAACGATAACCTGATCATTCCTAAGAACAGCAAGAAAACAGACTGGGAAGTGGAGCTGGCTGTAGTGATCGGCAAAAAAGCCACTTATGTGGAAGAAAAAGATGCGATGGATTATGTAGCCGGTTATGCGCTGCATAATGATTACAGTGAGCGCGAGTTTCAGCTGGAACGTAACGGGCAGTGGGTTAAAGGCAAAAGCGCCGATACCTTTGCGCCCCTGGGCCCCTGGCTGGTTACCAAAGATGAAATAAAGGATGTAAATAACCTGGGCATCTGGCTAAGCCTCAACGGTAAAAAGGTGCAGAATGGCACTACCGCTAACCTGATCTTCAGCGTGCCTTTCCTGGTATCTTACCTGAGCCAGTTTATGAGCCTGTTGCCGGGTGATGTGATCTCAACCGGTACGCCCGCAGGTGTAGGCCTGGGTATGAACCCGCAGGTATATATTAAGGAAGGTGATGTAATGGAGCTGGGC
>NZ_DATCRF010000566.1:0-2293 GCF_036569125.1 Chitinophaga sp. | reverse complement strand
CCATAATACCTTATCATCAAAATAGCTGGCAATGGTGTCGCTTACAATTAAAGCGCCTAAGGGCAGGTAACCGGCGGTAATACCTTTGGCGGTAGCTATCATGTCGGGCACTACGCCATGTACATCACAGGCAAACCATTTACCTGTGCGGCCAAAGCCGCTCATTACTTCATCCGCTATCAGCAGAATGTTGTATCTATCGCAGAGCGCACGTACTTTTTGTAAATAATCCGGCGGGTATTTAATACAACCGGAAGATCCGCTTTCCCCTTCCATAAGGATGGCGGCCACATTTTCCGGCCCTTCAAATTCAATGACCCGCTCAATATGACTTACGCATTCACGGGAGCAGGATGTAATTTCCTTACCCCAGGGGCAGCGGTAACAATAGGGATCTTCCACATGCACTATGTTAGGGGCCTGCTGTGCATCATGCGGCAGCTTGCGGGGATCGCCACCGGCTGTCATAGCGCCATAGGAGGCGCCGTGGAAAGCGCGGTAGCGGGCAATTATTTTGGAACGGCCGGTGTACAAACGCGCCAGCTTAATAGCATTTTCAATGGCTTCTGCGCCGCCGGTGGTAAAAAGCGTTTTATTGAGGTTGCCGGGGCTGATGGCGGCTAACTTTTTTCCCAGCTCGCCACGTGCCTGTGTAACGCAGCCGGGTGTAACGTAGCTTACTTCCTGCATTTGCTGCATCACGGCCTGGGTTACACGCTGGTTGCCATGGCCAATGTTCACGTTGATCAAACCGGAAGAAAAATCCAGGTAGCGGTTACCATCATAATCATAGAGGTATACGCCTTCCGCATGTTTCACGGCAATAGGGGCAATACCTTTTTGCTTGCTCCAGGAAAAAAGGGTATAGTCCAGGTTGTCCTGTATAACCTGCTGGGTGGCAGACAGGGAGGAGGTTTCAGCCATAGCGTTTAAGTTTGCTGTATATCAGTTGACCTTAATTACTTCCTTATGTTGGTTGATCGCTTCCGGTTATTTGCAGTACCTCTCTTATGTTGCTAATACTATTCTACGTTATATGCCATGGGCCGCGGCCCACTTTAATGTGCTATTCCATTTCTTGTAACACTACCTTACATTCGATGCTGTGTGCCATGGACTATTTCAACTCATCCAGTTAATCCCTGCTTCGGGATTCCATTTAGTAGTGGTTTTCTTTAGCTTGCTCCAGAATTCTATGGAGCTTTTGCCGGTAATATCGCCTACGCCAAATTTACTTTCATTCCATCCGCCAAAAGAAAATGGCTCACGGGGTACGGGCACGCCTATATTAACGCCTATCATACCGGCATTGGCCTTTTCAATAATATAACGCGCCAGGCTGCCGTTTTGTGTGTACACTGCGGCTGCATTGCCGTAAGGGTTGGCATTTTCTATGGCCAGGGCTTCATCTACCGTATTGGTGCGCAGGATGCTGATCACAGGGCCAAATATTTCTTCTTTTGCTACCGCCATATCAGGTTTCACATAGTCTATCACGGTAGGCCCTACGTAGCTGCCCTGCTCTTTGCCTTCCACCACGGTATTGCGCCCGTCAATCAGGATGCGCGCACCCTGCTGTTCTGCTTCAGTGATATAACGTTCAATTTTTTCTTTGGATTCCCGGCTGATCACCGCGCCCAGGTTCTTGCCCGGTATCACCTTACCGGCTTCCGCGCAGATCTTGTCTATAATATGATCTACCTGGCCCACTGCTACCATGGCCGATGCGGCCATACAGCGCTGCCCTGCGCAGCCGCTCATAGAGGCTACTACATTCTGCGCGGTCATATCCGGTTTGGCATCCGGCAATACCAGCAAATGATTTTTGGCGCCGCCTAAGGCCAGGCAGCGTTTTAACTGCCCGGTAGCCCGCTGGTATACCAGCTTAGCTACTTTGGTAGAGCCTACAAAAGATACAGCTTCAATGCCGGGGTGGTCGCAGATGGCGTTCACTATTTCACTATCGCCGTTAATAATATTGAATACACCGTCCGGCAGGCCGGCTTCCTTTAATAAAGCCGCAATGCGGGCCAGGCTAAGGGGTACTTTTTCAGAAGGTTTTATGATCATGCAATTGCCCAGGGTAATGGCATTGGGAATGGTCCAGTTGGGCACCATGCTGGGAAAATTAAACGGTACAATAGAGGCTACTACACCCAGCGGCACATGTTCTGTTCTGCATTCCACGCCTTTGCTTACTTCCAGTATTTCGCCGGTTACCAGCTGTGGCAGCGAGGTAGCAAATTCCGTGAGCTCTATACATTTTTCTATTTCTGCAATGGCTTCGCCCAAT
>NZ_DATCRF010000565.1:0-5690 GCF_036569125.1 Chitinophaga sp. | reverse complement strand
TTGCCGAAAGATGATCCGAAACAGCGCAAGCCCGATATTACCAAGGCGCAGCAGATCCTGGGCTGGTCGCCGAAGGTAGACCGCCAGGAAGGGCTGAAGATCACATACGAATACTTTAAAGAAGCGCTAAATAAATAATTACGGATGAATGCCTAACGCTTAATGCTGAACGCTGAAAGCATACAGCAAAACATGATCAGCGTTTTGCGTTAAGCGTTACACATTCAGCATTTCTTCGTAATTCAAAACTTGCCATATGCAACGTACTTTATTGATCACCGGTGGCGCCGGTTTCATTGGATCACATGTAGTGCGGTTATTTGTTGAAAAATACCCGGAATACAAGATCGTGAACCTGGATGCACTGACCTACGCAGGTAACCTCGAAAACCTGGAGGATGTGAAGGATAAACCTAATTATGTCTTTGAAAAGGGCGACATTACAGATGAAGCTTTTATAGACAAGCTGTTTGTTACCTACCAGTTTGACGGGGTTATACACCTGGCCGCCGAAAGTCATGTGGACCGCTCTATTATGGACCCGCTGGCCTTTATTAAGACCAATGTGCTGGGTACTGCCGTATTGCTGAATGCCAGCCGCAAATACTGGCAGGATAATATGGAGGGCAAGTTGTTCTACCATGTATCTACCGATGAAGTGTACGGCACCCTGGGCGCAGAAGGCTTTTTCACAGAAGAAACAGGCTACGATCCCCGTTCGCCCTACTCTGCATCCAAAGCCAGCTCTGACCATTTTGTGATGGCCTATCACCATACCTATCACTTACCCGTTATAATCAGCAACTGTTCCAATAACTACGGCTCCCACCATTTCCCGGAAAAGCTGATCCCGCTGGCTATTCATAATATTAAGAACAACAAGCCGGTACCTGTATACGGTAAAGGTGAAAATGTGCGCGACTGGCTGTGGGTAGATGATCATGCCCGTGCTATTGACACCATTTTTCATAAGGGCCGTACCGGCGAAACCTATAACATAGGCGGGTTTAATGAATGGAAGAACATTGACCTCATTAACCTGCTTTGCATGGTAATGGATAAAAAGCTGGGCCGTGCTCCCGGCACTTCCGCCCAGCTGATCACGTTTGTAAAGGACCGTGCCGGCCATGATATGCGCTATGCCATTGACGCCACCAAGCTAAACAAAGAGCTGGGCTGGGAGCCTTCCCTGCAATTTGAAGAAGGGCTGGAAAAAACGGTGGACTGGTACCTGAGCAATGAAACCTGGCTGGAGCATGTGACCAGCGGGGCTTACAAGGAATATTACGAGGATCAATATCAAAAGAGATAATGATAATTTACGATTTACGATTTTAGATTTAAATCGTAGATCGTAAATCTAAAATCTAAAATTAGAATGCCATTTACGGAAACAGGAATACCGGACCTGCTGGTATATGAGCCCAGGGTATTTGCCGACAGCAGGGGATATTTTTTTGAGAGCTACAACGCCGGTACTTTTGAGCAGGAAGGGCTGCGCTTTCCTTTTGTACAGGATAACCAGGCCCGCTCTACCTACGGGGTATTACGCGGCCTCCATTTTCAGCAGGAGCCTTATGCACAAACCAAGCTGATAAGGGCTTTGGAAGGGCGTATACTGGATGTGGTAGTGGATATCCGCAAGGGATCGCCAACCTATGGCAAAGTATTTACCATAGAGCTAAGCGCGGAAAATAAAAAGCAGCTGCTGGTGCCCAAAGGTTTTGCACATGGCTACTCTGTGCTGAGTGAAACAGCAGAAGTGTTGTATAAGTGCGATAACTTTTACCACAAAGCCAGCGAAGGCGGCCTTATTTATAATGATCCTGCCCTGAATATTGACTGGGGTTTTGATCTGAAAGATGCCGTTGTTTCCGATAAAGACCAGGTACTACCTACGCTGGAAAACTGTACACATAACTTTGTTTATAATTCTTAGTGTTTATGCAAAACATTCTGGTAACCGGCGCACATGGTCAACTGGGGCAGGCTATACAACTGATAGCCGGCAGCTTCCCGGATCTTAATTTTATTTATACTGACTACCAGGAGCTGGATATTACCAACCCTGAAGCCGTAGCCGGCCTTTTCTCCCAGCAGGAGATCCATGCCTGTATTAACTGTGCCGCCTATACGGCTGTTGATAAAGCGGAAACTGATGAGGAAAGGGCTTTTCAGCTGAATTTTGAAGCGGTGCTGAACCTGGCGGAAGCCTGTCTGCAGCACAATGCACAGCTGGTGCATATTTCTACGGATTATGTATTTGACGGTAAATATTACCGCCCCTATACCGAAGAGGATGAGGCCAATCCCCAAAGCATTTACGGCGCATCCAAACTACGTGGGGAAGCCGCTGCCATAGGCGCCAACCCCAATACCATTGTAATACGTACGGCCTGGTTATACTCCCAGTTCGGCGTAAACTTTGTAAAACGCATGAAAGAGCTGATGCAGGAGCGCCCCAGCCTGAACGTGGTATTTGACCAGGCAGGCACGCCTACCTATGCGGTAGACCTTGCAAAAGCCGTACTGCAGATCTTACAATACCGGAAAGAAAACCCGGATACTAACGTGAGCGGCATATACCACTACAGTAATGAAGGCGTTACCAGCTGGTATGATTTTGCCGTTACGGTGAAAGAGCTTACCGGCGCAGCCTGCGAGGTATCTCCCATTACTACGGACCTGTACCCTACCCCGGCGCAACGCCCGGCCTACAGCGTGTTAAACAAACAAAAGATCAAAACAACATTTGGCATCCAGGTGCCTTACTGGAAAGATAGTTTAAAGGTGTGCTTACAACACCTGTAAACAAACGTTCTTATTATAAGCACAATCGCCGTTCTTTCAACAGGAACGGCGATTGCTTTTTGGTATCATTCTTCAATATGCTGCTTCAGATCCGCTCTTGCAGCTTTATCTGTAAGCCGCTCTGCATAAGGCTTTGACAGCTCATTCAGCGCAGCTATCTTTTCTTCTATTACGGCTTTATCATTGGTGGCTATTACATCCTGCAGATCGTTCATAGCCTGCCGGGTATTTTGCATCTCTTCGGCAGAGAGCAGCTCTGTGTTCTTATCCAGGAAAGCGGCCATTACATCCAGCAGCTGCTGGGCATTGGTTTGTATTTCCAACAGGTCACGGGTTTGCAGATCCTCCTGCGCGTAGCGGATGGATGATTGTAACATGGCATCTACCTCCTGGCCGGTTAATCCATACTGCGGCTGCACCCGGATGCTTTGTTCCACACCGCTGCGCAGCTCCCTGGCTTTTACCAGCAAAATGCCATCCTCGTTCAATGAAAAAGAAAGCTGGATCTGCGCCAGGCCGGCATTCATTTCCGGGATGCCGGTGAGCTCAAATTCCGCCAGCTTGCGGTTATCCTTTACCTGGTCGCGCTCTCCCTGGTAAATGACTACTTTCATACTGGTTTGTCCATCCTGCTGCGTGGTATAATTACGAAAAGCGCTGGCCGGTATTTTCGTATTACGCGGTATCAGCACATCCATTAAGCCGCCCATGGTTTCAATACCCAGGGATAGCGGGGTTACCTCCTGCAGCTGTATGGCCTGGCCGTTACCGGCCAGCATATCCGCCTGTATGGCGGCGCCCAGGGCTACCACTTCATCGGGGTGCAATGAATCATTTACCGGCTGCTCAAAAAATCTGCTCACCGCTTCTTTCACCAGGGGCATGCGGGTGGCGCCGCCCACCATCAGCACGGCATCTATATCTTTCACGGTTAGCTGCGCATCTGCGAGCGCTTTGCGGCAGCAGTCAACTGTTTTGGCTATGAGCGGTTGTACCAGCTCTTCCAGCTGCGCCTGGGTTAGCTGCAGCTCATAATTATCCATCCGGGTATGAAAGTAATCAGCGGTAGACAGCTGCTGTTTCGCCTCCGCAGCCTTTAGCCGTAAAGCTTGTGCCAGTCCTTTATTGCTGCCTAATGCTTCGGGCTCTATTTCATGCAGCCAGGCCCAGTGTTCAACAATGGCCTGGTCCATATCATCGCCGCCCAGGGTGGTATCCCCGCTGGTGGCCAGCACTTCAAATACGCCCTTGGCTATTTTCAGAATGGAGAGGTCAAAAATACCACCACCCAGGTCGTATACTGCTACAGTTTTTTCTTCATTAGGCTGTAATCCTAAGCCATAGGCCAGCGCGGCAGCTGTAGGTTCATTAATGATACGCAAAACATCCAGCCCGGCCAGCTTACCGGCATCGCGGGTAGCCTGGCGCTGTGCGTCGTTAAAGCTGGCCGGTACCGTGATCACGGCTTTATTGATGGGTGTTTGTAAAATATATTCTGCCCGCCGCTTTAAGGCGCTCAGCAGGTAGGCGGATAATTCTACCGGGGTATAATGTTTACCGGCCACCTGTACTTTTAACAAGCTATCGGTTTCATCATTCACCAGGCCGTAGGAGAAAAATGCCTCCTGCTCCTTTACATCGTTATAAGAGCGGCCCATAAGGCGCTTGGCACTGTACACCGTTTGGCGGGGATGCGTGATCAGCGCTGCTTTAGCCTTATTGCCCACCACCACGCTTTCGGTTTCCGTAAAATACAATACAGAGGGCACCAGGGCGCTGTTGTTATATTCCCGCAGGGCTACCGGCTGCCCGAATGATGGATGTATAATGGCCACCAGGCTGTTGGTAGTGCCCAGGTCAATGCCTGCAATTACTTCGGGCTGCTGCTGTATATGTACAAATGCCGGCTGCTTGCTTGTGTTTGCCATGGTTTTGGGTTTAAGCGGGTGAAGAGTTGCTATTAGCCTGAGCAGCAAACAACAGGCCAACCGCCCGGTGTAAACCGTGGAGTATGGACGGCTTTTCAGCATACGCTTTACTTCCCTTTCATGAGCATTTACAGCCACAGTTGCCCGGACTGCAAACTGTGGACTGCAAACTGCCAACTATTTATTAGGTTTGCACAAATTTTCAATTTTACCGATGAACCTGATAGATGAATTGCGCTGGAGAGGCATGTTACAGGATATAATGCCTGGCACGGAAGAGCAATTGCAAAAAGAAATGACCACGGCCTACGTGGGTTTTGACCCTACAGCAGATTCCCTGCACATTGGCAGCCTGGTACCCATACTGCTGCTGGTGCACCTGCAAAAGGCCGGGCATAAGCCGCTGGCCCTGGTAGGCGGCGCTACGGGTATGGTGGGCGATCCTTCCTTTAAAGCGGAGGAGCGCAAAATGCTGGACCTGGACACCCTGCAGCACAACCAAAGCTGTATTAAGGCACAGCTGGAAAGGTTCCTGAACTTTGACACCGCCCTGCCCAATGCTGCAGAAATGGTGAATAACTACGATTGGTTTAAGAACATTTCTTTCCTGGACTTTATACGCGATGTGGGCAAGCACATATCCGTTAACTATATGATGGCCAAGGATTCTGTGAAGAAAAGGCTGGAAGGCGACAATGGCATGTCTTTCACAGAATTCAGCTACCAGCTCATACAGGGATATGATTTCTACCATTTATATACTGCCAAGAACTGCAAGCTGCAAATGGGCGGCTCTGACCAGTGGGGCAATATTGTAACCGGTACCGAGCTGGTGCGCCGTAAAGCCGGCGGAGAAGCATTTGCTTTTACCTGCCCCCTGATCAAGAAAGCGGATGGTACCAAGTTTGGAAAAACAGAGCAGGGCAATGTGTGGCTGGATCCGGCAAAGAC
>NZ_DATCRF010000564.1:0-10124 GCF_036569125.1 Chitinophaga sp. | reverse complement strand
CCGCCACTGTTACCCTGGTTCACCGCAGCATCTGTTTGAATAAAGGATTCAATGGCAGAACGGCGGTTACGTTTGTTAATACCAATGGTACGGGCTTTGGCGCTCACAATACCGGCAGTTACGGTGGTTTCCAGGTTTAAGGGATAACCTACTGCCAGCACCCACTGACCGATCTGTACATCGTCAGAGTTACCATATAATAAGTAAGGAGCGTTCTTGGTATCTATCTTAATTACCGCCAGGTCCGTGTTGGGATCAACACCCACTACCTTGGCCTTGTAATTACGGTTATTGTTCAGCGTTACATCAATTTCATCGGCCTGGTCTACCACGTGGTTGTTGGTAACAATATAACCATCGTCAGAGATCAGCACACCGGAACCGGAGGCCATTTGCCCGGGCACATAATAACGGCGTCCGCCGCCTTCACCCTGGAACTCATCGCCAAAGAAATCATCGCCAAAAAGATCCTGCAGAATGCTTCTTCTTTTTTGCAGGTTATTGGTAACCTGTTTGGGATTGATCTTTGTTTTGATGTGCACTACACCCGGCAATGCAATCTTTGCAGCCGACTGAAAATCAGTGGGCGGGGCTATGTTCTTGGCATCGGTACCAGGCATGTAGCTGGTGTAGTTCACAGGAATGTTGTTGGAGCCATTTTGATAGGGACCTGCCTGCCGGGGTTGCAAATATTTGCTGTAAACAAATATGCTGGCAAAGGCAGTGGCCGTACTAATAAGCACAGTCGCAGCAATTTGTCGAAATTTCATATAAGTGAGTATTTATTGTTAAAGTAGACATTTGTTCTCTCAGGGTATGTATCAATTTACATGCCTTTGATACAAATTTAAGGCTCCTGTTTAATCAAAGCATTTTGGCAAATATCACTTTAACACATTTTTATATGAATCATTAATGAATAGTTAAAAGCATAGCCCTGAGAGAATTAAAAACTGTCAGCTTGGGTTAAAAGTGCCGCTTTTTCCTGTCATAATAACAACTAAAACCGACATTCTGTTCGGCGGTGCTTCGCCCGCCCGTCCACGGACCATAGTCAACGGTCCATAGCCTGCTTCGTTCGGATATGCTGCAAGTAATATAACCCGCTAACCTTCCCCGCACAATCTCACCTTGCAGCAGGCAATGGACCATCGACCATGGACCATGAACGCGTTTTTGCGCGGCTATAAGCTGCGCAAAAACGCCAGCGTATCAACTCCATCCGCATAATCCGTCAGTGAAGGTTGCTGTGCCAGTCCAAAAGGCGTAAGATCCCGGCCCACCAGGCATTGCAGGTCAGGGTTAGCTAACAGGCTGGTTGCCAGGGCAGCCGCATCCTCATAATAGCCGTAATGCAGCACGCTGATGGCAGAGAACAGGGATTCATGCTCCTGCACCAGCAGGCTGCCATTGGTCAGGTAAGGGCTGCTGTTCAGCAGCAACAGCGCCAGGTTATAATCGTAATTATTCTTGTACTTATGATGTTCCATCAGGTGCGCATACTTTCTTTCATGCGCCTGTAGCAGGGGGGTAAAGTCGTACCCTTCCGGAACAAAGATCTTGGTTACATTGCGGCAGCCCAGGCCAAAATACAGCATCATATCATCTGCCAGGGCCTCCAGCTCCGCGGCTGTTTCGTTCCCTGTAAGCAGGGCTGCAGAAGTACGGTTGCGGCGTATAATATGCGGAAAGCGGGAAAAATAATATTCAAAGTACCGGGCCGAGTTGTTGCTGCCCGTAGCAATGTAGGCGTCGCAATCCTTCAGCATTTCACTGATTGTGGTCTGTTGGGCAGTTTCGGGGTACCAGCTACTCATCACTTGCAGCAGGTGCTGTAACAGCAGGGTATCTTTAGACGATAATTTCATCTTTACACGGTGCCCGCTCACAAAACCGCAGAGCCAGTCGTGAAAGCCCACCAGTGGAATATTCCCGGCAGCCGTAATGCCAACGGTTTTAGGAAGCTGCCCCGCAGGCTGGGGATAAGCTGCCAGCCAGTTATTCAGCAAGGTCTCATCCAGGTAATATTGGCAGATATTTTGAATGGCAGTATCTATGAATGCAGGCGTAAACCAGCCATTGACCTGGGAAGCCTGTACCTTAACCTGTTGCAGGGCTTCATCATTACTGGTCAGGTATTCGCGTAAACGTAATAAAGCGGCTGTTTTTTGCGTGTTGTTCATGAAACGATAAGAAATATTTAAACTTTTAATCAGGGAAGTTCTATTTTTGTTCACAAAATTAATGGCTTACCACTTAAACAAAAAGTTTATACTATGGCAATTAAGATAACAGATGAATGTATTAATTGTGGCGCCTGCGAACCAGAATGCCCCAACAATGCAATTTATGAAGGTGGCGTTGAATGGCGTATTGCAGATGGTACTACGGTAAAGGGCTCCTATACCCTGAAGGAAGGTACAACAATAGATGCAGATCAGGCCAACGCTCCGATAAGCGTGGATACCTATTATATTGTACCCAATAAATGTACAGAGTGTCAGGGCTTTCATGAAGAACCGCAGTGTGCCGCCGTTTGCCCGGTAGATTGTTGCGTACCGGATGAAATGTACCAGGAAACAGTAGATGAGCTGTTAGCCAAGAAAGAGAAACTGCATATTTAATATATTATTACAGGAAGCTTATAATAAAAAGGAGAGAGGCGTATGCCTTTTCTCCTTTTTTCGTTTTATTTACATGTGCAAATCACCGTTCATATGCAGCATACCTTGTTAGCATTCAGTATATTCCTGTTAGGGCTCGCCTCCTGCCAAACACCGGCCACCGGCGACAACGCAGGCGGGGAGGAGTCCTTACGGCATGCCGACGTTGCGTTTTCCCGTCTTTCCAAAGAAAAAGGCCTACGCCTGGCTTTCCTGGCTTATGCCGATAGTGCCGCCGTATTACTGCGCCAGCACCATTACCCCATTGTAGGGCCGGAAGCCGTGAAGTACATAGAGCGTATGAATGATAGCGGTATTACCCTTACCTGGGAACCCACCTTTGTTAAGGTGGCCGCCTCCGGGGAGCTGGGCTACACCTATGGCACCTATACCTTTACCACCGCAGATACCAGTTCCCGCGGCACCTACGTTACTATCTGGAGAAAGAGCGCCGCCGGCGGCTGGAAATACGTGCTGGACAGCGGTAACGAAGGTTTGGGGAAATAAGGGTTTTTTCTTTTATCTTTACCCGCTTATAGGAAAGGTATTTATGTAACCGGGCCGCTTTCATTGGAGCGCCACGGGGGATAATACAAAGCTCCAGCAGACCAATAAAAAGACGAATCATTAACAGATGAAAAAAAATATTGCATTGGTAGCCGGCGGATATTCCGGTGAAGCCGTAATATCCGTACAAAGCGCAGCCGTAATAGAAAAACAGCTGGACAGCAGTAAGTACAATGTATACAAGATCGCCATCAGCCGCAGCAGCTGGACCTATACCGGCGCAGATGGCAAAACGGCGGAGATCGATAAAAATGATTTCAGCCTCACCCTCAACGGCAGCAAGGTTACTTTTGACGCTGTTTTTATAGGCATCCATGGTACACCCGGGGAAGATGGCCGCCTGCAGGGCTATTTTGAAATGCTGGGCATACCCTATACCAGCTGCGGCATGGTAACCTCCGCCCTTACGTTTAACAAAAGCTATTGCAATAAGATCGTAGCCGCACTGGATGTGGTGAACGTGTCTAAGTCTGTTCATATTTTTAAGGATCAGCCTTTTGATGCCGCCGCGCTGTTACAGCAGCTGCGCCTGCCTGTATTTGTAAAACCGGCAGAAGGAGGCAGCAGCATTGGCATGTCTAAAGTAACAAAGGCAGCCGAGCTGCCCGCCGCCATAGAAAAAGCTTTCAAGGAAGATGCCCAGGTGCTGATAGAAGAGTTTATCAAAGGCCGTGAGCTTACCTGCGGCTTATTTAAGGTAAATGGCCAGCTCACCGTGCTGCCCATTACAGAGGTGATCAGCAGCAAGGAATTCTTTGATTACGAAGCCAAGTATACGCCCGGCGTATCCCAGGAAATTACGCCCGCACAGGTGCCGGATGAGATCACGCAGCGCGTGCAGCAAACCGCCCGCGTGCTGTATGACAGGCTGAATTGCCGCGGTATTGTGCGCGTAGATTTTATATGGGAAGAGGCCACCGGTAAGCTGTTCTTCCTGGAAGTGAACACCATGCCCGGCCAGTCTGAAAACAGCCTGGTGCCGCAGCAGGTAAGGGCTTCCGGCCGCACCTTGCAGGAATTTTACGGCATGTTAATTGAAGAATGCCTAAAGCAAAAAGCTTAAAGCGCAAAGCATAAAGCAAAAAGCTTAAAGCAAAAAGCATAAAGCAAAAAGCTTAAAGCAGAAAGGTCTTCAATCTCTGTAGGCGCTTTGTGCTTTATGCTTTCGGCTTTCAGCTTTCAGCTCAACATAAAACAAAAAATCGTGTTTGAAAAAATTACCAGACGCTCTTTTAGATTTAACTTATTAGTAGCAATAGGATTGCTGGTGGTGCTCGGTATCCTGTTCTTTTCATTGCTGGGCATCATAACCCGGCACAATGAAACTTTAAAAGTACCGGACGTACGCCGTAAGAATGTGAAGGAAGCCATTATGCTGCTGGAAAAAGCCGGCTTTGAAGCAGACGTGCGGGATTCTATTTATTTAGACAGTATTCCCGCGCTAAGCGTATGGGAGCAGCAGCCTGAAACCGGCGCTGAAGTAAAGGTAGGCCGTACCATTTACCTCACCGTAAACAAAGTAGTACCCCCCATGGTGGCCATGCCCGACCTGGAAGGACTTACTTTCCGCAGTGCTGAAATGACGCTGCACAGCCGCCGCCTGAACGTAGGAGACACTATTTATAAACCGGATTTTGCTACCAATACCGTATTACAGCAATTACTGAACGGTAAGACCGTAAAGGCAGGTAAAATGATCCCCGAAGGCAGTAACATTACATTGGTGCTGAGCAGCGGCACCGGCAGCATAGAGAACCCGGTACCGGATCTTACCGGTCTTACCTACCTGGAAGCACGGGAGATCCTGAGCGCCAGTAACCTGAACCTGGGTACCGTGTTAATAGATGCCTCTGTAACAGATACCGCCAATGCTTTTGTAACCAAGCAGGTACCGCCCCGCCATAACAGCATCGGCGACCTGAACAGGGTACGGGCCGGCGAAACCATTGATATATGGCTGGCCGCCACCCGGCCGGTAAAAGATACTGCTACGGCAGATAGTTCTAAGTAGCGCAAAGCATAAAGCGCAAAGCATAAAGGTCTTGGATCAATACAAATGCTTTTTGCTTTCAGCTTTCCGCTTTCACCTTAAAAAACAATACAACCATGGAAAATATAACACCAGAAGAAGTAAAAAAACGTTTAGACAGCGGCGAACAGCTGAATTTAGTAGATGTACGGGAGCCGCATGAAAACGCTGAATTTAACATAGGCGGTACTTTAGTACCTCTCGGCGATATCCGCGCTATGCAGATAGACGAAATAGAAGGCCTGAAAGATAAAGAAGTAATTGTATACTGCCGTAGCGGTAACCGCAGCGGTCAGGCAGCCATGGTGCTGGAAACCATGGGCTTTGAGAATGTAAAGAACCTCACCGGCGGCATGTTAAGCTGGCAGGAGAAATTCGGCGCATAATGCTCAATGCCAATTATTTAATTACGAATTACGAATTATAATACAGCGGAGATTATGTCATCCGCTCAGCACAATTCATAATTTGTAAACTCTAATTACGAACTACTCAATTCGTAATTCGTAATTAAATAATTCGCAATTAAACTATCGCCGTTGCCTCAATCTCCACCAAGAACCGTTTATCTATTAAACGGCTCACCTCTACCATGGTGGTTACGGGTTTTATGCTCTGGAAAAACTCTCCGTGCGCCCGTCCGATCTCTTCCCATTTAGAAATATCAGTTACAAACATACGGGTGCGTACTACATCGTGCAGGCTGGCGCCGGCAGCCACCAGCGCAGCTTCTATGCGGGCCAGTATATATTTGGTTTGTGCATAGGCGTTACCCTCACCCATCACTTTATCTCCATCAGCCGCCACAGTGCCGGATACCTCTACCACATTACCCACCCTAACGGCACGGGAGTAGCCAACTTTGTTTTCCCAGGGTGCGCCGGACGAAAAGTTAGTGCGTTGCATAAGCGGTATATTTATTTGGTTTGCTGTACAGTAGTAGTGGTAACCTGCGGCCCGCCTGTTCGTATCTTAACCACGCGGTTCAGCAGGTCAAACCAGAAGGGCGCGCCCAGTGACACGGCCAGCGCAGTGATCACCCATCCCAGGAATACCAGCCAGCCGTTCTGCTGGTAGGGGTGCGTATAGCAGCCCACTTTCCGTTTAGCCACCGTTTGCATAGCCTGCTTGTATTTTTGCAGCTCAGGGGCCGATAGCAGCTTGCCTGCAATAGAATCCAGCCGCTGGTGAATTTGCGTATAGGCGGTATCGGTAGCGGCAGTATCCTTACAATTACCACGGTTAATGCCTAGTATATTCTGTATATCTGCCGCATCGGTAGTCAGGCTGCGGTACAGGCTATCCAGCATGGCATCTTCCAGGCTTACCTGGTACACCGTATCCGGCTTTACAAAGATACTATCTCCTATGCGTATGGTGTCCTGTTTAATTACCAGGGTACGTTTCAGGCTGTCTTTCCACTGGCCGTACAGCTCATAACGTTGGGTAGCCAGGCTAACCAGCTGCTCCCTGGCTTTTTTGTCTTTGGTAAGTATGCGGGCAATGGCAATGGAATCCACGTTGAATTGCCAGGCAATAATAAACCCGATAATGATCAGCAGCAGCTGGATCTGTTTGCGGTACCAGCCGCTGGTGCGGGCCATTACTTCATCAAACCATTGTTCCACTTTATTGCGGAAGCGTTCTGCATCCCGCTGCGCATCTTCCAGCAGGTTAAGCAAATGCTTGCGTGTAGGCTGCCCCAGCTGCGGCAGGCCGCTTTCCAGGTTTTGTTTTACCAGGGCAGCTTCCTGTTGAGTGCTGCTGTCATAGCCAGGGCCGCGCAGCAGGTGCATCAGGGTTTGGGAAAATAGCTGCGGGCTTATATAAGATGGGCGGCTGGATGATCTGCTTTCTCCCAGCGAGTGAATGCCCGGTTCAGTATAGAACTTTTTCAGGAAAGGGCTGTTCTTAAAGGGCGCAAAAAAATAGATCACACTCCATCCCAGCTCATAGAACCAGGTAAAAAAGGTGAACTGTCCCAGCCACCCCAACGGGTTACCACGGGGATCATTATCCAGTATACGGCGAAGGGCTTTGGTAAGAAAGCGGGCGCGCAGGTTAAAAATGCGGGCTATCATTTCCTGTATGATCGAAGCCAGCAAACTATAAAGCAGGTAAATAAATATCAGGCTAATGGCTACATCCAGGGCTGTGTTTCCAAACATAAGGGTTCTCAGGATTTGCGGTTAAATTATAAAAAAATATTTCAATGTAAAAGTAAGAGGGGAGTACGCAGTGTATATGTTGGGGAGCGGAAAGCATAAAGCAGAAAGCATAAAGCAGAAAGCGGAAAGCATAAAGCAGAAAGGGCAAAGCTTAAAGTCAACATACATGGGGCTCAGCAAAACATACTCAGCTTTATGCTTTATGCTTTCCGCTTTCAGCCTTTTCTCAGCTCTCAAAAAAGCAGCAGCTGCCGCCCACCCAGGTATCCTGGGCATTATTGCTCACGCCTATCATTTTTCCTTTACTGATACGGGCCAGGTTGTGCACCAGCAGTGGGCGGGGGCTGCCGTCCGGCCATATATACATCATCCGTATTTCGCAATGCGCCGGGCCGCTGGGCGTATAAATAACAGGGGCGTACTGCACTTTGTGCTGCAGGATCCAGTTTTCGGGGTCTTTAATATTATCAATATCTGCAGGCGTTACATCTATGATCACACCCTGCCCTGCAAAGGAGAACAGGGGCTTTAGCACATAATTTTCGAGGTCGGCAGGTATTACCGGCAAGGTGTGCAGGTACCAGCTCTTGGGGGCAAAGGGGCTTTGTATAAGCGGCAGCATAAATTTGCTGATGCGGTAAAACCAATTGGGGTGGGTGATCCATTCCACATCCAGGTGCTGGAACAGGTTGGGATAGCTGCCCAGCGTGGCCTGCTGTTTGATCAGGTCATCAAATATAACCCGGTTGTATATACGTTTTATGGGTGTTTGTTTGCCGTTACTATTATAATAAAGATTGGCGCCCTCCTGTATAAGCTCCGTTACGCATACCGGGTTTATGCCCAGGCGTTTTTGCGTACAGTAAAAGTCTACCCTTGTTTTTTGCAGCTGGGGCGCTACTTCCAGCAATATTACCTCCTGCGGGTCATTGTCCCCAACGATCAGCTGCTGCAGCAATTTAAAATAACTGTCCCCATCCAGCCCGTTAAAGAAATTGGTAACGGTACCGGGTATATTAAAATGATGTTTGAATTGCCGGGCCATTACCTCCTGGAAAGCAAACAGGGTAGGGAAGCCCTGCAGCTCTATCAGCTGCGGCGCCAGCTCTCCGTTCTCCTGCCGGCATACTGCAAAATCAATGATCAGGAAATGCGGGTGCGTATTCTCCGCCGGTACCTTCAGCGCATTGGGAATAGCGTCGCGGGTGATGTCTTTGAAATCAGGACGTAATATTACCTCCACCACCTCTTCACAGGCCTGCACCAGCTTGCTGGTAAGGGCAGCCGGTATAAACACCGGCGTTTCTGCTACACGGAAGGCAGGCGCTTCCCCGGCTTCAGCAGCCAGGCTGTCCAGGAAAGCCTGGTATTTACCGGTAGTAAAATGCTCGTTATAATATGTACGTAAAGAGGGTATCATAACTTGGTTATCAGCGGTGTGTGAACCTGCGGCAGTGGTCCGAAAATAATATCGTTCAGGAAGGTAGGAATAAAGCGGTTATGCGTCAGCGTTATCTTTCCCGGATCGGTTAGCTGTTCCAGCATGCTTTCATATTTCTCTGCCCCATAGGTAGCTACTACATGCTGCCTTTTATCGTCCTCTAGTAAGTATTTGCGCATGCCCGCCGCATCAGCCTCCGGGTGAAATTGCGTGCCCAGGAAATGGGCATTAAAACGGATAGCCATCACGGCCCTTTCCAGCGGCACATGCGGGCGTTCCTTTTCTATAGCCAGCACCTGTGCACCCATAGCCTGCAGTTTTGCCGGCTGCAGGCCAATCACCTGCCAGTTGCGGCTGTCTACCACGTAGAACGGTTCCGGCAGCTGCTGCAATAAAGGCTCCTGTTCGCCCGCATCGGTTTTATGCACCGGGAACACGCCAAATGCGGGCGACCGGCGCCTGCATACCTGCCCCAGCTCAAAATAGCGGCACATAAGCTGAAAGGAGTGGCATATAAACAGCATCGGCTTCTTTACTTCCGCGCTTTCATTCCACCTTATCAGGTTTTGCACCAGGCCAAAGTAGGCCTTTTCCCAATCGCCGCCTGCACTGTCTACCGGGCTGCCAGGCCCGCCGGTAGAGATATAAATATCGTAGGAAAGATCAGGCGCCTCGTTTGCAAGGCGCACTTCAAACTCATCTGCCTGCAGCTGTAACCCGTGCGTAGCGCTATAATCCGCCAGTATTTCCCGTATACAGCGCATCCCCTCATTGGGCACGCCTTCATACATATCCAACACGGCTATTTTCCACTGCTGTTTAACGGGTATAAGCATACAGCAAAGGTAAGAAATAGATAAAGAGCTGGGTTATTCTTGTTGTGTTGGGGCATTCAGGTCTTCTTCGCTTATGGCGTTTACGGCTTCAACTGTAGCATCTTCTTCCAGCATAGCATCGCTTTCAAAAGCAATTGCTTTTATAAACTGGATATGCATATTAATAACATTGCAATAGGGAATGCATAAAATACCGTCTGATTCTATTTCTATTTTACAACCTTCCGATAAAGTAATATCATCCCCGTTTTTTTTATTAAAGAGCCTTTTAGTGGGGGTTGAAATATACACACGGTCAAGAATTTCTCCGTCTGCAACCCAGTCTACTAACGTACCTTCATATAATACGCTTGCATCTTTGGTATCAACCAGCAGGTTGATGTAAGTATTAGGTTTAGCTGAACCCAGGTACTGATATTC
>NZ_DATCRF010000563.1:0-5516 GCF_036569125.1 Chitinophaga sp. | reverse complement strand
GGCCAGCTCTGATCTTCCGGCCATAATCTTTACCACCTTTTGCATTCTGCTCCAAGCATGCGGTGTTCAGCATTAAGCAATCCGCTTTAGCGTCAGTCTGCGCGCAGCGCCTTCCGCGTTCGGCATTCGGTCTTCAGCATTCGGTGTTCAGCATTAAGCATTCCGCCTTAGCGTCAGCCTTCGCGCAGCGCCTTCCATGTTCAGCATTCGGTCTTTAGCATGCGGTGTTCAGCATTAAGCAATCCGCCTTAGCGCCAGTCTGCGCGCAGCGCCTTCCGCGTTCGGCATTCGGTCTTCAGCATTCTGCTCTAAGCATGCGGCGTTCAGCATTAAGCATTTCGCCTTAAGCGTCAGCATTCGCCAGAGCCTTCATTCAACATTCGGCCTTCAGCATTCCGCCTTCAGCTTTATGCTTTCACCTTTCTGCTTTCAGCTTTCCGCTCCTTACGCCTGCTGCCGCTTATGCTTCCGCAGCTGACTTAACACTGCCTGCAGATCCTTTGGCAGCGGGGCTTCCAGCTGGTGGGCCACGCCCTGCTGATCTTTAAACTGCAGCTGCCAGGCATGCAGTGCCAGGCGGGTCATGAGGGGGCGCTCTTCTTCTGTGAACTTACCCAGACGGAACTTTTTCTTGATAGTGGATAATAAAATGGGGGCGGGATCGCCATAGAGCTCATCTACGGCTATGGGGTGGCCCAGGTGCTTCATGTGCACGCGGATCTGGTGGGTACGGCCGGTATGGATCTCCATCTTCACCAGGCTGTAAAGCCCAAAGGCTTCCTGCATCTCGTAATCCGTAAGGGAAGCCTTGCCCCGGCGGTTGGTAACCATTTTACCTTTTTGTACAGGATGCTCCATAATGGGCTCATCTATGCTGCCCTGCGGCGGTTCCAGCTGGCCGGTAACCAGGCCCAGGTAAAACTTGCGTACCTCACGGGATTCAAATAACTGGGAAAAATAGCGGTGCGCGGCCTCATTACGGGCAAACAGGATCAGGCCACTGGTATCCTTATCCAGCCGGTGTACGGTAAAAATATTGCCGTAGGCCTTTTTCAGCAGGGTTTGCAGGGAAGGTATCTCACTATCATGCCGGTCGGGGATGGTAAGCATTCCTGCCGGTTTGTTGAGCACCATAAAATCGTCCGTAATATGTATGAGGAGTTCGTTAACGCGCATAATATTCTAAAAGTGGTTAGCGGTTAGCACAAATTACCAACCGCCAACCCTAACAACTTTATTTAAAATGTTTCAGCAGTATCACTTCTTTTTCTGATAAATGGCGCCACTTGCCGCGGTTTACGTTCTTTTTGGTTAAACCGGCGTACATCACGCGATCCAGCTTCTCCACCTGGTATTCCAGGTGCTCGAAGATACGGCGCACAATACGGTTCTTACCGCTGTGGATCTCTATACCTACCTGTGATTTATCCTTGCTGTCCACATAACCCAGGGCATCTACCAGGGCCACGCCATCTTCCAGCGTAACGCCGGCAATGATCTGGTCAAAGTGGGCTTTGGTTAAGGGTTTATCCAACCCTACCTGGTATATTTTTTTGATGTTGTGCTTGGGATGCGCCAGCTTCTGGGCCAGCTCACCATCGTTGGTAAGCAGCAGCAGGCCGGAGGTATTGCGGTCCAGGCGGCCTACAGGGAATACCCTTTCTGAAGTGGCGTCCTGGATCAGCTCCATCACGGTCTGGCGGCCTTCCGGATCATCAGTGGTAGTAATAAATCCTTTGGGTTTATTCAGCAGAATGTACACCAGGTTCTTTTGCAGGCTTACGGGTTTGTTGGCAATCTTTACCCGGTCTTTATCCGTTACCTTAAAGGCCGGTTCCAATACCGGCTTATCATTCACCGTTACCTTACCTTCTTTAATAACATCCACCGCTTTACGGCGTGAGCACAGGCCGGTGTGGGCAATGTATTTGTTCAGCGGCATGCCTTCGTTGCTGCCGGGGGCATCCTCATGCTGGCGGCCTTTGCTGCCAATATTTTTGTTATCGGGCTTACGTTTTGTGGGATCGGTTTTGCGGGCCTGTTTCTCAGCAAAACGTTCGTTGGTGCGGTCAAAGAATTTTTTACGGTTAAAACCGCTGGGCGTTTCCCGGGTAGGGCGGTTGCCTTTACGGTCGCCGCTCCGCTGGAAATCGCCATGGAAGCTGCTATTGTCATCATCCCGTTTGGGTGCGGGTGGGCGCTTATTCCCACGGTCATCATCATTACGCGATGCCCTGGGCTGAAAGCCTTTTTTATCATCATCTTTAGGCGCGGTGCGTACGCGGATGGGCGGGCGTTTATCCCCGCGGGCGTCGTCACTGCGCTGAAAGCCTTTGTTATCGTCTTCTTTAGGTTTGATGCGCACGCGGATGGGCGGGCGCTTATTTTCACCACCGTCTTTCCTTTCCTCGCGCTGGAACTTAGGCCGGAAGGCTTTGTTCTCTTCCTCGCGGGCAGGAGCCGGGCGGGTAGGGCGGTCGGCGGCGCCGCGTTTAAAGTCTTTACCGGCGGGCCTTTCACGATCCCCGGAGTGCGTACGGTTCTTATCACCGGTACGGTTACTGCTTTTGTTCTCTTTAAAGGGAGAGAAGCCTTTTGTTGCAGCAGGTTTGTTTTTTCTCATACTATGTGTTGGCGGAAGCTCATGATTTCCACGATCCTCCTGTTGTTAAACGCTTTTATTATTAACCCTTGTTGGCCAGCTGTCCGCAGGCGGCATCAATATCCTTACCCCGGCTGCGGCGCAGGCGTGCATTTACACGGTGCTTGCCCAGGTACTGCATGAATTTCTCCACTGCTTCCTCGTCCGGTTTCTGGAACCGGGCCTTATCGATCGGATTGTATTCGATAATGTTGATCAGGTCTGCCGGTACCTGCCGGTAGATCTTGATCAGCTCATCGGCATCCTTCTGGGAATCGTTAAAGTCGCGGAAAAGAATGTATTCAAAAGAGATCTGGCTCTGGGTAGCTTTATAGAAATAGTTCAGCGCCTCTATTAATCCCTGCAGGTTGTTGGTTTCGTTGATGGGCATGATCTCGCTGCGCTTCTTATCATTGGCGGCGTGCAGGGAAAGGGCCAGGTTAAAACGTACCTGGTCATCGCCCAGCTGTTTGATCATTTTTGCTACACCGGCAGTAGATACGGTAATACGCTTGGGCGACATGGCCAGGCCATCTGCCGCGGTAATACGCTCTATTGACTGCAGCACATTCTTATAGTTGAGCAGGGGTTCGCCCATACCCATATATACAATATTCGTGAGCTTTTTGCCGGATGATTCCAGGGCCTGCTGGTTCAGCAGGGCTACCTCGTCATAGATCTCATCAAAGTCCAGGTTACGTTTGCGGTCCATAAAACCGGTGGCGCAGAACTTGCAGCTCAGGCTGCAGCCTACCTGCGAGGATACGCAGGCTGTTTGCCGGTTTTCGGTAGGGATCAGTACACCCTCTACCAGATGGCCGTCGTGCAGGCGGAAGCGGTTTTTGATGGTGCCGTCCTCGCTATGCTGGGTAGTATCTATTTTTAAAGCCGGAAGGGTGAAATGCTCTTCCAGGGAGCTGCGCAGCGTTTTGGAGAGGTTGGTCATGGCCTCAAAGCTGCCTGCATGCTTTAACCACAGCCACTCATACACCTGTTTAGCGCGGAAGGGCTTTTCTCCAATTGTGTTAAAGTATTCCTGTATAGCAGGTAAGCTGAGGTGCCGGATGTTTTTCTTATCAGATGTCATATTCTTAAGTTAATGTCTGCCTTACGGCAGTCGGAAAGAAGCTGCAAAGGTAGGGAAAATAATTGGTCCACGGACGTGGGGCCGTGGACCTTAGTCCATAGTCGATGGTCCATGGTCCATAGCATCAGAGCGTGGGGAAAGGTGCTATGGGGAGAACCTGGACTTACAAACCACGTACACCAACTATACGCAGCAGGCAATGGACCATTGACCATGGACCATGGACAGCGGACCGCAGGTCCGCCAATTTCCCTATATTCACACCTCAATTTTGAAAAATATGCAAGCTGCTTATATAGTAGATGCGGTACGCACGCCCATTGGCCGTTATGGCGGGGCGCTGAAAACCGTACGGCCGGATGATATGCTGGCGCTCATGATCCGTTCCCTCCTGGCCCGCAACCCGGGCATAGATCCCGCAGCGATTGAAGATGTAATTGCCGGCGATGCTAACCAGGCCGGGGAAGATAACCGCAATGTGGCCCGTATGGCTGCTTTGCTGGCCGGCTTGCCGGTAACGGTAGCCGGTAATACCGTGAACCGCCTGTGTGCCAGCGGCTTACAGGCTATTATGGATGCTGCCCGCGCCGTGATGTGCGGGGAGGGCGATGTGTACCTGGCCGGTGGCGTGGAAAGCATGACCCGCGCACCTTTTGTAATGGCCAAGGCAGATGGCCCCTTTAACCGCAGTGTGGAAGTACATGACAGCACCATTGGCTGGCGCTTTACCAATAAAAAGCTGGCGGAGATGTATTACCCCTATTCCATGGGCGAAACAGCGGAGAATGTGGCCCGGCAATGGAACATTAGCCGTGAGCAGCAGGACCTGTTTGCCTTTAACAGCCAGCAAAAATATAAAGAGGCCTTTACCGCCGGCAGGTGGGAGGCGGAGATCATTCCCGTAGAGATCACGCCCAATAAGGAGGAGCGCGTAGTGTTCGCCAAAGACGAACCGCCCCGGGAAACCTTCCTGGAAAAGCTGGCCGCCCTGAAACCTGCATTTGCAAAGGATGGTACGGTAACGGCGGGCAATTCGTCCGGTATTAACGACGGCGCTTCTATGGTGATGATCGTTTCTGAAAGCGCCTTAAAACGTTTCGGGTTAACACCCATCGCACAAATAAAGTCCATGGCCATTGCAGGGGTAGACCCTTCTATAATGGGCATTGGCCCGGTGCCGGCTACCACCAAAGCTTTGCAGCGTGCCGGCTTAACCGCCGCGCAGCTGGACCTGGCAGAATTGAATGAAGCATTTGCCTCCCAGTCCCTGGCCTGTATCCGCGACCTGGGCCTGGACCCTGCAAAGGTGAATGTGAATGGCGGCTCTATCGCAATCGGGCACCCATTGGGCTGCAGTGGCGCACGTATCACCACTACCTTGTTACATGAGCTGAAACGCAGGCCGGCAGCACGTTATGGGCTGGCTACTATGTGTGTGGGCGTAGGGCAGGGAGCAGCGGTGGTGTATGAGAGATGTTAGTTAGCTGTTAGCCGTTAGCTGTTAGCTTTTAGCTGTGGGAGTAGTGGAGTTGTAACTGCAATTGATAAAGTGCAGCTGCTATAATTGCGTAAGGAAGGCAAGGTGCAAGTGATTAAAGTTGCAATAGTGATTGATAAAAGTATATTCAGATAAATGCGCAAGACAGGCGGAGCTGCAAAGAATTAAGTTGCAATTGTAATTGAAGTATGCTTAATAGGGATCGGGTAGAATAAAGGCATGCAAAACAGCTGTATAACAAAACTCCTGAAAAGCCCCATAGGAGCCATATAAACCAGGCAGGCCCCAAC
>NZ_DATCRF010000562.1:0-18608 GCF_036569125.1 Chitinophaga sp. | reverse complement strand
GGGTTTAAAAATACAGGGACATACAATGCCTGCCGGGCCAGCAGCCCGGAAAAAAACAATTGTAATAAGCACTGGTATTATTGCACCAGCACTACACGCCATGGGTAAAAACGATACAGTAAAAAAGAATATAATGCCGGTAGGCTTACATTCCTGGCCTTTCACCCGAAAGCGCTGAATGACTGATCGCACGCTGGCAGGTCTTCTGGCTCTCCTGCTTTTCCGGCAGCCTTCCCATTCGTATTGAACAGTGGCATGCAGTATTCCGGAAAAACGTCCCAACGCAGGTCGGGAGCAGGATCACAGCTACGGGGATAGCTCCGGTATTGCACCGGATTCCCTTTTAAGCCCGGTTTTTACGCCGGGCACCAAATGCGAATGCAAACGTACGGGAAGTATTATTAAAATCCAAAGAGGAGGGGATGAATGGTCGTGCCTGATTTGAAATTTGATGACCGGTCGGAGAAGCTGTTATATATACATTAACTTACACGAGGTACAGCAACTCATTTTTCAACATTTAAAAAAACGTCCAATGAAATTTTCCGCCGCCTTATGCCTTCTGATAATATTCGCTTGTGGATGCGATCACGGTAACGTGCAGGCAAAATTGCTAAGTGAGCAACAGGCCCTGAAAGATAGCGCTAACAATATAAATGAAAGGATGGCCGGTTGTAGTTACAACGGCCAGAGTGATAACGCCATGGCAGAAAAGCAGCAGCTGGCAGCCGTTCATGGCCGCTTAATAGCTATTCAGTCATCAATTGACAGCCTCGCGAAGGTGAGATAATAACTGCAGCATTTTTAAGCCAGGGCAATACCAGGATGGGGTGGGTACTAATCATCCATTCCCTTTCCGCTAAGTATTTGCTTTAGGTATTTTTCAACCCTTGCTTCCCGGGTTTTGGATTGTTTGGGTTGAGAGAAATGAAAAAGGTAGGCTCTTTGCCGGCCGGGTGTTAATGCTTCAAAAGCTTTTTTCAGGGCAGGCATCTTATCCAGCTTCTTTTGAAATTCTTCAGGAACATTAAATTCCGAAGTCTTTTTTAACGTTACTTTCAAGCCGGCTTCTTCTACTGCAATGGCTTCATAAATATAGGTTTTCAGGATATCCTTCATCGCCACTATTTCCTTTACGTTGGTGAACCGGATCTGTCGTGCTGATTGCACATTCTCTGTTTGCTGAATTAAAATGCCATTGGTATCATTTAACAGCACGCCTTTGAAGAATAGGAACGCACAGTATTCTTTAAACTCATGTATTAAAACAACGTTGCTTTTCTGAAGCGTATAACAAGGGCAGCCCCACTTCAATTCTTCCGTAAGCCCGCAGTCAAGCGCAATGGCTCTTAACTGCTTCAGCTCTTTCTGCCACTTTTCGGATTTATCGAAATAGAAATCAACCTTTGGATTCATGTTATTCATGTATTAAAGTTAACTGAAATAAGCCTTTTCCCACTCGCTTGAATACCATGCTACTGCGGCCAGGACTATGTCATGCTACGCTTATCGTCTCAATTATTGCGTAGTTATTTGGCTACTAATTTAAATGGAGATGTTTAACTACGCAAATTTTTTTTGAAACTTTCCTGAAAGAGCAGAGGAAGAATGTAAAATCATAAATGTAAAATGTTAAATGTAAAAGGGAAACACCTTCGCTGCATTTCCCTTTTACATTTGGTATTTATGATTTTACATTTTACATTCTCCTAATACTTCTTATAATAGATCAGCTCTCCCGCCTCCCCGCTGCCGCTATTCTCGCTGGGTACAAACAAGGTTACCAATATCGCCTGCTGTCCGTTTATCACCGTATTGGTAATAGTAGGATTGGCAAATGCCTTGCTGCCATGATCCGTTACAATATGCAGCGTATCTGCATTGCCGGTCTGGTAATCGTACAAATAGGTACGCCAGGTACCAAAGTCACCTTTAGTGCCCTGGCCTTCAATTACGCCAAAGTTGTAACCTTTGTAAACAGTAGCATCCCGGTCGCCAATGTTGCCTTTTACGCCCCAGTACAATAAGGCATTATCAAAATTAGGCTGCTTGCTGGTGGTCCAGGTGTTAAAATTAGTGAGGGTGCCGCGGGCCTGCCGGTCCACATCACAGTTGGAGTAAAAATGATGTCCTACATCCAGCCGGGTGCTGCTGGCATAATACAGGTTAGGCGTACCTTCTGCGCAGGAGGAAAGTGTTTGCGGCGCATTAAAGCTTTTGTTTACCACGCCGTTCTGCAGATCCGTCCAGTTACGGAAGTACACAAACTTTAAATGGTTATTGGGCTCCTGCTCCCAGGCCATTACAAATCCGCCGTCGGCTGCAACGGCAATGGCAGGCTGCGATGCGCTGCCCGTGTTGCTGCCGGCCAGCTCGCGGATCCAGGTCCAGTGTAATACATCGGTAGAGGATGCCAGGTTCACCTTTGCCTGGCCGTTTACATAGGTATGGTATACGGCAATAAACCCGCCACTGGGATTGGCAATAATTTTTGCGCAGTCCATGGTATGGCCAACGTTATCTTTTGCATTGTAAATGTGCGCATCCGCGCCCGTTACATTTTCAATAATATGCCGCAGCTCCGCACGGGTAGGGTCAGAGGGCGCTGCCAGCGCAGTGGCTTTGCTCTTGGCAGTTAATCCATTACCGGCAGTATCATTGGCTGCATTGTTCTTGGCACAGGCGCCTGCTAACAGGCATACGCCTATAGCATACAGGAGAGGTGTTTTCATACTGTGGAAGATTTGGGTTTTACAATAAAAAACGGATTTACGATACTAACAAGATATTATTTTTCATCATCGTTTGCAACAGTAGGGGCAGCTGTATCGCCTAATAATAAGTTCACCTGTTCTGCAGGCAGCTCCTGCACGTTACGCAGCTTGCGTTCTATTGAGCGCGACCTGCGGCCTGCTTCATCAATTACATTGCTGGCTTCCTGTAATTTCTTCTGCGTTTTATCCAAAATAGTTCCAAAGTTGCCGAACTCCGTTTTCACAGCGCCCAGCAGCTGCCATACTTCGCTGGAACGTTTTTCAATGGCCAGGGTACGGAAACCCATTTGCAAACTATTCAGCAGGGCAGAAAGGGTAGTGGGGCCGGTAATAATAATGCGGGATTCCCTTTGTATGGTCTCAAATAAACCCGGTGTGCGGATCACTTCTGCATACAGACTTTCAAAGGGCAGGAATAAAATAGCAAAGTCGGTAGTGTTAGGCGGATCAATGTATTTGCTAAAAATATCGACCGCGCATTTTTTAATACCTTTTATAAAGTTCTTACGGCATTCTTCAATCGCTTCCGGAATGGCCTTATCATAGGCTTCCATCAGCAGCTCAAAATCCTCTTTCGGGAATTTGGAGTCAATGGGCAGCCATAACACCTGCTCCTTGTCTTTGCCCGGTAGCTTTACTGCAAATTCCACCAGCGCATTGGAGCCGGCTTTGGTTTTTACATTTTTGGCATATTGCTCCGGTGTTAGCAGCTGGTCCAGCATATTTTCCAGCTGGTATTCGCCTAAGATGCCCCTGGTTTTTACGTTGCTGAGCACACGTTTCAGATCACCTACACCGGTGGCCAGCTGCTGCATATCGCCTAATCCCTTGTGCACCGCTTCCAGGCGCTCGCTTACTAAACGGAACGATTCACCTAAGCGTGTTTCCAGTGTCTTTTGCAGCTTTTCATCTACGGTGGCCCGCATCTCATCCAGCTTTTTCTCATTGCCGGATTGCAGGTCCGTGATCCTTTTATCCAGGGAGCTGGTTAAATATTGCAGCTTGTCTTCCATGCTGCGGGTGAGCATATTCAGATTGCTAGAAAAAGTTTCCAGCTGGTTCTTTTGCAGGTCGCTGGTGGTTTTCATAGCGCCGGAAAGCTGCCCGCCAAATACCTGCAGGGACGTGATCATTTCTGTGCGCGTATTCTTTGCCGCTTCATTGGTTTCTGCGCGGTTGGTCACCATCTCCTGTTTCACAGCGGCTTCCAGCCGGTGCAGGCTATCCAGCAGCTGATCTGTTTTATATTGTAAGGTGTTTTGGCGGGAGGTATTGGCGGCTTTATTCACCATTACCAGCACTACTACCAGCAGCAGTACTATTACAGCCAGTAATACATATATTATTTCCATCGTAAAAAAGTTAAAAGTAAAAAAGTAAAAATTAAAAAGGCAGCCTGTTCATAATCCTGCATCCTTCACTTAATTCAGCATTCCCAGGATCATCCCCATCACCTTCTCCCGGTCTTCCAGCCAGTCTTTTGCATACACGTTCAGGGTCTTCCAGCCAAAGGCCTGTAAAATAGCGGGGCGTTGATAATATTGTTCTATCAGGTTATCGTTATAATAATGGGTGGCATCGTCCAGTAAAATACCTAAGCTATAATTGGTATCGGCAGCCTGCCGTTTTACTGCTAAGGAGCATTTAAAGCTGCTTTGCCCAACATTTATAGCTACCGTATAACCGGCTGTTTCCAATGCGGTTTTGATCTGCTCACTTACGATATTGTTTTGGCCGGCATCATAAAAAGACCGTGTACCCGGCAACACCAGGCTATCCAGTATTTCCCTTGCCTGCTGCATGTTGCCATTGCTTACCATTTCCGCATATTGTAAAAAGCGTTTAAAGTAACGCGCCCCGTCATTATGCTCATTGGTAATGTGGTGGTGCTGTATGCTGCTTACCACCGCCATATGTTTCCTGGCCCGGCTGAATATTACGTTCAGTCTTTTCTCGCCGCCGCGGCGGTTCACAGGGCCAAAGTTCATGCGCATCTCCCGTTGCCGGTCGGGCCCGTAACAAACGCTTATAATGATGATGTCCCTTTCATCGCCCTGTACGTTCTCCAGGTTTTTTACAAACAGGCCGGTGAACTGTCCGCCTTCTTCGCGGTTATAGGCATTTTCCAGCAGCGCTTCAAAAGCCCGGTCTGTAGCGGCCAGTGAGCTAAGGGCATCTGTAATAGCGCCCTGCTGTTCCTGGCTGAAGGCTACAATACCAATACTGTCCTGCACATTATCCAGCAGCAGCTGTTTTACAATATAAGCAATATACATCGCTTCAGCAGTGTTGCGGCGATTTTCGTAGATGCCTTCCGGTAGGTAATGGTAGCTGATGCTGTTTTGCAGCAGCTGTGCTGCATTGGCAGCTCCTTCTTCCGGCTGCAGCACCTGCTGTAAAGGTGTTTGCTGTGCAGGGGTGGTATGATCCGGAATGGTGAGCAGCTCCGCGCCATAAAATGCGTGGTTGGAGAAGCTGATCAGCGATTCATACCGGCTGCGGTAATGCCAGCTTAGCATGGTGCCGGGTAATTTGCCTGCGCCCTGCACCAGCAGGCTTTCTGCATCAGTGGGGTAAGCTGTTTCGTCTTCCGCTGTGTCTGTATCTTCTGCGTCTGCGCTGCGGTGCTGGAAGAACTGGCCCGGCGGCATCTGTTTATCATCGCCCACAATAATGGTTTGCGGTGCGCGGAAAAGTGCGGGAATGCCTTCTTCCACCGGGATCTGGCTGGCTTCATCAAAGATAACCACGTCAAATAAACTTGCATCCATGGGCAGGCTGTCGCTCACGCTTAATGGGCTCATGAGCCATACCGGTTTAATATCCTTTAATACCAAACCGCTTTCGTAAGACGCCATTTCCCGTATGCTGCGAAAGCGCATGGTTTTGCTCATTTCATGTTCCAGGATGCGCCGGCCTTCTGCATAGGCTTTCTTTAATATTTTTTGTTCCGGTTTCAGCTGGCTGGCCGCTGTATTGCTAATGGCATAATGCTGCAGGAACTGCTGCCGCCTGGTAGCGCGTATATAATCACTGTTCAGCACCAGTAAGTGCTGGTAGGTTTGTGCTATTTCTTTTACTACCTGTTGCAGAGTAGCATGGGTGGTGGCTGCAAAAGCAGGATTATGGTCCAGTATTAATTGGAGGGATGTATGCGCCATGGCTGCTTCTGCCTGCTGCGGCGTTAAGGGAATATGGCGGATCACTTCCTGCAAAGGCAACGGCAATGCGGCAAAGGCCTGCAATGCAGGCAGCAGCTTTTGTACGGCGCCTGCATTTTTGCTGATGGCAGTCAGCTCTTCGTTTACCTGTAACAGTGATTTCTGCTCGTACCGGTACAACGATTGCTGCAATTGCAGCTCCAGCTGGTGCAGGGTATTGTTCAATGCATTCAGCTGCAGCACCAGCTCATTGGCCGCCGGGTGTTGCAGCAGGTAATCAACATGCACGTTGTCCAGCTTACGCCGCAGTGTTTCAATGCCTATGTGAATGGTTTGCAGGTTATCTACCCGGTACTTTTGCTGGGTGGCCTGCAGATGTTCCTGCGCTTTTTCCAATGCGGCATATTCCTCCTGCAGCTGCTGCAGTACATCACTGTAGGCAGGCGGCAGCTGGTGGCCGGAAAAATCGTAGGCGCGCAGCAGCTCTTTTTTTAAACGTTTCCAGGAAGGACTGAAGAAGCGGAAAAAAGACCGTTCATATTTAGCAGCAATGGCTAATCCATGCTTGGTTTCCTGCGCGCTGAATTTCTGCCGCCATTTACTATTGGCTTTCACTGTTTGTTTATAAGCCTTTTGTAATTTCCGGTATTGCCGGTAGGCTTTTTCAAAACGTTTGGCTTCTTTATGGTTAGGGTCTACCAGCTGTAAATTACTGCTCTCTGCCAGCGGCGCCAGTACAGCGGCCGTTTTCACAAGTGAAATAATGCTTACCAGCTTTTCCGTGTATTCATAAGGCAGCTGTTTGGTGGTAATAATACGTACAATATGGTCAATAGCGCCCTGCGCATGTGAGGCCATGTTATGCACCAGGGTAAAAGCCTGGTCAGAACGTATCACCGCATTACCCAGGTTCCGGAAAGGGTGCTTTGCAAAGGCAGCATCAGCGCCCTGCTGTTCCAGCACACGGCCCAGCTGTTGCAGGGTATCGCCAAATTCCAGCCACTGGCTGTAGCCAGGCATATCGGCCTGCTGCTGCGCATCCAGCGTGGGCACATGCGGCTGCAGCACTACCAGCCGCGCTATCAGCTCACGCGTAGGCAACCCGGTATTTTCATACTGGTTATTCTGCCGCGCATGATAGGCTTGTAATACCTGCAGCTGCCGTTGCAAATGTTCAACGGCTATTTGCCGCCGTAAGGTCAGGTGGGTAAGGTCCATCTTGGAGCGCAGAAAATCGTCGTACACGGTTTTCAGCTCCTGTATAAATGTTTTCTTATCGGCCTGGCTGTCGTGAATATAACAACATAGCTCCGCCAGCTTGTTCTGCTGCAAACGATGATACACTACATCCAGCGCGGCCCTTTTTTCACAAACAAACAGTACGGTTTTACCCTGGGCTAAATAATCTGCTATCAGGTTGGTGATGGTTTGGCTTTTACCGGTGCCGGGCGGGCCCTGTATAATATAACTGCGCCCTGTTCGGCCCTGCAAAATGGCATTGGTTTGTGTAGGATCAGCGCTGATCACGTGGTACCAGTCGGCCGGCGGATGGCTGGCAGGCGCCAGGGCCGGCGCTTTGGGCTGTTCGCTGAACAGCTCTGCAAATACCGGGTGTGCAGTAGTTTGTTCCAAAGCCTGGTTATAATCACTTACCAGGCTCATTTTTTTATAGTTGAAATTTCCCAGCACTACGTTACATACATCCAGCTCCCAGTGATGAGGATCCTGTATTACAACCGGTGCAGGTATCTCCGTTATGTCAGGCGTTTTGCCTAAGCGTTTCAGGTAAGTGATAACGGTTTGCTGTGCGGTATAATATTGCTGCGTTACATCCGGCTGTTCGCTGAAATGTAATTGTACCTGCTGCCCTGCATTTTCGATCAGTGCTTTCACCGTTTCGTAAAACGCCTGCATAGTATCTTTTTCAAAAGCTACGGTTTCCGGTAAGCTAATGCCATACAGCTCCTGCAGGTACTGCGCCAGCACCGGGTTTACAGTGGCCATATTATCCTGCAGCTCCAAGGTGAAGCGGTCATCGGGCACGCCTTTGCTGCGTTTAAGCTTTAGGGGCAGCAGCAATAAAGGGCTTTGAATGCGGGTGCTGTTCTCAATAGTTAAATTATGCCAGTGTAAAAAAGCCACTACCAGCTTTAGCTGGCTAAAACCATACTCCCGCTCATCGCTTTCCGATTGCTGGCGTATGCCATTCAGCTGCGGCTGCAGGTAAGGATGTTCCCGGAAATGTAACAGCTCATTCAGCAGCAGGTCTTTTTCTGCTTTTACGGCTTTGCTGATGTTGTTCCAGCTGAGCAGGGCAGCAGGGGAAATGTATTCCGGTTTTAATGCCAGGGGCACACTGCCTGCTGTAAGGTTTACAAAACGGCTGCCGCTTTTGTAGTACAGCAAACGGTTACGCCGGCTGGTATCAAATAACCGGTTCCGCAATCTGGAAAGTATAAGCGCATGAGGTCCGGCAAGGGAGGAAGGTGTATTTTTTTTAAACAGATCAGACATAGCAGGTGGCCGGCGTTTTGCTCATTTACATGGAAAAAATAGCGCATTGCACGCTATTATACAATTTATTTTTTCACCGTAGCTTCTTCCGGCTGAATAATAATGTAATGCACTAAGGGGTAAGCCCGTTTAACCGCTTCGCGGATGCGCTCAATGGCGTCATAGATGTCCTCCGTATCCAGGTCTGGTTTAAAGGACAGCATTACCATCAGCATTACTTCTTCCGGCGACTGGTAGGTGGAGAAAATATGTTGTACGCCCAGCACCGCCGGGTCTTTTTCCACCAGCTGAATGATCTGCTTTTGCGTAGTGCTGCTGATGCCTTCACCCATCAGCAGGCTGCGGCTTTCCCGCGCCAGCAGCACCGATACAATGGTTAACAGCGCGCCTACGATCAGGGAGGCGATACCATCAAAATACGGGTTATTGAACAGGTGGCCCAGGTATACGAACAGCGCTACTACCAGCAAACCAATTACTGCCGCGGTATCTTCAAACAGCACTACAAAGCTGGCAGGGTCTTTACTGCGGCGTATGGCCATCCACCATGAGCTATCGCCCCGTACTTTATTAAACTCTCTGGCTGCTATCACCAGAGAGCTGCCGTCAAACAAAAATGAAAGCGCCAGCACCACGTAATTCCAGGTAGGATCTTCCAGCGGCGGCGGGTTCCGCAAGTGCACAATGCCCTGGTAAATAGATACGCTGCCGCCCACGCCAAAAATGAGGATGGAAACAATGAAAGACCAGAAGTACAGCTCTTTTCCATAACCAAAGGGGCGGCTGGCATCCGGCTTCCGTTTGCTGTTGCGGATACCCAGCAGCAATAACAGCTGGTTGGCAGTATCTACCAGGGAATGTACGGCTTCTGATAGCATGGCGGAGCTGCGGGTAGCAAAACCTGAAATGAATTTAATAACAGCGATCAGCAGGTTGGCTACCAGCGCTGCATAAATGGTTGTGTGGTTGCGGGCCATTCTATAACAGGCCATAAAATCATGCCAGCCCTTATGAAAGCGCAATCATGCCTCCCGGCGGGCCGGGATTGTTAAGCTGCAGGGCGGTAATTGAGTAATTATTTGCACAACCGGTTTGATTTTTGAGGTAGGCTTTTTTAAACAAACGTTATGGATATACTGGGTACTTTCTGGGGCGAAGGGGAGAAGATCACGGTGCTGCAAATGTCGGTACGCGCCTTTATAATGTTCTTTATTGCACTTACCCTGGTGCGGATCGGTGGAATGCGCATCTTTGGAAAAAAATCGGCCTTTGATACCATTATCATTATTATGCTGGGCGCAGTGCTGGCCAGGGGCGTGGTAGGCGCTTCCCCTTACTGGGATACGGTAGCCGCTTCTACCGTTATGATAGCGGTGCACCGTTTATTATCCTGGATATCCGGCAAAAGCAGCCGTATGAATAATTTGCTCAAAGGCAAGGCGCTGGTATTATATGAATCGGGCAATATTGTATGGGAAAATATGAAGTACGCTGCTTTAAGTGAGGAGGACCTGATGCAAAGCCTGCGCCTGGAAACCAAACAGGAATCATTGGCAGTAATTGAAAAGGCCTATATGGAAACCAATGGCCGCATTAGTTTTATAACCAAGCACACTTAACGTAATTCATTTTACCTTTGCGCCGGCAGGTCATTATAAACTGCTTGTAATATGGAACAGAAACATCCGCTACCACCCTTCACACGCGAAACCGCCCTGCAAAAAGTACAAATGGCAGAAGATGCCTGGAATACCCGCGATCCGCAGCGTGTTTCTTTAGCCTATACTATAGATACCGAATGGCGTAACCGTGATCAGTTCATTAACGGCCGCGCGGAAGTGCAGGCTTTTCTTACAAAAAAATGGGAGAAAGAGCTGGACTACAAGCTGAAAAAAGAGCTGTGGAGCTTTACCGATAATCGCATCAGCGTACGGTTCGAATATGAATGGCATGATGCAGCCGGCCAGTGGTACCGCTCTTATGGCAATGAGCAATGGGAGTTTGACCCCAATGGCTTAATGCAGAAACGTTATGCCTCTATCAATGATCTGGTTATTGACAGCAAGGACCGGAAATTTTTATAACAGCATAACCGTTAACCCCATGAATGCCAGCTTGTAATGTGCTGCATCTGATATTGGTATGGGTTGTTGTTTATTTTAATGTGTGCGCAAGTTAAGTATCTTTGGCGCCCTTAATAAATAGCATCAACCTATGACCAAATCTCTACCTGTGCTCAACAAGCAAAGCATCAGCATTCCTTTAAGTAAAAGCAAACTAACAAAAGGCCTCATTGGCTCCTTATTATTTGTGCTGGCCAGCGGCTGGCTCCTGGTCTATCAGCCGGCCATAAGCAATCCGGTATTTAATAATCCCCTGCTGAAATGCGGGGCGGCCATTCTGGGTATTCTTTTCTTTGGATACGGGATGATTTATTTCTCCCGGAAGCTGGCCGACAAAAAGCCCGGATTGATCATTGACGATGAAGGCCTTTTTGATAACTCAAGCGCCGTTGCCGCGGGCCGTATCCCATGGATGAACATTACGCGGGTGGTAACTACGCAGGTTATGAACCAGCAATTCCTGGTGATAGTGGTTAATAACCCGGAGTATTACATTAACGAACAGCATAACGCTATTAAGAAAAAAGGGATGATCTATAATTTTAAGCATTTTGGATCACCCATTGCTATTTCTGCAGCCGGCCTTAAATGCAATTTGCGTGAATTGCTGGAATTGCTGGATGCCGGGCTGGTAGCGCATAGAATGGCCCTGGTGTAAGATCATTACTTCAACCGGCGTATAAATTAATCCGGGCAAGCGGGAAGCTGCTGTAATAACGTAAAACCACATAGCGCTTCCTGCACCTTTCCCGGAAACTCTCCGCATATTTCCCGGAACCCACGGCAATTAGTGAATTATTAAGCCTTCTGTTAATCCTCCCCGGCTATTTTGTAACCTCATCAAATTCCATATCAGCTATGAAAAGATGGTTACAAATACTGTTTGCAATGGCCCTGCTCTCCGGCCCCAATTTTTCCCGCGCACAGGTGGCTACGCCTGCACAGGCCATTATTGGTAAAACCATTTGTGGTTACCAGGGATGGTTTAACTGTTATGGCGATGGTTCGCCGGTAGCCCGCTGGCGGCACTGGTCTGCCGGGCAGTATAACTCCAACACCGGCAGCCCCGCACCCAATGCCGTCACGTTTGAAGCTTACCCGGATGTAACGGAATACCCCGCCGCCCAGCTGTTCCAGACCAACCTGGGAAATTTAAACGATGGCCGGCCCGCTAAGCTGTTCACCTCTTACCCTTATGAAACAGTTGACCTGCATTTTAAATGGATGCAGCAGAACGGTATTGATGGCGCAGCCCTGCAGCGTTTCCTGGGTGAGACCCGCGATGGCGTTTTTAAAAGCCAGCGCGATAGCACTGCGGTACGTATGCGCCGCGCAGCAGAAAAGTACCAGCGCATTTTTTATATCATGTATGATATGAGCGCCGATGATACTACCTACTTTAAGAACGACTGGCTGCATATTGAAAATGATCTGCAGGTAACCAACTCGCCTTACTATGCCCACCAGAACGGCAAGCCGGTGGTATGCATCTGGGGTTTTGGATTTAACAGCCGCGTAAATGCGCCTGCTGCCAGCCTGGCTATCATTAACTGGTTAAAAGGGAAAGGATATTATGTAGTAGGCGGGGTGCCTACGTACTGGCGCACGGGCAACAATGATTCCTGGAGCGGTTACACGCAGGTATATAATGCCTTTGATATGATCTCACCCTGGTCGGTAGGGCGTTTTGGCGATAATAACGGCGCTGATAATTTTGCCGCTAACCTTATTGCACCGGACCTGGCTTATTGCAACACTAATAATATTGCTTACCAGCCCGTATTGTTTCCCGGTTTTGCCTGGAGTAACTGGAACGGGGGTACGCGCAACCAGATCCCGCGCAATAAAGGTGAGTTCTTCTGGCGGCAGCTGTACAACATTAAGAACCTGGGCTTTTCCACTTCCTACATCGCTATGTTTGATGAATATGATGAAGGCACTGTGTTCGCTAAAATGGCCGACAGCTATTTTGCCGTCCCTAACAACCAATACTTTTTAACTACCAGCGCAGACGGTACTTTTATTGGCCCGGATTTTTACCTGCGCCTGGCAGGGCAGGCCACCAAAGTGCTGAAAGGCACCGCCCCTCTTACCACCAATGTTACCATTCCTTACGCCAGCGCACCGTTGTGGTTCCGTACCAGCATGGAACCCGGTTATGATGCCACGCTCACCTGGACAGATAGCGCAGACCCCAGCTCCATACCCCGCAATGTAAGCACACCTGTTTGCGGCATTGTAAGCAATGAAACCAGCTACACCGGCCCTTCCGCCATCCGCGCAGCAGGCAGGGATAATGCGGCCAGCGGCGGTTCTTATTACTACTTCCGCGCCTTTGATGTGAACATCCCGGTGAACAGCAGCACAAAGCTTAGCTTCCGCACCTTTCCTACCAATAACCTTTCCCGTTATGTGAGCGTAGATCTTATTATGACCGATGGAACCACCCTGCGCGACATTGGCGCTACCGACCAGAATGGTACTTCCATGCACCCGGGAGCAGGCCATGGCACGGTGAATACCTGGCAGCGCATTTTGTGTAACATCGGTACCTGGCTAAATGGCAAAACCATCGACCGTATTATGGTAGCCTATGATCATGGTGCTGATACCGGGAGCTTCAAAACCTATATAGATGATATTGTGATCAGCGATACAGCATCTGCCCTGCGCATGGCCGCACCTGCGCAGTTTACCGATAGTGTATATAAAACGCTCAGCGGCAGCCAAAGCAGGTTATTACAGGTGTACCCGCAGCCGGCCAGTAACACCGCCATCCTTAAATTCAGCAATGGCTGGAAAGGGGTAGGTTACCTCAGCATTTTAACCGCTAACGGCGGGGTAGTGGGCCACCAGGTGATCAATATTGAAGGTGGGCAGGCCACGCTGCCGGTAAGCAATTTGCCGGGTGGCGTGTACTTCCTGCGTATTAACCGGGGCGGGCAGGTAGTTACCCAAAAACTGGTGGTGGTGCATCCATAACAGCTCGTCTTACATCCATTTATTCAATATCCACGTCATCATTAGATCAGCCGTCTCTGCTTTAAACAGGGGCGGCTTTATTTTTGCGGGCAGTGACCGGGCCGGATTGGTTTTTATTTTATTAACTTAGATAAGCACCCGCTACAGTAACCTTTAAAATCAAGTGAAATGGAAGTACATTATGATACCGTATCCAATGCCATTGAGGCATTGCGCAAACAAGGCTTTACAACTGATTTTAATATTGAAGGCAATTACCTGGTAAGTGAAAAGAACCGCTTGCACCTGGATGATTTTTCCATTGTGGATGTGTACCGTTACGAAGGTAATACCGACCCGGCAGATGAAGCAGCCGTATACGCCATCGCTTCTAACGATGGTAAAGAGAAAGGAGTGCTGGTAACCGGTTATGGGGTATCGTCCGATCCGCTTTCTACCGAAATGCTGCAGAAGTTAAAGTAAAAGTAAAAAAGTAAAAATTAAAAGCAGGGATGGTGATACCACGGGGAAAGTAAAAAAGCAAAAAGTAAAATGCATCAGCGGCATAAAACACCTGCATCAGGCGTATTATCCGCCTCCGCTTTTTTACTTTTTGCTTTTTAATTTTTTACTTATAGTTATCAAGGGCTTAACATTGGATGCAGGAAACCATTAAATTTACCTGTGAATTTAAAAACCGGTAAAGTTTCCGGGGGAATTTCCGAACATGAAGAACGTCACACTTAATGCTGCCGGGGAGCAGGCCTATTCACTACCCGTGAATGCCGCGCTTTCTTTTGACCCGTTTATCGAATACCTGAAAAAGCGGGCAGAAGGGGAGCCTACCGTCAAGGCAGATTTTTTTAAAAAGGTCCTGGAGAAGTTTGAAAGCTATCAGCAGAACGGTACAGCCCTCACGCTGGAAAATATAAGCGGGTATGAACCCCTGCTTGAATATATATACGCCTGCAATACCTCGCCCGTGGCCGATGAGCAGCAGCTGGCCTGGGGCCTCAGCTTTCCCTTTCAGCCTTATATTTTTTATGGTACGGAGCTGCTGTTTACACTGCTGACCCAGAGAGATGAGAAGTACGAAGTAACCCAAACTGAGGAGGACTATCGCCGGGAACGCCTGCAGCTGGTTTATTCGTTTATCCTTAAGCGTTTATACAATTTTCAGTCGCCTGTAAAAACAGGTTTATACCATGCCGGCACCAGCACTACCACCGGTTTGCTGGAATACTACAGCGTGAATATAAATACCGATTGTATTTCCGTTACAGCCAGGGGCGAGCTGCCTGCGCTGGACTGTAACCGCCTGTACATGCACCTGAGCGAAGGCGCCAGCTACGAGATCATGGAAAACATGTTGCCGCTGGACATGTTTGAATTCCGCGGCATGGCCATGCTAACGGTAACGGATATTACGCCGTATAAAGCGGTAGACAATATCCGCAAGGTGCGCCTGAACCGTAAGCCCGGGGCAGATAACAGCGCACAGGATACGGTGATCAAATCCCTGAAAACCCTGGTACGTAACAGTAAAATAGAGTTCGACCTTTTTCCCTTTGTACATATTAATGATGAACCGGTATATGGTTTTGAGAAAACAGGTACCGGCATCCTTTTCTCTGTATGGGGAGAGAAAACCTTATCGCCGGAAGATTTCCGGGACCAGGCAAAGTCTTACGCCGCCAATCCCAGCTTCTTTTTCTCCCAGGATATTTTCCAGGAAGAAGAAAAGGAAGAGTATAAGTTCCTGGACGATTTCCGCAAGCTGGGCGTACGCTCCCTGGCGCTGATGCCCATCTTCCTGGAACGTACACCCGTTGGGGTGCTGGGGGTGCATACCTGGGGCGATGATACCTTTAATGAAAAAACGCTGGCCCTGCTGGAGCCCGCCATTGGCGCCATTGGACAGCTTTTGCAGGTGTACCGCGATGAGTTTAACCTGGAAATAGAGAACATTGTAATGGAAAAGTTCACTTCCCTGCAACCCGCTGTGCAATGGAAGTTTAATGAAGCTGCCTGGGAATATTTACAGCAGCGGAAGAAACAGCTGCCCGCTAAAGTGCAGAACGTACATTTCAATGATGTATACCCCTTGTACGGCGCTATTGATATCCGCAATTCTACTATAGAAAGGAATAAGGCTGTACGTGCCGACCTGGATAACCACCTGCGCATTTTATGCGAAATGCTCACGAAGGTGCAGCATGAACACCCGTCATCCCTGCTGGAAGAAGCCCTGTTTAACTGCACCAAATGGCAGCAGGTGCTGGAGCAGGAGGAGTGGGATGCTACGGACGAAACCAACCTGAATCACTTTTTAACAGAAGGCACGCTGCCTTACCTGAAGCACCTTGCCCAGCAGGAACCCACTACCCGCAATGATATTGAGGGCTATTTAAAATTACTGCACGGCAGCGGGGAGGCGGTACAGCATAACCGGAATGCGCTGGAAGCCTCTATGCAAATGATCAATAATGCCATCAATAATTATTTTGAAACGGAAAAAGATAAGCTGCAGCAGGCCTATCCCTGCTACTTTGAAAAGTTCCGCACAGATGGTATTGAGTATGATATTTACATAGGGCAGTCTATTTCCCCCAACCGCGTGTTTGATCATTTTCATTTGAAGAACCTGCGCCTGTGGCAGCTTTCCTCCATGGCAGCCATTACCAGGCTTACCCGTTCCCTGCTGCCAAATATGCCGCAGCAGCTGCGTACCACACAGCTGATCTTTGCCCATAACCATACCATTGATATCAGCTTCCGGGCCGATGAAAGAAGGTTTGATGTGGAAGGCACCTACAATATCCGCTACCAGATGATCAAAAAGCGGATCGATAAGGTGCATATCCGCGATACCGATGAACGTTTAACCCAGACAGATAAGATCGCGCTCATTTATTTTAACCGGAAAGATATAGAGGACTATCTACCCTACCTGCAATATATGCAGGAAACGGGCGTGCTGCAAAATGACCTGGAAGAGCTGGAGCTGGAAGACCTGCAGGGACTAAGCGGGCTCAAGGCGCTTCGTGTTGGAGTGGCGTAAAATATTATCCTTTGTAAACATATTACATTATCTTTATTTTGAAAGACCAAACGCATTGTATCGTCAGGATGGCGGCCCCTTCCGTGGGGATCTGCCACACATGCGTATCCTAACAATTTGCAGTAAGGGTATTGGATAAGTCTTAACTTACATAATTGAGTCCTTTAATCGCTCTAATGCCGCAAAAATGAATACCAGGAAGAAAAGCGCCGGCACAACGTCACCGGCCAGGAGTGCATCCCAAAAAGCTATACCTGCCTCTGAAAAAAGTAAAAAGACCATTACCGTATCTCAGCAGTTACACGATGAGCTGGATAGCCGCCAGCTGTTACAGGTGCTTTCCGAAGTAAAGGGAGGCAATTTCAGTGTACGCATGCCCGTAGATAATATTGGCCTGAGTGGTAAGATCTGTGATACGGTAAATGAGATCATTACGCTCAATGAAACCTTGGTAGAGGAGCTGCTGCTGGCCCGTAATACCATTGGTAAAATGGGAAAGCTCAATCACCGTGTAGCCATGCCCCGCACGGCCAAAGGTGCGTGGAATGAGGCGGTAGGCTCCATCAATAGTTTAATCTCCGACCTGGTGCATCCCACCATTGAAATAGCGCATGTGATCAGCTCCGTGGCCAAAGGCGACCTGTCGCAGGAAATGACCCTGCAGATAGAAGACCATTTGCTGCAGGGCGAGTTTGCGCGTATTGCAACAGAGGTGAACGGGATGGTGAAGCAGCTGAACCTCTTCTCCCGCGAAGTAACGCGCGTGGCGCTGGAAGTAGGCTCTGAAGGTAAGCTGGGCGGCCAGGCAAAAGTAAAGGACGTAGCAGGGGTGTGGAAAGACCTGACGGATTCCGTAAACCAGATGGCGGATAACCTGACAGCCCAGGTGCGTAACATTGCGGATGTAACTACCGCGGTGGCGCGTGGCGACCTGTCTAAAAAGATCACAGTAGATGTGAAGGGAGAGATCCTGGAGCTGAAAGATACTATTAACACCATGGTGGACCAGCTGAACTCCTTCTCCTCCGAAGTAACGCGCGTGGCGCGTGAGGTGGGTACAGAAGGTAAGCTGGGCGGCCAGGCCACGGTAAAAGGGGTAGGCGGGGCATGGAAAGACCTTACCGATTCCGTGAACCAGATGGCCGGTAACCTGACCGCACAGGTGCGTAACATTGCGGATGTAACCACGGCCGTGGCCCTGGGCGACCTTTCCCGTAAGATCACTGTGGACGTGCGCGGAGAAATATTGGAATTGAAGAACACCATTAACACCATGGTGGACCAGCTGAACTCTTTTGCCTCTGAAGTAACGCGCGTGGCGCTGGAAGTAGGTACAGAAGGTAAGCTGGGCGGCCAGGCTAAGGTGCAGGGTGTGGGCGGTACCTGGAAAGACTTAACAGATTCCGTGAACCAGATGGGATCCAACCTTACAGCCCAGGTGCGTAACATTGCGGAAGTAACAACCGCTGTGGCCAAGGGCGACCTGTCGCGCAAGATCACGGTGGATGTAAAGGGAGAAATATTAGAGCTGAAAAATACCATCAATACCATGGTGGACCAGCTGAATGCATTTGGTTCCGAAGTATTCCGCGTGGCGCGTGAAGTAGGTTCCGAAGGTAAGCTGGGCGGCCAGGCCGATGTGCCGGGGGTAAAAGGTTTGTGGAAAGACTTAACGGATTCCGTGAACATCATGGCCTCCAACCTTACCTCGCAGGTGCGTAACATTGCGGAAGTAACTACCGCGGTGGCCAACGGTGACCTGTCGCGTAAGATCGAGGTGGATGTAAAAGGTGAGATCCTGAAGCTGAAAAATACCATCAATACCATGGTGGAGCAGCTGCGCGCATTTGCCTCCGAAGTAACGCGTGTGGCGCGTGAGGTGGGTACGGATGGTAAGCTGGGCGGCCAGGCATTTGTGCCCGGTGTAGCCGGTACCTGGAAGGACTTGACGGACTCTGTGAACCAGATGACGGGTAACCTTACCTCGCAGGTGCGTAACATTGCGGAAGTAACC
>NZ_DATCRF010000561.1:0-24649 GCF_036569125.1 Chitinophaga sp. | reverse complement strand
TATTGCCTGGTATCCCCGGATGCCGGTGCACTAAAGAAGATCCATAAGCTGGCGCAGTTCTTAGAAACAGATAACGTGGTGGAATGTATGAAAGAGCGGGATGTTAAAACCGGAGCGCTCACCAACTTCAAAACCACTACTGATAACCTGCAGGAGCAAACCTGTTTTATTGTAGATGATATTTGCGATGGTGGTGGCACATTTGCCGGTACTGCAAAAATGCTGAAAGAGAAAGGCGCCGTGAAAGTGAATTTAATTGTAAGCCACGGGATCTTCAGTAAAGGAACTAAGATCGAGTTTGTGGATGCAGTGTATACAACGGATTCTTTCAGGAAGGTGGAAGGAGTGGAGTGTGTGGAGGTGGGGAGGTATTTGTAAGTTAAATAAAAGGCTATGAAAATTCTCTGGTGCTGGCGTTGCAGAATGGAGTTACCAATGCTTGACGAAGCCGAATATAAAAAGGCTTATGAGCTTTATGGTAAAGGTATCAAATCAAGAGAGGGTACATACGAAGAACGCTTTAAGGAATTAATGGATTACTATGAGGAGGTAACGGGATTTACCAAAACAATACCTAACGCCATCATGCATCATCGGATTGCACAATACGGCCCGCCTTGTGAAAAATGTGGTAAGCCCTATAGAACGCCACTGGCTGCATTTTGTGCAGCCTGTGGTAATAAAAGACCGCCTGCTCCGGAATGATTTAATGTTCCGTTAGTTCTATCTTTCTTCCATCCAGGTCTTGTACAATGGCAGTATAACCCCATTCGGTTTTTGCAGGTGCAGCTATTATGGTAATGCCCTGCGCATCCAGCTCTTTGATCAAAATATCTAAGTGTTCAACTGCAAATCCCAGCCTGGTCGTGCTGTCCGGTGTTGTTACACCTTTAGGTAATGGATATATTTCCAGTACAGGTTCGCTACCTGTGCTGGCATAATGGTAAGGACCGTTGCCATGTTTATGATAGTCAAGCGTGAAGCCCAGCTTAGTATAAAATGTAGCCTGGGCCTGTAGCTGGTTGGTTTTAATTACGATCAGGGAGATGGATGGCATATTTGAAATTTATGTCACGCATGCGTCTTCTTAAGCTTCACCTCCACTTTATCCCCCGCCTTACTCACCGTTACCACTTTCTTCACAGTGGCGCTGGTTCCCACACTGTAATCCCTGTTCACGGTATTAGCAGAGGTACCCTGGAACATGCCGTTAATATAGTGGTCTGTATATCCCACCACTTCACTCTGGGTGTAGCCGTGCTCAAATCTAAATTCAGTATACAGCAGGTAATCTCCCGGCATAAGATTTACAAATTCAAAGTGTCCGGCATCATCGTATACCCTGGTGCTTTTAATGCACTCAGCAGCATCGTCTGAAATGGCAATGCCTTCCCTTCCTTTTTTTCGCTGGGCTTCGTTTACCTTCACCCACTCTTTAAAGTAATCGTTGTATGGGATCAGGATCACCTGTGTACCACGGGAAGCTACCTGCTTAGCCTTGATATTCATCACCTGCATCCTGTTGCCTTGGTCAAAATCGCGGGCATATACCTGTCCGGAAATAATAGCATTACCACCTTTCACCATTTTCATGGTAGCCTCTTTATCGAAAGAGGCCTTGATGGAGTTGAAATCGGTCTCCATATCCACCATTCTTATCTGCTGGCCATTGGTAAACATATCTACCTGCCAGAGGCGGCGGGTCTTTTTGTCGATATAGGAAACGGATCTTTCATCTGTTGAAGGTTCCACCACGGTCACTTCCCATACATCATGCTTTCCGGTGAATTTGCTGATGTAGGTGTTGTTCTTCACTTCCTCTACAACAGCTTTTTTCACATTACCATTGTTGGCAGGCTTGTATTCATACACTGACAGATCGGTACTGTAACCGGAGGTCAGCGGCAGCAGCGACAAAATGAAAGGATAGGTATAGCTGTCAACGAAATACTGATCACCGGCTTCTTTGATCTGGTTCTTCTTGCCTGTTTTCTTATCAACATAATACCCGGTAACATAATTGCCGAAGTGCAGCACCATATCTTTCATGGAATTGTGCGATGCACGGTAAATAGGTTTGAAAGTGCTCAGATCTGATATGCTGGTATCCTTCCACTCCTCCAAACCTGTAAGGGCGGTGATGGTGGTTAGTGACAGCTTATCATTGGTGGTATTGATCCCGATGGTGAAAGTACCGATCTCCGATTCGCTGCCACTATTTACGGTATAGCAGGCCAATGTATATTTTCCGTCCTTCAGCAGCTTGCTGTCGAATTTACCCTGGGCCTGACTGTTGCCCGGGATGGCGGCAACCAGCAATGAGGTAGCAGCAATGAGGATAGCATTACGAAATTCAAAAGGCATAGCACTGATAATTTATCTGACGGTGCAAAATTAGACTATTCAATAGCTAAAGCATATACCGGAAAATAGGTAGATTAATATCCCCTTTTTTAGGTAGATAAGATCTGCAGGAAGCATATCTGCAAAAAGAAAAAGCGCCGGTAAACCGACGCTTTTGAAAATTTAAGTGGTCCCACCAGGGCATGATCCTGGGACCCCCTGATTATGAGTCAGGTGCTCTAACCAACTGAGCTATAGGACCATTGTCCTCACGGACAAAATATATCTAAACTTCTCTGGGTGTCCCGTTTTTCAGGGACGGCAAAATTAATTATTTTTTATTCAATTAGCCATAAATTTTTTAATTCTTTTTTCGGGCAGCACGGGTAGTATTTTCCAGTAATATAAACCCAGGTCCATTCCGCCATTGACTGCCCATTCCCGGAAAGTTAGCAGGTCCCTGTGAAAAATTGCCCAGCACTACATCTATAACCCCATCGCCATCAATATCGCCTGCATCCATGCAGATCCAGTGCCCCAGCCGGCTGGCGGGCAAAGTATATACGGTATAGTTAATGCCGCCCTGGTTTTCAAAATACAGTAGTCCTTCCTGGGGCTGAAGGCCATAATCGCCAAAGAAGGATATCGTCAGCATATCTTCATCGCCATCCAGGTCAAAGTCTTTAACAATGGCTTTATAGCAGCCATTCACCGGGTAAAAGTATTGTTGTACAAATTTGTGGCGGCCCTTATTCTTATAAATGTATACGCCGTGGTAAGGCTTTAGTATGCGGGAAAGGTCTGCGTTATCGCCACAGGTATAAATTATATCTTCCAGCCCATCGTGGTCAATATCCTGCAGGGTAAAGCTGCTGGAGCCATACACCGGCGGGAATTGCAGGATGCGCTGTGGTGTAAAATTGCCGTTACCCGTATTTTCAAAATACCAGATGCTTTCATCGCCCTGGGCAAACAGCACCCAGATATCCTGCCGGCCGTCGTGATTATCATCACGGATCCAGGCTTTGATGGCGCCGGCGCGGGGAAAGATGATATGTTCTTTTACTGCCACCTGCCTGCTGGTATCCAGTTCCAGCCAGCTCAAAGCACCGTTGTTATAACCAAACCCGCATACCAGCAGGTCGGGGCTCCCATCCTGGTTAAAGTCTGCATATTGCAATTGTACGGGCCGGGGTAAATGATCTTTCAGCATTTCGGGCAACATCCCCCTCCCCCCATCCTGCAACGTCTGTATACTCCCCCGCAGCGCATCCGAAGGATACAGCGTACCCAGGCAGGTAACATATGCACGGTTGCCGGTAAAAGCACCCGGTAATATAATATCCGATACAATACTCGCTGTGCGCAGCTGCTGCAACGGTTCCAGCCGGTTATTATAAATATGCAGCGTACTATCCTGTCCATCGGCTACCCATATACGCTGATGCAGGGTATCCATCCCTACATAGCTGGCCAGCGGGGCTTCGCCCATTTGTTCATCCGGTTCATGAATAGTGAATAGTGGCGGGGCAGGGCTTTTAAAGGGTTCATCCCTGTGCTGGCGCAATGGTTGCCAGGGCGCTACCGTAGTATAATATTCCACCAGCAGGTCCCAGTCTTCTGTACTGATCTGGTTGGCTGTTGCGCCGGGTTTATCAGACAGCACCGGTTTCCTGTAATAGCTGCCATTGAAGCTGTTAATGCCTAAACGTTCGCCCATTGCCGGTAACACATCTTTTTCCCAGGTGGTTTTGTCCAGCAGGCGGGGTTCCGGAAAAGCGTGGCAGGATGCGCAATATTGCTGCGCCAGTTCACTTCCCCGTTTTAACCGGTTTATGCGATCCATATCATTATTACAGGCCAGCAATAACAGCGTTGGTAACAGGCACCAGGCCAGGTTAACCCAATGCTTACAGTTCCTTCCGGGCAGCCAACTATTTAATAACAGGTGACCTGGCTTGCACTGCAGCATCTTTCCCAACAACAGACCATTAAATGGCAACAGGTACCATTTGGGGCTAAAGGAATGCTTGTGTTCAATCCTCTTTCTCCAAAGTGAGTTTTTGAACCATACTTGCACATTGTATTCACATCGGCCCAACCAATCATTAAACAACAGGTATTTCAATTTCATAGGCAGCAGGTACCGGCAAAGCATACACGAATATTTCCGCCACATCATCCCTCGCGGGAGCGGGCCTTTGAATAACAAGTAATTAGGCAATTGTTGCATAACGTGTACCGGTACATTTCTAAAATACAGCTTTAATTTGCAGCTTTGCAAATATTTTAATCAGCATGCAGGGTATCAAACATATTATTTTCGACCTGGGAGGTGTGATCCTCAACCTGGATTATCAGCGCACCTACACGGCTTTTGAAGCATTAGGCGTAAAGGATTTTACCAGTTTATACAACCAGTTCAAAGGCTCGCGCCTGTTCGATGAGCTGGAAACCGGCCATGTATCGGAGAATGTTTTTTTGCAGGAAATGCAGAAACACGTAACGCCCGGGGTCACGGATCAGCAGATCATAGATGCCTGGAACGCCATGCTGCTGGATTTTCCGCTGCAACGCCTGCAGCTGCTGCAACAGCTACAGCTCCACTATAATACTTACCTGCTAAGCAATACCAATGCTATTCACCTGGAACGGTTCAACCAGATCCTGCAGGAAAGCAGGGGCATTCCTTCCCTGGCGGCCTTTTTTAACAAAGCCTATTACTCGCACCTGATCGGTTACCGTAAGCCGGATAAAGAAGCCTACCAGGTAATTATAGATGAGCATCGGCTCAATCCCGCAGAAACATTATTTATTGATGATCTGTTGCAGAACATTGAAGGCGCCAAAGCAGTGGGGTTACAAACCATTCATTTACAGGCGCCCAAAACCATTGCAGATATTTTTAAACCGGCTGCCAGCATATAGGATGCTCAATTCCCGGCAAGCTAAATTCCCTGAGACAGGGAATATCCTTTAGTATTATCTTCTTTAGATAATTACTATAGAAGGCTATTTCACTTCCTCAAAGTCAATATAATCACCCTTATCAACCGGGCGCTGTTGGGTAGCCGCACGCTGATGCTGCTGTTCGGCAGCCTGCTGCGCCTGTTGTTGCTGTTGATATTGCTGACGCATACGGTCCTGGATATCGCTCATCTGCCGCCTTACCTGTTTGGTAGACTGGTACACCGGAACTATAAAATCAAAAACGATCTTATAGAACAACCACAGCAGAAATATGAGGGCTATTAATTTGATCATAGTAAAACAAAGGTAGCAGAATATCTGCTACCTGTATAAACCAATCGGCTTTCTTTAAGGTTTCTTTAACTAATTAAATCCCAGTAAGGCCGCACTTTCCATTGCCGCTTTCTTATTAAACTCCCAGGTGAGCTTGTTATAGTTCACCGCATCCACAATGGTTCCAATCCAGCATAAGCCCAGGGTGAACAGGTACAGGATGCCCATACCTACCTGGTTCAGCAAAAAGCGGTGAATGCCGGCAGGCCCTATCAGCCCTATCAGGCAGCAGATCAATATAGTCTGCGGGTCCTTGCGGCGGCCCTGGTAAACAGCCATGAACCGCTGTTTCTGATCGTCGGTATAATTGCGGGTCAGCTCCTGCAGCCATAACAGCTCTTCATGCTGTACGCCGGGTAAAATGGCAAATGAAAGATCGTTCATGCGGGATTGTTTTTAAGGTAATGGAATATTTGTACTTGTTGTTTTCCCAATTGAAAGCTGCGGTACAGTAACATGGGCACCGCAAAAAAACCCAGGGGGTGGCTGTGCCAGGCTAATGCCCATTGTCCATGCAGCACATAATGAATCGCGTGTCCCAACCCGCATCCCGGGCACCCTTTAAGCCCCATCCATTGCAGCGGGCAAAGGGTGGCTCCTTTATGCGGGTCCATAAAAAATAACAGCCCTAACGCCAACGGCCATATAAAGAGTTCTATGTTAAGGTGCTTTATATATGTATTAAGATGCATACGCAGGTCAACATGTAAATGTATTAAAACATTTAATAATCCGTACTCCTGGGGCTTTACCGCGGCTTTAAATATTTGATACAAGTTAAAGAAATAGTTTTTGGATCAAAATAAAATCCTAATTTTGCAAAAGGAAATTGATTCAAACGAAGGGGACGGCAACGGTCCCCTTCTCGTTTTTCCCGTTAGTTAGGTATGGCAAATGAACAAGTGATCGCATCGATCCGGCAGATTATAGAAGCGCAGCTGGCTCCCGAACCGGAGTTTTTCCTGGTAGAAGTGAGGATCAAACCCACCAATAATGTTAAGGTCTTTGTAGACGGGGATAAAGGTATCCCGGTTGAAAAGCTGGTGCAGCTTAACCGCGCATTATATGCTCAGCTGGAAGCCTCTGCCCTGTTCCCGGATGGCGATTTTTCCCTGGAAGTATCCTCTCCCGGCCTGGATGAGCCGCTGAAAATGCACCGGCAGTATCTTAAAAATGTTGGCCGTAAGGTAGAAGTAACCCTGCTGGACGGCGCCATTAAAGAAGGGACCCTGCTGGCAGTAACTGAAGACCAGCTTACCCTGGAGGAAACACCGCCCAGGAAAAAAGGCGTAAAACCGGATCCGAAATTATCTAAACAGCTAAACATACATTTTACTGAAATTAAGCACACCGTCGTGTGCATCGTGTTTTAAAATATAATTACCAAAACAATGGCTAGTATTAACCTGATTGAGTCATTCACGGAGTTTAAGGAGGCGGAAAATATTGACCGCCCAACGTTGATGAAGGTATTGGAAGATGTGTTCAAAACACTCTTGCGTAAGAAATATGGCTCCGATGAGAACTTTGACGTGATTGTAAATACAGAAAAAGGTGACCTGGAGATATTACGCCGCCGTACTATTGTAACGGACGGAGAAGTAGAGGATGAGAATGCACAGATCGCCTATTCTGAAGCCATTAAAATAGAACCTGATTACCAGGTAGGGGAAGACCTGTACGAGGAAGTAGAGATCCAGGACTTTGGCCGCAGGGCTATCCTGGCTGCCAAACAAACCCTCTCCGCCCGTATCGGTGACCTCAAAAAGAACATACTGGTGAAAAAATACGCAGATCGCGTAGGCGAGATCGTAACCGGCGAGGTTTACCAGGTATGGAAAAAAGAAGTTTTATTATTGGATGATGAAGGGAATGAACTAATATTGCCTAAATCTGAACAAATACCAACCGATTATTTCAAAAAAGGAGAGAACGTACGCGCCGTTGTTAAAAAAGTAGAACTTAAGAACAACGCTCCACTCATCATTCTTTCCCGCACACATCCTTCTTTCCTTGCTAAATTGTTGGAAATTGAGGTGCCGGAGATCTTTGACGGATTGATAGTAATAAAAAGGATCGTACGCGAACCGGGCGAAAGAGCCAAGGTGGCCGTAGAATCCTACGATGACCGGATAGACCCCGTAGGCGCCTGCGTAGGTATGAAAGGCAGCCGTATCCATGGCATAGTTAGGGAATTAAGAAATGAGAATATTGACATTATAAACTATACGGCCAATATCCAATTGCTTATTCAGCGTGCTTTAACTCCCGCCAAGATCAGCCGCCAGGAAGTAGATAACGATAACAAATACGCAGCGGTATACCTGAAACCCGACCAGGTATCCCTGGCCATCGGTAAAAAAGGTGTGAACATAAAATTGGCCTGCGAATTGACCGGTTACGAAATTGATGTGTTCCGCGATGAAGAGCAGGAACAAACCGAATTTGACGTGGATCTGGAAGAATTCTCAGATGAAATAGAAGAATGGGTGATCGATGAGCTCAAACGCATAGGTTGTGATACCGCACGCAGCGTGCTGGATCTGACCGCGGAAGAGCTGGTACGCCGTTCCGACCTCGAAGAGGAAACCGTGAACGACGTAAGAAGAATATTACAGGAAGAGTTTGACAAAGAATAGCGCTCCCGGGTCTGGAAACCTTCCCAGGATTTGGGTTCGCTTGGAATGGAATATATTTGAATTATTTTTAAATGTAAAAATGGAGTCCCGTTGCAGCACAATGGGAAAAAGGGGAGGCCCGAGATATAACACATATGCCCGAAGTAACAAACAACACACCACGATTGCTGGCTGCCGCCAAGGAGTTCAATATTGGTAAAGGAACGTTGATCGATTTTCTTGCCAATAAGGGCTACTCGACGGACGGATTTGAATCACCAAATGCCCGTCTGACGGCTGAAATGTACTCAGCCCTGCAGTCAGAATTCCAGCAGGACAAGGCTAACAAGCGCAAAAGCGACCAGATAGCCCTGCCTAAAGGAAGCGTGTTAGATGCAATGAAGAAAAAGGAGAAGGAAGCCGCGGAAGCAGCAGGGAAGAAGAGTGGAACAAAAGAGGAATCCGCAACGGCAACAGAAATACCGCCCCAGGCTGAAAAGCCTAAACAGGAGCCTGCCCAGGAACCTGCGCCTGTACAAGCTACAGCTCCGCAGCAACCCGAAGCGCCGGCAACACCTGTGGCGCCTCCAACGCCGCCTAAAACGGAAGCCGCCACACCCCCTCCTTCAGAAGTAACCAAAACAGAATCCCCACGCCTAAACGGACCTAAAGTTGTGGCAACCATTGATTTGAACGCCCTGCAGGGTAAAAAGCCTGCCGCACGTAAAGAGGAACCTCCCACCGAGGAGAAAGCACCGGCCAAACAACCTGAAACGGTTGTGGTAACAACACCGGTAGCTAAAACACCTCCGCCGGAAGTGAAGGAAGAAAAAGTGCAGGAAACACCACCCGCACCCGTGAAAGAGGAAAAACCAGCGCCCGTAGCGGAAAAACCGGAAGTAACCGCCGCTCCACCAGTAACACCGCCGCAGGCAGAAACGCCCAAAGCCGTGGAAAAGGAAAAACCGGCAGCTCCCGCCGCAGAGCAACCCGCCCCTCCTAAAGAAGAGAAAAAACCACAGGAAGCACCACCGGCAAGGGAAGTAAAGGAACCCGCACCGGTAGCCGCTCAACAGAAAGAGCCGGAAACCGCTCCCGCAGAAAGAAATATACAGGATTCCGAACAGGATGATAATAGCAGCGCTGTGATTGAAAACATACAGGCAGAAAAATTAACCGGTCCCAAGGTAATCGGGAAAATAAACCTGCCGATCCAGTCTGACAGGCGCGATAATAACAAAAGCACCTTCAACAACCGGAACAATAACAACAACAATAATGATGAAAAGCGTAAACGCAAACGCATTATTGTTGAAAAGAAACCGGAACCCATACAGCCGAAAGAATTTTCCGGCGAAAAACGGGAAGGCGCAGGTGCACCTACCAACCGCACCGGCGATAATAACAACCGCTTTGGCAACCGCGATAACCGGCCCGGTGGCGGCGATAACCGTCATCACCAGGGTGGTGGCAACCGCCCGCACGGCGGTGGAGGCCAGGGTCAGGGTGGCCAGGGTGGCGGCAACCGTCCGCACCAACCCGGTCAGGGACCCAGCCGTCCGCACGCAGCACCTAACCGCGGACCCGGCGGAGGCAATCGCGGACCCGGAGGTCCCGGTGGTAACCGTGGGCCAGGCAACCGCGATAATAACCGCGGCGGCTTTAACCGTGGAGGAGATCCGAACAGACGTCCGGAAGACAAAGAAATTGACAAGAACGAGATCCAGAATAAGATCAAGGAAACCATGGCCAAGCTGGGTGGCGGCCGTGGCAAGAACATCAAGGCCAAACAGCGCCGCGACAAACGCGATGCAAGGGCCGAAGAAATGGCCAACCAGAATGCAGAGAATAATAAGCTGCAGGTAACGGAATTTATTTCCGTGAGCGAGCTGGCCAACCTGATGGATGTAAGCTTTGCAGAAGTGATCTCCAAGTGTATGAGCCTGGGTATCATGGTATCCATCAACCAGCGCCTGGATGCGGAAGTAATTGAGCTGGTAGCCGGCGAATTTGGTTATGAAGTAGAATTTATTGGTATAGACGATGTAGATGCGGATGAGGAAGAAGAAGAAGTGGATGCAGAAGAGGACCTGCTGCCAAGAGCGCCTATTGTGACCATCATGGGTCACGTAGACCATGGTAAAACCTCCCTGCTGGATTACATCCGCAGCGCTAACGTAGTAGCCGGTGAGGCCGGGGGTATTACCCAGCACATAGGCGCCTACCAGGTAACTACCGCTACCGGTAAAAAGCTCACCTTCCTGGATACACCCGGTCACGAAGCCTTTACCGCGATGCGTGCCCGTGGTGCCAAAGCAGCGGATATAGCCGTGATCGTGGTAGCAGCAGATGACGCCATCATGCCCCAAACGCGTGAAGCCATCTCCCACTCACAGGCAGCCGGCCTTCCCATGGTATTTGCCATCAACAAAATTGATAAGGAAGGAGCCAATCCTGAAAAGATCAAAGAACAATTAGCCGGTATGAACCTGCTGGTAGAAGACTGGGGCGGTAAATACCAAAGCCAGGAAATATCTGCCAAAAGCGGTTTGAACATAGATGTGCTGCTGGAAAAAATATTGCTGGAAGCAGAATTGCTGGAACTGAAAGCAAATCCTGCCCGCGAAGCCTCCGGCAGCATCATAGAAGCCTCACTGGATAAAGGCCGCGGTTACGTAGCCTCCGTGCTGGTTCAAAATGGTACCCTGCACCAGGGCGATACCATTGTGAGCGGCGCCTTCTATGGTAAGATCAAAGCCATGTTCAATGAACGCGGACAGCGTATTGACGAAGCAGGACCTTCCAGCCCGGTACAGCTGCTGGGTCTGAACGGCGCCCCGCAGGCCGGTGAAAAATTCAAGATGTATGTGGATGAAGGGGAAGCCAAGGATGTTGCTAACCGCCGCGCACAGATCGTACGTGAGCAGGGCATCCGCACCAAGAAACACATTACCCTGGATGAAATTGGCCGCCGTCTGGCACTGGGCAACTTTAAACAGCTTAACATTATCATCAAGGGCGACTTTGACGGTTCCGTAGAAGCATTGAGCGACTCCCTGCAGAAACTGTCTACAGAAGAAATAGCCATCAGCGTGGTGCACAAGGCCGTAGGTCAGATCACAGAATCCGACGTATTGCTGGCCACCGCATCCGATGCTATCATCGTAGGCTTCCAGGTACGCCCGTCTTCACAGGCCGCCAAGCTGGCTGAGAAAGAAAATATTGAGATCCGTACCTACTCCATCATTTACGATGCTATCGAAGAGCTGAAGAGCGCCATGGAAGGCATGCTTGAGCCTAAGATAGAGAAGAAGGTGGTGGCCAATGTGGAAATACGCGAAACCTACCGTTTCGACAAGGTAACCGTAGCCGGTTGTTTTGTACTGGATGGTAAGCTGGCCCGTAACACCCGCATTAACCTGGTACGCGATGGTATCGTGATCTTCACCGGTGAGCTGGGATCCCTGAAACGTTATAAGGACGATGTGAAGGAAGTAGTATCCAACATGGAGTGCGGCCTGAGCATACGTAACTACAACGACCTGAAAACAGGCGATATCGTTGAAGGATTTGAAGAAGTAGAAGTAAAACGTACTTTATAATAGCAGAAAGCGTAAAGCTGAAAGCATAAAGCAGCCCAATATCCGCTGCATTGCTTTCAGCTTTATGCTTTTAGCTTTATGCTTACATAAACTTTTGTTAAAAACCATAGGCCGCTCCATGCGGCTTATTTTATTGGCTATTTTTGAATTTCACTGCTTTCTTTAGTATGAACAGACTTTTGGCATTATCTGCAGGCGCCCTGCTCCTGTGGCAAACCTCCGTAGGACAGCAAAAAATGGTAGCAGATAAAATTGCCGCCATTGTAGGGGATAAGATCATTTTAAAATCAGATATAGATGGGGAAATGATGAACCTGCAGCGTAATACGCCGGATAATCAGCTGCCGCCCAATGCCGCCTGCTCTATTATGGAGCAGATCATAGCCCAGAAAGTAATGGTGCTGCAGGCAGAGCGCGATAGCTTACCCGTAAGTGATGGCGATGTAGATGGGCAGATCGAGAACCGTATCCGTTATTTTGAGGACCTGTACGGCTCCCGCGAGAAAATGAAAGAGGTGACCGGCTACTCCATTTACCAGCTGCGTGAACGTTTCCGCCAGCCTATTAAAGAAGGTTTACAGGCCAAGGCCATGCGCGATAAGATCGTGGATGCCATTAAGGTAACGCCCTCTGAAGTACAGCGCGAGTTTGAAAGCATTCCGAAAGACAGCTTACACTTCTACGAATCAGAGCTGGAAATAGGTCAGCTTATTCTGCTGCCCAAAGCCACCAAAGAAATGGAAAACTATGCCACGGAGCGTTTAATGGACTTCCGCCGCCGCGTAGAAAAGAAAGAATCTGACTTCAGCTCACTGGCCATCCTGTATTCTGAGGATCCGGGAGTAAAAGATAATAAAGGCATTTACATCCTGAACCGGAACGAGAAAGGTACCTGGGATCCTGACTTCCTGGCCGCCTCTTTCCGCTTAAAGGAAGGGGAAATCTCCTCCCCGGTAAAAAGCCAGTTCGGCTACCACCTTATCCAGTGTTTACGCCGCCAGGGCGATAACATTACCGTGCAGCACATCCTGGTAAAACCAAACATTACCAAGTCTGACATTGAGCTGGCCAACAAAAAGCTGGATACCATCCGTACCGCCATCCTGGATCATAAATACACCTTTGGCGAAGCGGTTACCAAATACAGCGACGCCCAGATGGCTAAGTTTGACGGCGGTATGCTGCAGAACAAAATGAACGGCAGCTCCCTCATCACTATTGACCAGCTGGACGATCCATCCACCCGCGATATTGTGCTGATGCTGGACACCCTGAAACCCGGCCAGATCTCCGCACCGGCGCCCTTCACCGATGAACAGGGCCGTACCGGCGTACGCCTGGTGTACCTGAAAACACGTACCCAGCCGCACCGCGAGAACCTGAGAGATGATTATGCCCGCATTCAGCAGCGCACCCTCCAGGGAAAACAGGGCGAAGCCGTAAATAAATGGCTCATGGAAAGAATTCCCACATACTACATTCATGTGGACGATGAGTTCAAAACCTGCGGAAACATTTCCAAATGGCTGGCATCCATGGCCAAACAATAACGTACGCAAGCTACATCCTATAACAAAAACTCCCTGGTACACTATCCGTACCGGGGAGTTTCGTTTTAAGGCCACCCCACTTTCCAAGCTTTATGTTTTTGTTATGCTTTTTAAGCGTAACTTTGCGACTTCAATTCAAAAACGGGATGAGTGACGCGATAAAGCATGAATGCGGCCTTGCATTCATAAGATTAAGGAAGCCATTCTCTTATTATCAGCAGAAATACGGAACGGTTTTCTTTGGGCTTAATAAGCTGTACCTGCTCATGGAAAAGCAGCATAACCGCGGACAGGACGGAGCGGGTATAGCCACCGTAAAACTCAATACAGAACCAGGGGTACCCTTCATGCACCGTCTCCGGAGCAGCGCCCCGCAAGCCATTGGCGATATTTTCGGCAAAGTGCGCGACGAGATCCAGGAGATCGAGAAATACCAGCCGGAAATCACCAAGTTCCCGGGCCTCATGAAAGGCCACATCCGCTTCCTGGGCGAGCTGCTGATGGGCCACCTGCGCTACGCCACCCAGGGTAAGAACAATGTAGAGCTTTGCCATCCCTTTGTACGCCATAACACCATTCCCGCACGCAACCTTACCATTGCAGGTAACTTTAACCTGGTAAATGCCGATGAGCTGTTCAAATTCGTAGGGGTAGATCCCGGCGAAGTACACCGCAACAGCGACCTGGCCGCCATGCTGGAAGTAGTATATCATTTTTTATGTCAGGAAGATGAGGCGCGCCGCAATGGCCTGGATGTAAAGAACATCCTGCAGCAGGCCTTTTCCATGTTCGATGGCGGCTACCATGTATGCGGCCTTATGGGCAGCGGCGATTCCTTTGTGATCCGCGATCCGCACGGCATTCGCCCCTCTTATTACTACATTAACGAGGATGTGATCGTAGCTGCATCCGAAAGGGCTGCCATCCGTACCGCCTTTAACGTAGGCGAGAACGAAGTGCTGGAGCTGATGCCCGGTAATGCACTTATCGTAAAGAACGACGGGGAATACAGCTTAGAGCAGATCCTGGAACCCAAAGAACGTAAAGCCTGTAGCTTTGAAAGGATCTACTTCTCCCGTGGTAACGATGAAAAGATCTATAAAGAACGCTCCAACCTGGGTTACAATCTTTCAGAAACCATTCTGAAAGCTATTGACCACGACCTTCGCAACACTATTTTCTCTTTTGTACCCAACACCGCGGAAGTTGCCTTCTACGGCCTTATAAAGGGTATGGAAGATTATCTGAATAAGATCAAGATAGAACGCATCCTCTCCTGGGGTAAAGATTTTGACGAGGCCAAGCTGGCTGAAATGGTGAACCGCCGGGTAAGGATCGATAAGATCCCTATTAAGGATGTAAAGATGCGCACCTTTATTGCGGAAGACAGCGGCCGTAATGAAATGGTGCAGCACGTATACGATATTACCTACGGAACCGTGCGCCCCGGTGTAGATACACTGGCCGTGATAGATGATTCCATTGTACGCGGCACCACCCTCAAGGAAAGCATTATTAAAATGCTGGACCGCTTAGGGCCCAAGCGTATTATGATCATATCCTCGGCCCCGCAGATCCGCTACCCGGACTGTTATGGCATAGATATGAGCAAAATGGGCGACTTTGTTGCTTTCCAGGCAGCCATTGCCTTGCTGAAAGAACAGGGTAAGGAGCACATTTTACAGGAAGCCTACGGCCTGTGTAAAGAGCTGCAGCGCACCAACACCCTGCACGCGCAGAACGTGGTGCGGAATATTTACAAACCTTTCACCACAGAAGAGATCTCCGATAAAATAGCGCAGATCATTACCCCGGCCGGCATTAACGCCAAGGTAGATGTGATCTACCAGTCCATAGAGAACCTGCATAAGGCCTGCCCCAATAACCTGGGCGACTGGTATTTTACCGGTAACTACCCTACCCCCGGCGGCAACCGCGTGGTGAATAAAGCCTTTATGAACTATATGGAAGGCCGTAATGAAAGAGGATATTAATATTGATATTTATACCTAAACACATACACTACCGGGCTGTATCTTTTTGATACAGCCTTTTTTCTTTCCCGTGGCCCGATTAGTATAGTATTAATTAATAATATTATCCGCAACAAATCTGTGTTAAGTTTATTTTAAATCGCCCTGCACTTGATTTTAGGTTAACGGCAAGGGTTTAACTTTCTGCTGAATCTGAAAATTCGTATTTTCGTTATGGTTATTAATGGTTTTCAGCCCATGAAAACATTACTCCTTATTCGGCATGCAAAGTCCAGCTGGAATGATCCGGACATGGATGATTTTGACCGGCCCCTGAACCGGCGCGGCAAACAGAATGCCCCGGAAATGGCAGCCCGCCTGCTGCAAAAGGGTATGGTTCCCCAGCTTATTATATCCAGTCCGGCAAAGCGCACACGCAGCACCGCCAAGATCATGGCCCGTGAGTGGAAGTATCCTAAAGAAGCTATTTTACTGGAAGATGAGCTGTACCTGTGTTATGCCTCTACCTTCCTGAAAGTGATCACCAAGATCGATGATGATTTTGATACCGTAGCCATTTTTGCCCATAACCCGGGTATAACGGACTTTGCCAACTACCTTACGGAAGAGATCCGGATCGATAATGTGCCCACCTCCGGCATCTTTGCCATAGAAGCGGATATCAGCTCCTGGAAAGACTTTGACCGGGCGCCCAAAAAATTCCTCTTTTTTGATTACCCCAAGCAGGAAGTTGTTTGAAAAGGAAAAAAGTAAAAATTAAAAAGAAAAAACCAGCAACCTCTTTCAAAGCATCTGCAGCTTCATAATCCCGTCTTTACGCATCACACATCCCCTTATTTCCCCGACTGATATTTCAGCAAAGCACTCTTTTTTGCTTTTTACCTTTTGCTTTTTACTTATCCTTCAGCAAAACACCTTTTTAATTTTTGCTTTTTTACTTTTTACTTTCCTTATCCTTTGAGGATCTTATTATAAGAAACAGTGATGCCTTTGATCAGCGAAGAGCTGAAGCCCTGGTGCTCCATCTCGTTCAGGCCCGCAATGGTGCAGCCCTTGGGCGTGGTAACCTTATCTATTTCTTCCTCGGGGTGGCGGTTACCGCTTATGAGCAGGGCGGCAGCGCCTTTTACCGTTTGGGCGGCTATCATGTTGGCGGTGCGTACATCAAACCCGATTTCAATGCCCCCCTGTATGCTGGCGCGTATAAAGCGCAGGGCATAGGCAATACCGCAGGCGCCTAATACGGTGGCGGCATCCATCAGCTTTTCGTCAATGCTCACGGTAACGCCCAGCTGGTCAAACAGCTGCATTACCCAGGCAGCCTGCTCCGCGGTAGTGTTCTTATGGCAAATACAGGTCATGGATTCCTGGATGGCAATGGCGGTATTGGGCATAGCCCTTACCACGGGCATTCCAGGGCCGGCTATCTCCTCCAGCTCGTCCATGCTTACGCCGGTAACCACGCTGATGAGCATATGTTTGGCAGGGTTAAAAGCGCTTTTTACCCGGCTCAGTACTTCTTTAATGTTGTAGGGCTTTAACGCTACAATGATCACATCTGCCGCAGCAATGGCTTTGGCATTATCCGTTTCCGTTAGTACGCCCTGTGCCTGCAGGCCGGCCAGGGTTTCAATATTGCGTTTGGTGATAATAATATCGGAAGCACTGGCAAAACCGCTCTTTAACACGCCCTGTGCAATGGCAGATCCCAGGTTACCGCCGCCAATAATGGCAATTTTCTTGGTAGACATATCCCTTGTTTAATTGGGACAAAAGTAATCAATGTGTAGATATGCAGATGTGCAAATGTGCGGATGATAGGGGGAATGTGCTGATGTGCTAATATGCTAATGTGCCGGTTTTTGTTGTTTGTGCCATCCTCTCACATATACCAGCACATTAGCACATCAGCATATTAGCACATTCATGCATTCCCCATCTGCACATCTGCATATTTGCCATCTGCACATCAAATAGCTAAGGCCAGCCATCCCGCTGCACTAGCCGGATGGTCTGGCCTTAGTCAGACAACATCATTTATGATCATTCCTGGAAAGCCAGGCTTTAATCCGCGTTTACATGACTCCAGTTCTCGCCGCTTTTTATGCGGTACAGCTGCATTTCACTGATATCAAATTGCTCGGCGATCTGCTTCATGGTGCGCTTGCCGGGTTTTGCCAGCAGGCGCTTTATGCTTTTAACCTTGGTTACATTCAGCTTTAAGCCTTTCAGGCGGTTCCGCTGCTTTTCCTTGTAGGCCAGCTTGGCGGGGCTGTTCTGCTGGTGCTCTTCCATTTCCTCCTTAGTGGCCCAGCGGAGGTTGGAGGCTTTATTGTTCTTCTTATCGTAATCCAGGTGAATAACGTATCGGTGGGCTCGTCCCGGCCTTTTAGCGAACAGTTTGGCTACTTCGCGGTGCAGGTACAGGGACTGGTAGCTATCTGCCGGCTTTACGTTCAATACCGTATATCCCTCAACGGTAGAGCCGGATAATAGCTTCCCATCTTCAATTTCTTCATGGTAACTGATCACTCTCCCCATATTAGACACAGCATATCTTTTTCGCAAGGCAGATTTGTTTTTGATCTGCAAGTCTTTCCAGACTTCGTTTTTAAGGTTTTTAATTGTGGCCATGTGAAAGTAATTTTTAAATAAATGAAATTGGGGTTTAACCGTAAACGTTACAATCTATGCTTTCATTGTTTGCCGGCAGGTATTGGCTGTCCGTTACCGGGGATGCGACCCTCTCAAAAATATGATCTTTGTACTGTGCAGCTATAGCATCTAAAACCTGTTCCAATTCTGCCGGTGACTTGTAAGTTACTAATTGTTGCCTGAAATCTTTTATATGCGGTAATCCTTTCAGGTAGTTTGTGTAATGACGGCGCATTTCCAATATACCTACAATCTCTCCCTTCCAGGCAATGGAATGGTGTAAGTGTTTTTTACACACCCTTACTCTTTCCAAAACAGTTGGGGGCGGTAAATGTTCACCGGTTTTCATAAAATGCTTGATCTCGTTAAAGATCCAGGGGTAACCAATGGCTGCCCTTCCTATCATGATCCCGTCTACCCCGTATTTTTCCCGGGCGCTTACCGCCTGCTCCGGCGTACATATGTCACCGTTACCAAATATAGGGATGTGTATGCGGGGGTTGTTCTTTACTTTTCCGATCAGGCTCCAGTCGGCATTACCCTTGTACATTTGTGTGCGGGTGCGGCCATGGATGGTCAGGGCCTGTATGCCCACATCCTGCAGGCGCTCTGCTACTTCCTCAATATTACGCGTATCATCGTCCCAGCCCAAACGTGTTTTTACTGTTACCGGCAGCGAGGTGGCTTTTACCACCGCAGCGGTCAGCTTTATCATTTTGGGCACATCTTTTAAAATGCCGGCGCCGGCGCCCTTACAGGTTACTTTCTTAACCGGGCAGCCGTAGTTAATGTCAACCAGGTCGGGGTTGGTAGCGGCGGCAATCTGGGCCGCCATAGCCATGGGCTCTTCATCGCCCCCGAAGATCTGTATGCCTATAGGCCGCTCGTAATCAAAAATATCCAGCTTTTGCCGGCTTTTAATAGCATCACGGATAAGCCCCTCCGAAGAAATAAATTCCGTGTACATCAGGTCAGCCCCGTTCTCTTTACATACGGCACGGAAGGGTGGGTCGCTTACATCTTCCATGGGCGCCAGCAGTAAAGGGAACTCTCCTAAATTTATATTACCAATCTTCGCCATTTTTTTTATTACATTGTATAGTTGCAGCAGGATGTATGCAGTGAGTAAAAGCTATTGCCAACTGGTTTTGGTGCTGTAAATTTACGCAAAATTAACACAGTTACCGTTTATGACCGGCTATCTAAAACAGTCTTCTCCTTCTTTACAATTCGTGACCTTTATCGGGATCTTTATCGGCTTTATGCTGCTTTATGGTACCTTCCTGTATACTGGCTTCCCTGCCCTGAGCGGTTATACTGTAGATCAATTACAAGGTGGCAACGCCACGGGTCCTAAAGTTATCGGCTATCTGAAATTAGTACAATTTCTGTACACTTTGGTGGTTTATTTGGTGCCCGGCCTGTTGTTCGGCTACCTCTCCGATCCAAAGCCTGCTGAATGGCTGGGTATGAGCAAAAGCCCCAAAGCCCTCCCTATAGTATTAGCGCTTTTGATTATGTATTGTTCCCTGTGGGCTGTAGATTTGACGGCGGAATGGAACCAGCACTGGAACGTACCCGCCTCCATACGGCAAATGGAAGAACAGGCCGATCTGCTGATAGAACGCCTGCTGCAAATGCCTACGGTAAAAGACCTGATCGTAAACCTGCTGCTGATAGCTGTGCTGCCGGCCATTGCCGAAGAAGTGTTCTTTCGCGGGGTTATGCAACGCCTGGTTATACAGCTGGTACGCCTGCCCTGGCTGGGTGTATTGATCACGGCTATTCTTTTCAGCGCCGTGCATATGCAGCTGCTGGGTTTTGTGCCGCGGGTGCTGCTGGGCTTTTTACTGGGCGCCATTTATTACCTGAGTGGCAACCTGTGGCTGTCTATACTGGGGCACTTCCTGGTAAATGGCATCCAGGTGTTTGCCGCTTACCTGTACCAGGTAAAGGTGATCTCTGAAGATCCTTCCAAAAGCAGCACCACCAGCTGGTATGTGGCCCTCATCAGCGCCCTGGTAACCCTGTCGCTTTTGTGGGTGTTGTACAAACGCACTAAATTGCCGGCACAAGCTGAAAAGTCACAACCTGAAAACCTGAGTGATGGAAAAAGACTGGATTAAAATATTTTCAACAGACCGGCCCTTTGAGGCGGAAATGGTAAAAGGCATGCTGCTGGAGAACGGGGTGAATGCCGTGCTCCTGAACCGGCAGGATTCATCTTACATACAGGCCTTGCCCGGGCAGGCTGAAATTTATGTGCACAGCTCCCAGGTAACGCAGGCGCTGGAATTGATGAATGAAACGAAGTAAGAGACAGGAAGCAAGATCCCGCCACCTTATCTCATATTTCTACTGCCTGCCGCAGATGAATGAAACGAGGTAAGATGCAATTTCAAAATAAACACTGAATGAAGACTTTTTTTACCCGTACCGCCTCCGCACTGGTTTTTGTGGCAGTAATGCTGGGTGGCATTTTATGGAATCCCTTTACCTTTTTCCTGCTCTTTTTCCTGGTTAATTTTTTTGCCATACAGGAGTATTTTAAGCTCATTCGCCTCATAGATAAGGATTATAACGAAGTATCTGCCTGGCACCGCTACGGTGTGCTGGTAGCCAGCTGCGCTATTGTAATGGCCTTCACCGGCGAGGCCTTTGGCACCAGCCTTGTATCCCTGGGCTTCCTGGGCTGGTGGACAGCCGTTATTTTCCTGCTGGTATTACCTATGGGCGAAATATTGCTGGGCAAGGATTTTTCCCTGAAGAACATTGGCTACTCGGCCCTGGGCCTGCTGTACATCAGCGTATCCTTTGGCCTGCTGGTAGACCTGCGCCTGAGCAGCAGCATGATCACCTTTATTGGCCGCACTACCGGCGGGCAGCCCGGCTGGCTGATACCCCTGCTGCTGATCTGCTTCATCTGGATCAATGATACCATGGCCTACATTATAGGCTCCCTGATAGGGCGTACGCCTTTTTTCCCTTCCATCTCCCCTAAGAAAACCACGGAGGGTTCTGTAGGCGGCATGATCCTATGCGTGGCTGTTGCCGGCATTTTTGGCCATTACTGGGGGCAGCAGTGGCTGGATCTGCAGCACTGGCTGGCCTTAGCAGGCATTGCCGCTATTTTCGGCACGGCCGGCGATCTGCTGGAGTCCAAGCTGAAACGCATGGCCGGCGTAAAAGATTCCGGTAATATTATGCCGGGGCATGGCGGCTTTCTGGACCGCTTTGATTCCCTGCTGCTGGCTACGCCATTTGCCTGGATCTATGTACACAGCTTTATGATGCTGTAGAATGCGGAACGCTTAGCTCCTAATGGCTGATTACATCTGCCTGATAGCTTACAATCATTATGCGTGCCGGCGACTCTAACCGCTTGCGTTCAACATCCGGCGTTGAGTATCAGCGTTCAGCATAATTCGTAATTCGTAATTGATAATTCGTAATTAATTCTACCTTCGCATTACCAATTAAACTAATAAACCAATAAACACAACATGAAGATCCATCGCGAAGGATTGGGCACGATTGTATTAACCGCTTTGGTGCTGGCATTGCTCAATGTGGCCGTATTCTATTTCCTTGGACAGGTACCCTCCCTCACCTGGGGCTTTTTTATTGTATCCGTGATCCTGTTCCTGTTCATTATTTCCTTTTTCCGCATTCCCGCCCGGAATATGGCGCAGGATGAAACGCTGGTGATCTCTCCCTGTGATGGTAAAGTAGTGGTGATCGAAGAAACTTTTGAACCCGAATATTTTAAAGATAAACGCCTGCAGGTATCTATTTTCATGAGCCCTGCCAATGTGCACGTAAACCGCAACCCCATTAGCGGGGAAGTGAAGTTATCTCAATACCATGCCGGTAAATACCTGGTGGCCTGGCATCCAAAATCCTCTACGGAAAATGAGCGCCACACCGTGGTTATAGGCAATGGCAAAACAGATATCCTGGTACGCCAGATCGCCGGCGCCCTGGCCCGCCGTATTGTAAACTACCTGAAAGCAGGCCAGCAGGTAAAGCAAAATGAAGAGCTGGGCTTTATCAAGTTCGGTTCCCGCGTGGATATTTACCTGCCCGTAGGCACACCTGTTAAGGTGCAGCTGGACCAGGTAGTAAAGGGCGGGCAATCCATTATTGCACAGCTGGTATAAACACAACCACCGTTACCTAAAAATATTTAGCATGAAACAAACTTTTTTCACCCTGGCTGCAGCCCTGCTCATAAGCGGTGCAGCCCTGGCCCAGGACAAAGCAAAGGATAAGAGCTGCTGTAATAAAGACAACAGCAAGGCCTGTTGCAAAAAAGAGCAAACCGCCCGGAAAAAGGCCTGCTGCATGCAACCTTCTAAAACCGCCAGTCTGCGTGCTGCCGCTGCAAAACCGGCCCAACCGGCAACTGCAGCCAAACCAGCAGGTAAGTGATCAGATACGGCATAAAATTAAAAGGGCTGACCAAAAAGCAATGGTCAGCCCTTATTTATTCGGTTACCTCGTGGAGGTTTGTTGTATTATGTGATCCTCAAAGCCTTTCGTACTTTTTGACGGACTCATTTTTCGGCGATTGTTTATACGATATTGCCAAAGATTACACCGAAGCCTGCACCCAGTGCTATTTTGCTTATAGCAATCGATAACAAAACATACCCTTGTGGTATGCAAACAGAATATTTCCTGTTCCTATCCGCCTTATAAAATTGTTTTCAGCTCACTCAGGCAGGAGATGCAATAAGTAGGCTGCATAGTAGTGGCCGGAACTTTTGCATTAAAATAGATCTGGTCCATACCCGCATTGTGAGCCCCTATAATGTCCAGCTCCAGCGCATCCCCGATCATTACGCTTTCCGTAGCCTTGGTAGCGGCTTTGGTAATAGCGTAATCAAATATTTCCCGGTAAGGCTTCAGGCTGCCCGCTACTTCAGAAGTAATAATATGCGTAAAGAAATGATCAATTTTGGCATTGCGCATTTTCAGCAGCTGGGTAACCTCAAACCCATTGGTGATCATGTGCAGGGGATAGTTCTTAGCTGTCAGGTATTCCAGCACTTCCACGGTGTAAGGAAATAAAGCAGTTTTAAAAGGCAGCACTTCCAGAAATTTTTCGCTGAGGGCGTTAGACAGCTTTTCATCGCCGATCTTAAAATCCAGCAGGGTTCTGCTAAAACGTTTGTAGCGCAGGTCATTACGGTTAATGAGCCCTTTGCGGAAACGGTCCCACAATATCTCGTTATGAATAACATAGCTGTCGTAAAACGCTTCAAAGCCAGGCACCCCACGGGCGCTCAGGTCAAATGTATGGTAGAGTTCCTCTAAAGTCTGGTAGGAGTTGGTTTCAAAATCCCACAGTGTATGATCCAGGTCAAAGAAAATATGCTTATACTTCATCACAGGGCAAAGGTACGAAGGAATGAGGAGATGTGCAGATATGCAAATGTGCAGATGAATTGCCCTCATCTCCGCTGCATTCCTCATTTGCACATCTGCATATCTGCACATCTGCACATTTTTTTTCTTATTTTCCGGTTTTCAATCCCTCCAAAATATGAACGCAGTAATTACGGGAGCCAGCAAAGGAATAGGTAAAGCCATCGCCGAAAGGCTGGCCAAAGAAGGTTTTAATATAGCGCTGTGCGCCCGCAATGCCGCCACGCTGGAGGCTACGGCTGCACACATCCGCCAGCTGGCGCCTAATGTACAGGTGCTGGCCCTGCCGGTGGATATGAGTGATAAGCAGCAGGTGCTGAGCTTTGCAGCCAAAGTAAAAGCAGCTTTCCCCGTAGTGGATATACTGGTAAATAACGCCGGCCTTTTTGTGCCCGGCGCACTGCACCAGGAGGAAGAAGGCCTGCTGGAAAACCTGATGGCTACCAATGTATACAGCGCCTATCACCTTACCCGCCAGCTGTTACCGGCTATGATAGCACAGCATAAAGGCCACATTTTTAACCTTACCTCCACGGCCAGCTACAAAGCCTACCCTAACGGCGGCGCGTATAGCATTACTAAATTTGCCTTGTTAGGCTTTTCCAAAAACCTGCGGGAAGAGCTGAAGCCGCATAACATTAAAGTGACCGCCCTCAGCCCCGGCCCCACGCTTACTGCCTCCTGGGAGGGTTTTGAAGCGCCGCCGGACCGCCTGATGCCGCCTGAGGATATTGCCAATATTGTATGGGCAGCCTACACGCTGGCCGCTCAAACAGTGGTGGAAGAAATTGTGCTGCGGCCCATGCTGGGGGACATTAGCTAATGTGCAGATATGCAGATGAGTAAGTGTGCAAATGCATTGAAACGGTCCATTTTTCCCATCTGCACATTTGCATATTTGCACATCCGCACATTAAGCGAAGTCCTTACCAGATAATGATCTTGAGGTCATATTTTATTATTTTTTTAACTAACTTTTAACGGCGAAATCAGCTCCACAGCATAGGCTTTGGTTAAATTTGTCAACGAGATATGGTCTGTCAGGTTAAAATAAGGAAGTGGGCACTGTCCCTCTTTTTTTGTTTGGGCGTTATAGCTTGCGCTAGTGCCCAGGAATTCCGTTTTACTACCAATGTAAGCAGCACCCGTGTTGC
>NZ_DATCRF010000560.1:0-8036 GCF_036569125.1 Chitinophaga sp. | reverse complement strand
CATATAAAGGGCTTTGTGAAGCATTTACGGACGATACGCCGCGCAGGCGGATCTCTGCCTGACTGCCTGGTACGCCGGAAGCGTTGATCACCTGCAGGCCGGGCACCTTGCCCTGCAGCATGGAGCCTACATCGTTAGTGGTTACATCTTTCAGCTTTTCAGCAGATACCACGCTCACCGCGCTGGTAAGCTCTCCTTTCTTTTTATCGCTATAACCTACCACTACTACTTCATTAAAGTTCTTGGTATCCTCCACCAGCGCCAGTGCCAGCGTTTTGTCAGCAGGCACGCCTATTTCGCGGGTTACATAACCAATGTTGCTGATCACCAGTATCCCGTCAGCAGGTACGCTGCCCAACCGGAACTGGCCATGCTCATTGGTTTGCGTGCCCTTAGAGGTGCCCTTTACCATAACAGTAGCGCCGGGCAGTGGCACATTGCCCGTGCCGGTGATGGTACCGCTTATATTAATAAGGGTATCAGCGGTCAGCGGGGGCGCCTTATCGGCCGCCGGCGTGCGTTTGATCACAAAGCTGTTGCCTTCCAGCGAGTAGGTGAGCTGCTGGTGTTTCAGGCATTGTTCCAGCACCTCCTGCACCGTGGCCTCTTTTACGTTAATAGACACCGGTTGTGTGCCTGACAGTACCTTTTCGGAATACACAATGGATACCCCTGTTTGTGTAATTACTTCCGAAAAAACTTTTTGCAAAGACATGTTCTTCACAGACAGGGTCACCTTTTGGGAGTAAACGGCGGCGCTTACATGCAGGCAGGTGATCAGGAGAAGAAATGCGGTCCCTTTGAGCTGCATAATGATTTGTCTTTTTAGGTCCCGGTCTATACGGGAAATTTTGGTTGACAGCCCGCGGCAATAGCGGGCCAATGCATTACACGTGAATTGCATACTTTTGTGATGTTTGGTAAATGATTGATCTCTCAGCGATTATTCAGCATACCAGATGTATGACCGGTTTCCGATGGCAGTCGGAGCCGGTTTTTTTCTGATCTTGGTTGTTGGTTGATTCCCCCTTTCTCTTGTCTATAGCTGGTTAAGGCAGCACTATTATCTTCCTGCCTTCTACCTTAAAATGATTAAAGCCGCTGGCTTCCAGCAGGTTCAGCACACCGCTCAGCTGCAGGTTGCGGGATATGCCGCCGCCATACAGCTCTGCGCTGGGTGTTACCGTATATACGATATCCACATCGTACCAGCGGGCTACCTCCCGTAAAATGGCGGCCAGCGTCATGTTGTTGAACACAAACAGGCCGTTCTTCCAGGCAATGATCTTTTGTACATCTGCCGCCTGCACGGTCAGCGCGTGGTTGCCATGGTCCAGTACTGCCTGCTGGCCGGGTTGCAGCAGGCGAAGGGCATTACCTTCTTTCACCTGCACGGAACCTGCCACCAGCGTGGTGTTCACGGTGGCTTCGTCGCCATAGGCCATCACGTCAAAGCTGGTGCCCAGCACCTGTACTTCCATGGAATTCACCATTACTTTAAACGGCTGGTTGGCCTGCTGTGCCACTTCAAAATAGCCCTGCCCCTGCAGCTCCACTATTCTGTCTTTCCCTGTAAATGCTGTAGGATAACGTATTGATGACGCGGAATTCAGCCATACTTTGGTGCCGTCGGGCAACGTGAGCTTAAATTGTCCTCCCCGTGGTGTGGATAAGGTATGGTATTGTAGTCTGTTATCTGTTCCGTTGGCGCCGTACACCAGCTGGCCGTTCTGCTGCGTAATATGGGTATTGCCGCCGATCACCTGCCGCCCGCTGCTGTCCAGCGTAATGGTGGTGCCGTCTGCCAGGGTAAGTACCGCTTTGTTGGCGCCGGGTGTTATATTATTAATGGTCTGTTGTGCTAAAGGAAGATTTGTTTGGGTGGAAGGGCCGGGCCTGCGCCACAGGAAAGCCAGTGCAATGGCGCCGGCTATAATGGCCGCTGCTGCTGCATAACGGATAGGGAATATACGTTTGGCAGGGGAGGGGCTGATAATGTTACGGTACACATGCTCCAGGTCTACTTCCGGTAAGGCAGCATCTGCCGGCAGCTCCCGGTAGGCCGTTTCCATAAAATGCTGCAGGGCCGCATCTTCCGGGTGAGCTGCAATGTATGCGAGCAGCTCTTCCAGCTCCTGGCGCGTGCAGGAGCTGCTGGTATAACGTTGCAAAAGGTATGTTATCCGGGACGTTTCTTGCGGCATATGGAATGGCTTATACTAATAAAGACGTTTGGGGAGGCGCAAAGGACCGCGAAAGCGTAAAAAAAATTAATTGTCAGAAAATCAGGTATTTACAGGCTACCTGGAACAGGATGGCCACGAATACCGCGTGTTGGGAAAGGTAGGTACGGATATATTTCAGGGTTTCTACCAGCAGGTTCTTTACCCGGCTTTTGGAAAGGTGCAGCTGTGCGGCTATTTCATCATGGTTCAGGCCCTGCTGCCGGCTAAGCTGAAAAATAGTTTGTTTCTGGGGCGATAGCTGTGCAACTGCCTGCTGAATAAGGTTTTTGCTTTCCCGGGCTTCCAGCTGCAGCTCCAGGTCGTTGCTGGTTTCAGAAAGGTTGGCCCACACCTGGTCTATAAGCTTTTGCTGCAGGGATACTTTACGTAAATGATCCAGGGTTTTATTTTTGGCGATGGTGAACAGGTAGTTGCCTACATGTATAATATCCGGCAGCTGCTCCCGCCCGGTCCATAAACGTAAAAAGGTTTCCTGTAAAATATCTTCCGCATCAATGGCTGAATGGGTCATGTGGTACGCAAAGGCCAGCACCTGCCTGTTATGCCGCGCATACAGCTCTCTGAAAGCCGGTTCATCTCCTTCTTTCAGCTTTTTTAACAGGTCTTGGTCCGTGGTCATTACAGGCATCCCCTCCAATTTTAGGCAATTTCCCCAGCTTAAAAAAGAGAAAATGAAAAATATTTCCCATTAAGCCGGCTGCAACTATTCCGTATTGCGTAAACCAATTTCCCGATTACATAAATCCCCCCCCTGATGAGCCTATACCTTTGCAACCGCATTGCATGTTCGACAATTAACCTTTATGCATATACTATTTAACAGATTCACAAGACTGACAGGCTTTTTGTGCGCCCTACTCATTGCTGCGCCGGCCTTTGCGACAGAAGAACCACTTGCCGCCATTAAGGGTAAAGTGATCACGAATGATGGAACACCAGCGGCCTTTGTAGCTGTACAGATCAAGGAAAAGAACAGGGGCACCCTTACCAATGAACAGGGCGGGTTTGTATTTAAGAGAATGCATCCCGGCCATTATACCCTGCAGGTAATGCTGATGGGCTACAAAACCGTTTCACAGGAAGTAGATGTGCAGCAGGACCAGGTGGTAACGGTGACCATACAGCTGGAAGCTACCAATAAGCAGCTGCAGGAAGTGATCATTAACGGTACCCATAATAAATATAAAACAGACAGTCTTTCCGGCTCCCTGCGCCTGAAATCGCCGCTGCTGGAAGTACCGCAGAATATACAGGTGATCTCTGCCAGCCTCATTGCCGATCAGCAGTCATTTGATATTGTAGATGGTATTACCCGCAACATCAGCGGCGCATCGCGCGTAGGCCACTGGGACAACCAGTATGCGCAGATCCGTATGCGCGGTTCCAAGATCCCTGCTTTCCGCAATGGTATGAACATTGAAGCCAGCTGGGGCCCTACCGCAGAAGATGCAGCCATGATAGAGCGTATTGAATTTGTAAAAGGCCCTGCCGGTTTTATGCTGGCCAACGGCGAACCCGGTGGTTTTTACAACGTGGTAACCAAAAAGCCTACGGGCATTACCAAAGGATCTGCCAACATCAGCATGGGCAGCTTCAGCACTTACCGCGCTGCGCTTGACTTTGACGGTAAGCTGAGCAAAGACGGCAAACTACTGTACCGCCTGAACGTAGCCGGGCAGCAGAAAGATTTTTACACCAAGTACAATTACAGCAACCGTTACCTGTTTGCACCGTCGTTTAAATATTTGGTAGATGACCGTACCTCCGTTACGCTGGAATACTCTTACCAGGCCTCCCGTTACCTGGGCAATGGCAACTACCAGTTCTCCAAGAACAAGCTGCTGGATGAGGGTATCGGCAATGATTTCTTCTACGGCGATCCTTCCCTGGAACCCGGCAAGCTGCGCGATCACAGCGTATACCTGTACGTGGATCATAAGCTGAACGATAAATGGGAAGCGCATGCGCAGGTGGCGTACTTTAACTTCAGTATGGTGGCCAACAGTGTGTGGGCTGATAGTATGCACACCAACGGCGATATGTACCGCTATTACAGCATTGGCGATGAAGCAGGGGAGAACCGCTTTGCGCAAATGTCATTGTCAGGTGAGGAATATACCGGTTCCGTACGTCATCGTATACTGGCCGGCGTGGATATGGGCAACAAAAAGTTCTGGGGCGATTTCCGCAGGATAGCCCCGCTGCACCTGGCCGGCGGCAGAGTATTTAACGTGTATAACCCGGAATACGGCGTGCCTGCTGATTCCATTGCTTATATAGACCGTTCTAAAAGTGTGCGCACCAGGGCAGGATCCACTACTTATGCTACCGTGGTGAATTACACCTCCGTATATGTGCAGGACGAGCTGGCCTTCTTTGGCGATAAGCTGCGCCTGTCGCTGGCAGCCCGGTACACCCACTCTGAAACCGTCGGAAAAACAAAGAACGCTGAAATAAAGGACGATGTGGTAACGCCGCGTATTGGCCTTAGCTATTCTATTGATAAGTCTTTGTCGGTATACGCCATGCGGGATCAGTCTTTTGTAGCCGTACCCGGCCTGGATTCCAGCCTGAACCCCTTTAAGCCCATTAAAGGTACCGACTATGAAGCAGGGGTGAAGAAAGAATGGTTCAACGGCCGCTGGACTTCTTCGGTAACCGCTTATCGTATTAACCGGGAAAATGCGCTGGTAAGCCTTCCGGGTGTGGTAGACAGCCGTGGCAACAGCGTGTCTGTACAATTGGGCGAAACCGTAACCAAAGGTGTTGAGGTAGATATTAACGGCGAGATCATTTCCGGTTTGAATGTAAATATCAACTACGCCTATACGGATTCCAAGATCAGCAAGGAAGCGCCCGGCACTGCGGAGGATAAAACAACCATCGGCAATGTAACGCCTAACACCAACGCACATATTACCAATGGCTGGGTAAATTACCGTATTGGTAAAGGCCCGCTTACCGGCTTTGGCGTAATGGGTGGTTTCCAGTGGATGGCCGACCGTTATGTAGGCACTACCAAAAAGCCTAACATTCCCAACTACTTCCGTGGCGATGCCGGCCTTAGCTACCAGAAAGGAAAATACAACGTTTCCCTGCTGGTAAATAATGTGGCCGATAACCGCAAGCTGCTTACCGCTGCTTCACTGGCCGCTAATCCTAACAGTGTTACCAGCTACTACAGCTATATAGTAGAAGCCCGCCGTAACTTCCGTATGACGATCGGTTACCGCTTCTAAGTAGTTTGTTTTCAATAGAATGTAAAATCATAAATGTAAAATTTAAAACCGATAAAGGAGGTTCATAGAGACCGTTAAAAGACTTTATGAACGAGATAAATGTAAAAGTGGAATGCAGCGAATAAGGGACTGCATTCCACTTTTACATTTATGATTTAAAATTTTACATTTTACATTCTTTTGGCCCCGATTCCCGGAAATGTATCAGTTTTACCGGCTTTTGTATTAAAGGCAGGGGGGCATATGGGGGTAGCTTTGTGTCATTATTTAAAACAAAAAATAATGGCAAAAATAATTTTCATCACCGGGGCTTCCCGGGGATTTGGCCGGATCTGGGCAGAGGCATTTCTGAAACGCGGCGACAAAGTAGCTGCTACCGCCAGGAATTTAGAGGCACTTAAACCACTGAGCCAGCAGTACGGCGATGCCCTGCTGCCTTTACAGCTGGATGTTACCGACAAAAAGGCCAGCTTTGAGGCCATCAACAAGGCAAAAGAATACTTTGGGAAAATTGATGTGGTGATCAACAATGCCGGTTACGGCCTGTTTGGCGCTATTGAGGAAACCAGCGAGCAGGAAGCCCGCGACCAGTTTGAAGCCAATGTATTTGGCCTGCTGTGGGTAACCCAGGCCGCGCTGCCAATAATGCGGGCACAGGGCCATGGGCATATTATACAGATCTCCAGCATCCTGGGAGTTGTAACTTTACCCACGCTTGGTGTGTATAATGCATCTAAATTTGCAGTAGAAGGGCTCAGCGAAACACTGGCTACAGAAGTAAAAGATTTTGGTATTCATGTTACGCTGGTTGAGCCCAACGGTTTTGCAACCGACTGGGGCGGCGCATCCGCCATCCACAGCACACAGCTGCCGGTGTATGACGGGGTGCGGGCCGCTTTACAGGCAACTGCTACCCCGGATGCTTTTGGCGTGCCGGAAGCTACGGTGGATGCTATTCTGAAGCTGGTGGACGAGCAACAGCCGCCGCTGCGCCTTTTCCTGGGTAAGGTAGGCTTGCCGTTCGCAAAACAACAGTATGCGGAGCGCCTGGCTACCTGGGAAGCATGGAGCGCCGTAGCAGATGCTGCACACGGGAAGTAAGTTGGCAGTTGTTAGTTGGCAGTGGGCAGTAAGCTGGTAGTTCGTAACAATCATATATCAACAAAAGCAGCGCCGGCCCAAAAGCAAAAAGGGCTTTGAGGCCGGCCGCTGTTATAAAAAGAGCGCTTATGTGGCATTTTAAGAGCCTGGGTGAATTTCATGAAAGCAGCGGGGCGCCGCCCCCGGAAAACCCGATGTTAAGCCTGCTGCGTTGTGTGGAGCGCTGTCCGCTGGGCGGTTCATCCTACACCAGCGACTTTTACATGATCGCATTCAAGAAAATGAAGGCCGGTGTAATGCACTATGGCAAAACCAGGTACGATCATACCACCGGCGGCAGCATGTACTTCACCAAGCCCCGGCAGGTAATAGGAATGGGTAACCTGGAGCTGGAAGACGATGGTTTTTCCATTTACATACACGAAGACTATTTAAACGGTCACGATCTGCATAACGAGATAAAGCAATACCATTATTTTGATTATGAGATCAATGAAGCCCTGCACCTGTCACCCAGCGAAGAGCAGATCATCTGGGAGCTTTACCGCAAAATAGAAACGGAGTATTACAATAACCAGGATGAATACAGTAAGGAGATCATCTTAGGACATATCAGCTCCATCCTCAAATACTCCCAGCGTTTTTACAAACGGCAGTTCATTAACCGTACAGAGATGTCCGGCAAAATGGTGTCTAAGTTCAACAACATCCTGGCTGCTTATTTTGAAAGCGGCTTATTAAATGAGCATGGGCTGCCAACGGTAAAATATATGGCAGACCAGCTGCATGTATCGCCCGGTTACCTGAGCGACCTGTTAAAGCAGGAAACCGGTAAAACAGCCATTGAGCTTATTCACATCTTCTTAATTTCAGAAGCCAAGAACTTACTGAAAGGCGCGGATAATACGGTGGCTGAAATAGCCAACACGCTTGGATTTGAGAACCTGCCTTATTTTTCACGCCTGTTTAAGAAGGAGGTAGGTATGAGCCCGGTGCAGTATAAGAAGCAGAGCTTGAATTAGCGCCTACTTCTTTTTAAACCGGATGATCTGGGTACCCTGGCTGATAATAACATGTCCGCTATCCGTACGCTGATAACCGTAATACTTCAGGTTCAGTAATAAGGTATCGTTTGTTATGGATACTGTTCCGCGGGATGATTCTCCTAAACGTACGCTTCTGAAAGTTCCGTCTATAGCGGCAAAGCTTCTTTCAAAGTAAATAGAATCCTTAGCTCCCAGCTTGTAAGTGTGGTTAACAATTTCATACGTGTTAGCGCCGAATTTAAACTTACTGGAAGAGGTTAACGTACCATTCAGATATTCCTTCCTTTGGGCCAGTGTATCAATGAAAAAATTCAATCCCTGAATGTTACTAACCATACGGGTACTGTCTATGGTAATGGTGCCGTTGTTGACACGTCCTATATAATCAGCAATAAGTACAGTCG
>NZ_DATCRF010000559.1:0-5815 GCF_036569125.1 Chitinophaga sp. | reverse complement strand
GTGCTTAGGATTGGGGGGTAAGCCCCTCATCCCCCTATCATCCTCATCTTCCCTCCTCTCCCTGCAGAAAGCCCATTCTTATTAAGGCTATACGTAAAGCTTAACTGGAAAAACCGCCGCAGGTTCTTAATACGGCTGTCTTCAATATAATTCTGATTACTGGTGCGGGTAATGCCTACGTTCTGGTTCAGCAGATCGTACACGCTCAGCTTCAGCTCTCCCCTGTTAAAACGCAGGAACTGCCGGCTAAAAGAGGCATTCCATAAGGGTACGCTGGCATTAAAGCCAGCAGCACGCTGGCTGTTAATGATGTAGGTAAAACTGGTATTAAAATAAAACTGCGCGGGCAGCTGCCAGTTGAACTCACCCTCATATTGTTGTGAAAAATAAGTAGCGTTCAATGCGGCCTGCAATGAATAGCTTGTTTTATAATAATTGAAGCCGCCGCTGAGCGACAGATCTATTTCATCAGAAGGGTTCAGATCCAGGCGCAGAGAGGGCCCCAGGGTAAAGGTATTGATGTTGTTTTGTACGGTGTTAATAAACTGTTTTGTTTTGCTGTAACCTGTATTACTACTGAAATTAATAGTGCCCTTTAAGACCGGCAGAGGCAGCCCCAGGTTCACATCGCCGGTTATATTATACACGCCGTTTACATTTACCGGGCGGGTGTGCTTAATACCAAGTGAATCCAATACATCATAATTCACGATCTTATTCTGCGTTTCCTGCATGTTAAAAAAAACAAACAGGTTCTTACCCTTAAAAGGATTCACGGATATAAAGTTCAGCTGCACTGCATGGGTGAATTCCTGCTTCAGATCAGGATTACCTTCGCGGATATTGAGCGGATCAGAGATATCAGGCACGGGCTGCAGCTGCGACATATTGGGCTGGTTGGTAATAGCCGCATAATTGATATTGAGGTTGCGGTAACGGGTAAAGTCGTATTTAAAACGCAGGGATGGCAGCAGGTTGTAAAATGTTTTGCTGATCACGGAATCCGTAGTACCGGCAATGATCTTGCCCTTTAATGCTGCCTGCTGCCAGTTAAGGCCGGCTGCCAGGCTGAACTTTTTTTGCTTCGTGCGCAATCGCAGGCCGGCATTCGTATAGCCGTATGTATTTTCAAAGTTATTGGTAAGAGCATCGTTCAATTGATCGAACTTACCATTGAACCTGTTATAGTCATAGGTTATTTTTTCCGATGTGCTGTTGGTATTGCTGCGGCCCAGGCTAAATTCCAGCAGGGAGCGTTTAAAGATGGGTTCTGTATACACTGCCCGCACGTTATAACTATTAAGACTACCCGAGACAGTATTGTGCTGATTAATAGAATCGTAAGCTGCGCCCTGGTTGTAAAAGTGATTGACCGACAGCAGGCTTCCATCACTTTCACTGTTATTAAAACTGGTTTGCAGGTTCAGCGAAAATGTACGACCCTTACGGTGAAATTTCTTCCTGAATAGCAGCTCATTCCGGAAGTTAGTGCCATGCCCGTCTGAAAAGTTATTGCTGAAACCCTGGTTGGCCAGCTGTTTATCTTCCGAAAATGTTTCGTAGCTGTTGTAACTACTGTTGCGTGTTTGCTGGTAACCAAAGGAAGGCGATATTTTAATGGAATGAAAAGAATCGATTTGGATATCTGCGCTCAGATTTAAGCGGTGCGTATTATTGAGATTATCACTGATAGCATGCTGGTTATAGAAATAAGAAGAATCGGGCAGAAAATACTGCCGCTGTACATTGCTTTCCTGGTAAGGGTTATAGCTGTTGTAAAAGTAATTGCTGGTAAGCTCGGTTTTAGTGCCGATCAGGTTATTATAGTTGGCCCCTCCGCCCCGGACGGTTTTAATACCATTGCTGTTACCATTGCCCATAAGCGCTGTCAGCGGATCCTCCGAATTAAGGGTAAAGCTCATATTACCGCTGCCGCTTTGCCTCATACGGTTCATCTCGCCGGTAAAATTCATGAGGTCCATAAATGAAAAACCTTCTGCATTAGTATTGTTGGCCATACCGATAACGGAAAGCTGCCGCGCGCCTTTAAAGGAGTTCACATTAAACCGGCCTTCATAACGGTCATTGGTGCCTGCGCCTGCCATGGCTTTTCCGAACAGGCCTTTCTTTTTATCATGCTTTAATTTGAGGTTGATGGTCTTTTCGCTGTTGCCATCATCAAAACCGGTTAGCTGGGCGGCATCGCTGAGGCGGTCGTATACCTGTACTTTGTCTATTGCATCGGCGGGCAGGTTTTTAGTGGCAATCTTGGGATCGGTACCAAAAAATTCTTTACCGTCAACGAGCACACGCTCTACTTTTTGCCCCTGCGCTTTTACGGTGCCATCCTTATCAACCTTCACACCTGGCAGCTTTTTCAGCAGCGCTTCTACGCTGGCATTGGGCTGGGTTTTAAAGGAGCCGGCATTATATTGAATGGTATCCCCTACCAGTGTAATGGGTGGCGCTTCCCCGGTAACCTCTACTTCATTGAGGGTGATACTTCGGTCCTGGAGGATGATGTTATAGAGATTACTCCCCGGCGAGGCAGCGCTGATGGTAACCGGCCGGCTGGTGCTGTGGTAATTAACATGGGTTATCAGCAATCGGTATTCCCCGGCGGCCAGGCCAGTGAGCTCAAAAAAGCCCTTGCTGTCTGTCATGGTGAAGCTGACCAGCGAGGAATCCTTTTTTTGCAAAAGGGTGATGGTGGCCGAAGGCACGGGTTGTTTTTTGGTGGTATCTGATACCGTACCTTTGATAACGCCATTTCTTTGCGCATGGGCTGCGAGCACGCAACAACAGGTAAGCAGGAGTAAGCAGATCTTTTGCATGGGAGTGATTTACAGGCCGCAAAGTAGCTTTACCACCCACAAAAGCCGGTTAACGAGCCTTGCATTAATGTTAAGGAACGTTAATAAAACGGCTCCGGACATTCAGAAAAAAATGTTAATATTCCGGTTGTCCTTGATTATGTTTAGAACCTGTCCTAGATTTCGGATGAAATGAACTTTACCAGACGTTTACAAATATTCATAATCTTCATGCTACTGGGTACGGCCACCTACGGACAGGTGCATATACAGGGTACTGTGTATGAGCGTACCGGGCGTTTGGGGATGGAAGGCGTAAGCGTAAGAAGCAACTCCGGCGCGGGAACGGTAACAGATTCATCCGGCCACTACAGCATCCGGCTGCCTTATGGGGATTCTATCAGTTTTTCGTACCAGGGAAAATCTACCCAGAAATTTGCCATCCGGGAAATTCCCTGGAACCACGCATTTGACATGAAAATACATGTGGACGTACAAATGCTGCCCCTTGTGGAGGTTAAAGAAAAAAGCTATCACCTGGATTCTATAGAAACCCGCAATGAATACCATAAAATATTTGATTTTTCGCCCGAATACCTGACCAGCGGGAACGGCGGCGCCGGTGTGAACCTGGATGCATTGCTCAGTTTAAGGAAGATCAAACGGATGCAGGTTTTTCAACGGCGGCTGGAAGAGTATGAGCAGGAGAAATATGTGACCCACCGGTTTAGCAAAACCCTGGTGGCGAAGATCACCGGCTTAAAATCGCCGGACCTGGAAAGCTATATGCTCGAGTACCGGCCTAATTTTCAGATGCTGATGAGCTTTGAGAATGAGTATGATTATTATAGGTATATTCTGGAAACAAGCAGGTATTACAGGGAGGATCACGGGGTGAGGCGGTGAAGCAGGTCGGCAACCCTTTGCAGCTCCGTGCTGAACTTATCCGGCTGGCCCTGTATATATGAACTTTTACGCACCAGTTCCAAAAGTAATGTTGCCTTAGCCGGGTCACCCTGTGCAATAGCAAGATCCGCACGCAGGATCATTACTTTATAAAGATTGCGGCAGTGATTGTCTTTATCCTTTTCAATTGCCTTATCAAGCACCGCGGATACTTTTTCCAGCTCCCCTTCTTCATCTTCGCTTTTGTAAGCAAAATCCAGGGCCAGTGAAAGTCTTTTGCTGGCGGCTTCTACTTCCTTGCTGTAGACCTCTTCATCCTGTGGAGCTATCTTTCTTCCGATCCTGATACAGTTTCCCGCAACATCTGAGAACATAAATTCACGGACGCCGAATTTTTTGTCCCTGATCTCGCTGATCCTTGGCAGGCCGCGGGTGGGAAGCTTTCCATAATGGCTGCGGAGCGCAATGGTAAATGCCTCATACAATTCATCTGCTTCATCTGTTAATATATAACAGGTATGATAGCACTGATTAGGCACATGTTGTTTGACGCCGTAAAAATCGAGCCGGAACCAGCCCCTTTCCAATATAGCATAGGGATTGGGGCTTTTCTGATGATAGGTTGCTTCAAAGCCAAGCACGCGGTAAAAATCAATCAATTCATCGAGGGATCTGCAGGGAAAAATGGGTGTGATAATATTCATTTGCAATTTTTAGAACATTGCAAAGCTAGATACCCGGCAGCATCTAAAATTGTAAGTTTTCGACATTCAGCTGCCAGGAACAGGCAGCCTCTCAATAACCTTCAGGTAAGCATTTGGTTTTAGCCCGGTAAATTCCATGAAGTCATGGTTAAAATGTGCCTGATCAAAGTAGCCTGCATCCAATGCAATTTCAGCAAAGGAAGCTTTTCTCCTGAAATTATTTACCGCAGCTTCAAAGCGCGCGATCCTTGTATACAGCTTGGGTGAAAATCCCGTAATTTCTTTGAAGAGCCGCTCAAATTGCCTTTGGGATAAAGGAACATTTTTAAGGAGTGTATCCATATCTATAAGTCCCTTTAATCTGTCAATGTTTTGAACGGCATTAACAATGTGTGGATTTACCGGTCTTTTTACAAGGGATTCCAGGAAACCGGCGGCTATACGTAATCTTTCCCGGTTTGTGGATGCTGAGCATATGCTTTCTTCAAGCTCCTTTCCTTTGTTGCCACAAAAGGATGTTAGATCAATATACTGATTGGTTAATGCGGTTGCGGGCATTGAAAATAGTACAGGTATGGCGTATGGGAAAAATTCAATACCGAGAATGCCTACGTTTTCCGGTGATATAAACCGGGCATGCGTTTTTGATTGTCCTTGTATACCGGAAGTAAAGGAGCTTGTAAGCTGTCCGCTTGCGGCTACTTCACTAAATTTTCCTTTATAGTGGAAAATGAGTTTGGGAGCGCTTGTTGCGATGGAGAAATGTGTAAAACAGTTATCGGTGGATGCTGATGCTTCGCCGATCCAGAAGAATTTTACGTAGGGCGAGAGTGTTGGGGAAGGTTTTATTTGGCGGTATTTCATAATAATGGTCCTGTAAGATAAATTATTATCTGAATAATTGTAATTACCTGATCAACCATAACATTTTTATATCTTTAAAACCATAGGCATACAAGTAAATTATTAGAATTTTTTCATCTAAGTAATAAGACACAATTGGGAAAAATGAAAAGGCCATTCACGTTATTACTGGCATTATATTTTTCGCTTGCTGCAACAGCACAAACTACCGCCTTAATAGATTCAATCGTTCAGCATGCGGTTTTGGATTTTATGAAAGATACTGCACGGGTTGGGCTATCGGTAGGAATATATAAAGATGGCCGAACCTATACATTCCATCAGGGCTCCACCCAAAGGGGAAAAGCTTTACGGCCGGACAATAATACCATTTATGAAATTGGGTCTATTTCAAAAACGTTCACCGGCTTCCTGCTTGCCAGGGCAATAGCAGATAAAAAAATAAACCCCGATGACGACATCCGTAAATATTTACATGACCCTTATCCCAACCTTGCGTACAATGGCAAGCCGGTAAAGATCATGCAC
>NZ_DATCRF010000558.1:0-4737 GCF_036569125.1 Chitinophaga sp. | reverse complement strand
GCCATGCCCTGGCCGGGGCCCTGGAAAGAGAAGCGGATATTCTTACCGCCATATTCCCGGAATTCGCTCAACAGCTCTTCTGTGGCCTGCGCCAGCTGTTTAAAGGCTGCGGGATAATCGCCTTTCAGGAACACTTCTATGGTAACGGTGCTATCCAGCCCGCGTAATAGTTGTTTGGTGGAGGGGGCCAGGGTATATCTTTTTTCGGCGGTAAGGTCGGCACGGCCATGTATATACGCTGCTGCCACATTTACGCCTATTAAAGCCAATATTATTACCAACGCGCGCTGCAGGTACTTTTTCTGGTTGCCGGAGCCCTGCCATACCCGGCGCTGCAGGGATAGCTTGCTGAGGAACAGCATGAGCACAATTACGCTGGCAAAATAGATCACATCCCGGCTATCAATTACGCCCCGGCTAATGGAGGTGTAATGGAATTTTATACCGGCCATTTGCAGGTAATAATCCGCCCCGCCGGAAAAGGCAGGGATCTTGCTCAGCGCATCAAACCCATTATAAAAAAGAAAACAGGTGAAAACCGCTACCAGGAAGGCTACTACCGCATTGCCCGTGAGGGACGACGCCCAGATGCCAATGGCGGTGAACACAACACCCAGCAGCAGCAGGCCCAGGTAAGAGCCGGCAATGCCGCCATTATCCAGGTGCACCGTGGGTGCGCTAAGCTGCTGAATGGCTAAATAATATACCAGTGTGGGAATAAGCGATATGAGTACAATGAGTGCGCTGGCCCAGAACTTACCCTGCACTATCTGCCACCAGGTAAGGGGTTTGGTGCTGAGCAGCTCTATGGTGCCGGACCGGAACTCATCTGCAAAGCTGCGCATGGTAATGGCCGGGATCAGTAACAGGTAAATGATGGGCGCCAGCTCAAAAAGCGGGTCCAGGTTGGCATAACCGAAGTCCAGCAGGCTGGTATCCGGGAATACAAAGAGCAGCAGCCCGTTTGCCAGTAAGAAAAGGATGATGGCCACATAGCCAGTGATACTGCTGAAGAACTGATGTATTTCCTTTCTGAAGATGGCTATCATAGCATTAATAAAAGTACAAATATATTAGAACGGAGGGAATTATTAATTACGAATTATTCAATTACGAATTACGAATTGGGTATACGTAAATTAAGTGTAGTACAGCTAAATGGGGGAATTACTATAGGAAAGCGGGGATGGGGGAGTGAAAGGTTTTGGCTACAGGTAGCTGGTCACTACCTGCTGCCTGCAGGGGCATGCAGTAATGGTTGGATTAAAGGAACGCGCTTTCGCTTTCTTCCTCTTCTTCTTCGTACTCTTCCTCCTCTTCTTCTTCCAGCACCAGGGCTTCCAGGCCGTTCTTGTACCGGTAATTATTCACTGCGGCTTTGATGGCTTCTTCAGCCAGCACAGAGCAGTGCAGCTTTACGGGCGGCAGGTTCAGCTCTTCTACAATATCCATGTTATCGATGCGCAATGCATCATGGATAGTTTTGCCTTTCAGCCATTCTGTTACCAGGGAGGATGCTGCGATAGCAGATCCGCAGCCAAAGGTCTTGAACCTGGCGTCGGTGATCACCTGCGTTACGGGATTTACCTCGATCTGTAAACGCATTATATCACTGTGTCCATGCTCCGGAGACCCTACCAGCGCGGTGCCTACCGCTTTACTGTTTTTGTCCAGCGAGCCTACGTTCTTCGGGTTGTTATAATGCTCCAGTACTTTTTCCGAGTAAGCCATACTGATATATATTTAAGTAAACGATTTCAGATTATGCAGCGTTTCAGCTTAATTAAATGTAAGCCGGTATTGAATTATACACAACCCCCTTTCATGCTATTTGGGATTTACGATCTTAGATTTACGATTTTCCTGAAGCGATTGCTATGTTAGTTGTATGTGTCCCCTTTAAATCTAAGATCTAAAATCGTAAATCTAAAATCAATGCGCCCATTGTATAGTGTCAAGGTCTATGCCATCTTTAAACATTTCCCAGAGGGGGCTAATGGCGCGCAGCCGGTTCACCGCATCTGTAACGGCTTGTATGGTATAGTCTATCTGCTCCTCCGTAGTAAAACGGCCCAGTCCAAAACGCAGGGAGGAGTGGGCCAGATCATCGCCCAGGCCCAGTGCCTTCAGCACATAGCTGGGTTCCAGGGAGGCGCTGGTGCAGGCCGATCCGGAGGATAGGGCGATGCTTTTATTGAAGCCCATCAGCAGGCCTTCACCTTCCACATACTTAAATGAAATATTGCTTACATGGGGCAGGCGCTGGTTGGGGGCGCCATTCAGGTAAGATTCTTCCAGCTGCAGTAATGCTTTTTCAAGCTTGTCCCTTAATATTTGCAGGCGTTTGCCGTCTTCTTCCATTTCCTGCTGGCATATTTCACAGGCTTTTCCAAAACCCACTATGCCCGGCACATTCAGGGTACCGGAGCGCATGCCCCTTTCGTGGCCGCCGCCGTCCAGCTGGGCGGTTACCTTTACCCGGGGCGATTTGCGGCGCACATATAAGGCGCCTACCCCTTTGGGGCCATACATTTTATGGGCGCTAAAGGCCATCAGGTCTATACCATCCCTGTTCACATCCACCGGTATCTTGCCCACGGCCTGTGTGGCATCCGTCATTAACAGCACGCCATGGCGGCGGGTAATGGCGCTGATGTCGCGCATGGGGTTTATAACCCCTATCTCGTTATTAGCGTAGATAATGGCTACCATGATGGTGGCGGGCGTAATGGCGGCTTCCAGCTCCTTCAGGTCTATCAGGCCTTCGCTGTTCACACCCAGGTAGGTGACCTTTGCGCCCTGCTTTTCCAGGTGCTTGCAGGTATCCAGCACGGCTTTATGCTCTGTGGCGGTGGTAATAATGTGATTGCCTTTGGCTGCGTACATCTCAAACACGCCTTTAAGGGCCAGGTTGTCGGATTCTGTGGCGCCGGAGGTGAAAATGATCTCCTTGGGATCCGCGCCTATCAGCCTGGCTACCTGTTCCCGGGCAAAGTCCACTGCCTCCTCTGCTGCCCAGCCAAAGGGGTGGTTACGGCTGGCTGCATTGCCAAAAGTTTCGGTGAAATAAGGCAGCATGGCCTCCACCACACGGGGATCGCAGGGAGTGGTAGCGTTGTTATCCAGGTATATCGGTAGCTTTAACATGGCGGTTTGATCTTAATTTATTCTAAACGATGTTATTCAAATTTACGACGAAACTTGTATGGATGTTCTGTTAGGCCCATCTATAAATACAATAGGCAAATAGAATGCCTCTATGGATTGGGAATTTTTTGGGAACTTGCCCCTGCTAAATAACACATGCATGTTAAAAGTAGAACATATCGGTATTGCCGTGACTTCCCTTGCGGATGCTATTCCCTTATTTGAAAAGCTGCTGAACAGCCCCTGTTATAAGCAGGAGGCGGTGGAGACCGAGCAGGTGCTGACCGCTTTTTTCCGTCAGGGCGAGAGCAAGGTAGAGCTGCTGGAAGCCATGGGACCGGAGAGCGTGATTGCCCGGTTTATTGCCAAAAAAGGCGCGGGCATACACCATATTGCCTTTGAGGTGAGCAATATTGAGGAAGAAATGCAACGACTTGCTGCGGAGGGCTTTACTCTTTTACAGGATAAGCCCAGGCAGGGCGCGGATAATAAGCTGGTGTGCTTTCTACACCCGAAGGATACGAGCGGGGTGCTGGTGGAGCTTTGCCAGGAAAGGAAGTGATGTGCGGATGTGCAGATATGCGGATGTGCAGATGGGGGGAATGTGGTGATGGATGTAAAGATTTTGTATTTTACCATTAACTGGGCCTATCCCTCAGGATCAGTTGCGCCTTATGCCAGACCAGGATCAGAAAATTTCCGCTCCCGTTACCAACAGCCATCCCATCGCGCAGCATGCGGGCGCTTCAGGGGTGTCATTACCGGCGCCGGCGCCTTTTCAGTGGAAAGAAGGAAGGTTTGACATACCGGAAGGAGAGAGCAGCGAAACTGCATCAGCCATGCCCGCCGTTCAGCGGTTTGCCCTGCCCCACGAGCCTGCGGCCGTTGCTGCGCCTGGCGCTACCAATGGATCATTTCCGCAACCCTGGCATACCGTACCGCAGGCAGCGTCGCCTGCCCGCTCAGCGCCATCACAACCATTATTACAGCGTTTCTCACTGCAGATCCGGTCTCCGGCCCCTGTAACAGCTGCCGGAAAAGTGGCACAGCTTACTTCTGCTCAAATCCGGCTTACACCGGGGGAAGAAATAGTCGATATAATTATACGGGGCCGCCCTCCCCGTGTTTACAGCGATTCTATGGGCGATCATACCACCGCTTTTATCATCCAGACGGAAGGGATCAATATCGCCCTGCAGGGTAGGACCCTCGCAGACGCAATAAGGTACATGATGGGCCTGACTGAGCATTTAAAAGCTTTGCCAGGCCTGAAGTATCTGGACGGGGAAAGTGTTATCGCCAGCCGGTTTCACCATGAATTAAAGACGCTGGTGGCCAGTCTGGTTGCCGCTAACGAGGCGAACACCAGTGGCGACGTCAACAGCCTGGTCAGCAACCTGCAGCAGGCCATCGGGGCTTACCTGGATGCCCGGGAGCTCGTACCTTTCAGTACCGTAAATGTAGGCGCAAAAAGTAAAGGCACGGCGGGCAGAGGGCACGGCGAGTCCCGTGGTGCAAGGATCTTAAGCGCCTTTGAAAGAGGGGAAGCAGAAGTAGACGCAGATACGCTGTTGGAAGCTGTGTATACGC
>NZ_DATCRF010000557.1:0-9571 GCF_036569125.1 Chitinophaga sp. | reverse complement strand
AAATCTGTTGACCCCTCTAACCTGGATAAGCTAATGGATGCATCGGCAAAAGTGGTATTCGACGAAATGAAAAAGCAGGGGTTTATTACAGGAGTTTAAAAACAATTAATAATTAAGAATGAATAATTAATAATCGCTGTGCATGCACTTCACGCACAAACTGTCCTCTTTATTATTAATTATTAATTCTTCATTATTAATTATAAACGGAGGCCGGCGGCAATTCATCCGCATTGGCAAAAGCCCGTTTAAATGCCAGCTGGTATTTACGGGCTGCTGCTGTTTTACGCTGCATCATCAAGCTTTGATATAAACCCAGCAACGACCAGCCATTACCGGGATTAAGCGCCAGGTCCTGCCGGTATACTTTCTCTGCTGCGGATGCCTGTTTCATTTTTAATAAATGAGCGCCTAAAAAATGACGCGCAGGTATGGGCCAGTCCTTGGGTTCACGGTATATCAGCTGATCCTCATACACCACAGCTGTTTTCAGCAATTGCTTCGCAGCTTTCATCTTTCCCTTTGAAGCAAGCAGCTCAGCTTCCAGTATCGCAGCTGCAATTTTTGCGCAGTCCAGCGCCGCATTAAAAGGAAGGTTCCTTACCGGCAGCGAGCTGTCTTTTAATAAACCCTTCAGCCCCTGCAGATGCTGACCCGCAGCTGCCGTATCATGCAGCTTAATGGATGCCAGCCCTTTCCCGAAATGATCCAGCAGCAGGGCGTAATGCAGGCCCGCGCCCGGTTCCGGCATGGCGGCAATCGCTTCCCATTTGCCGGATCTTATGGCCGTGAACATGGGCAGCATGTATAAATATTGAAAAAAGGTATTAGACAAACGCGCCCTGTAATCCTTTGCTAAAAGATCATGCAGCTGTCCGGCCATCTCCCCGCCCTTTTTATACATGTTTGCATTCATCGCGCAAAAAGATCCTACCGCATTAAAATGGGTTAAGCTGAATACGCCCAGCTTCAGGTTCGGCGCCATCCCATCATACTCCGTTTGTAATGCACCGGCAGCCTGGTTCACATCAACACCTTTTGCATACAAACCATTACGCTGGTACATATGGCTGGCCATATGCACCATATGGGATACCCCTGGCATAGCCTCTTTCAGCACATCTGCATTATGCAGCGCTTTTTCAGGATGCAGGGATGCTTCTACCAGGTGTATCTGGTAATGCAGGGCTGCCGGGTGCGCCGGATGCGCCTTCAGGATCTCATCACAATCCTTCACCAGCTCCACGGTCCATGCTTTTGGAGTACCGTCGTTGTTCCAGAAATCCCAGGTATGTTCCAGCATTACAGCATCCACATACAAAGCTTTTATATCTGCATCAGCGGGATATTTTTTCACCAGGGCAGCCAGGGCCAAAGCATAAGCGCGGTTTAGCCCACTACGTTTACTGTCGGCAGTATCGGTTGAATATCTTTTATTAATAGCATTCACCAGGTCTTTTTCCTTTTCCGTACTGTTAACGGCTGCCTGGTTCATTTGCGCCAGCACCGGCAAAACAGCGGCCGGCATTTTATAAACATAGCTGTTATAATAAGGCCCCATGGATAAGGCCTGGCCCCAGTAGGCCATTGCACAGGAAGCATCATGCCGGGCAGCTTCCTTAAAGGAAGCAAGTGCTTCGGTAAGGTGATAGCTGTAGTACATATTCAGCCCCTGGTTAAAAAAAAGCTGGGCGCTATCGCTGCTGGTATGCACCGGGTAGCTGTACGTACCCCAGCCGGGAAAAACCGGTGCATATTTACCGCTTGCATCCGGCCGCAGATCCGGGTTGGCAGGCAGCGCACAGCCAATGAAGGTCCGGTTATCAGGTAATGCTACCCTGTTGTTCTGATGATCAGTAATGAGCCGGAATGAAAGCATTCCTAAAAGCAAAAAGGCAGATCCCACAAGTAAGAAGTGAACTTTCATAATAACCAGTGTTATTAAGTTAGCGGTTGGCTGATCCCTGCACAGGCAATTCGTTTGAGGTTAGTTATTTACCAGGCTGTTATTGTAAGTTAAGCTGTTTTTACCATATGATGTTACCTTAACATTAATTCTGTTCCGGAAAGTCCTCTTATACGTACGGAAGGGCTTCTTATCATGTGAAAAATTGGTTATATTGCAATACTACTATCTGATCCAATTAAGAAAAACCGTCCTTCACCCCACAACCCTGTAAGGACCATTGTAATCGCTAAAAGCAACTCATTATGCTGGTTAGTAACAAGCATTTTACGCCGGTGATTGGTCTTGATATTCACATTGTGCTGATCTTAGGCGTTCCTGTTCCTTTGCCGCACCCCTACATAGGCCTGGTGGTAGACCCGATGGATTATATTCCGTTCATAGGCGCCACAACCAAGATCAACCATGTACCCCGCGGTAAAAGCGATACCAGCGGCATCCTCATCATCCTGTTTCACATTCCCATGGGCGGCCCTTTCCTGCTGGCGCCTATGATAGGCCACGATTCCGTGAATTTTTTCGGCAGCCAGAAAACAAAGGTGGAAGGCAATCTTATGAGCCCCTCCGGCTACATGATGATGACCTGTAACGATATAGGCATGCCGCTGTCCATAAAACCGGGCAAAAAGTTCAAGCCCATTCCCAGCATGTATCTGCCTACCTCCTATTCCATACCGGTTTCTTTTGGTAAGCCGGTAAGTGTAGGCGGACCCTATGTGCCGGATTGGGCCGGCGCGTTGTTGAACATCGTCATGTCTTTTGGATTTGGCGCACTAATGAAAGGCCTGGGAGCAGCCGGTAAAAGGCTGGCCACCAAATTTAACCACGCCTTAAAAGGGAAAATAGGCAGCAATAAGCTCAGCAAGTTCCTGTGTAAAAAAGGCCTTGAACCGGTTGACCTGGTGCAGGGCATTGTAATATATGACGGTACTGATTTTGAGCTGCCCGGCCCCATTCCCCTGAAATGGACCCGCTCCTGGAACAGCGACAGCTCATTCACCGGTGTATTAGGCCATGGCACGCACCAGGGCTATGACATGCGCATCCGGGAATTTGCCGCAGAAAATGCTACCGTAGCGCTGCTGGGCGATGGCCGCAGCGCTGTGTTTGAACCGCTGCCCTACACAGGAAATACGGATTACAACCGGCATGAAAAACTCACCCTTACCCGTACCGACCTGGAAGAATACCAGCTGCTGGATCATACGGAAAGATTGTCTTACCATTTCCGTAAGCTGCATTCAACGGATGATGAGTACCGCCTGTATGCCATCCGCAACCAGGCCGGATTCATGATCAGCTTCCACCACAACAGCAAAGGCAACCTGGTGCAGGTAATAGATAGTGCAGGGCGCCACCTGCAGGTGAGCAATGATGCGCAGGGCCGCATTACCAGCGTAACCGCACAGCACCGCGGCGCACAGCAGCTCATGGTCCGCTATGCCTATAACGAAGCCGGCGACCTGGCCGAGATCACCGATGCGCTGAACCAAACTACCCACATGCGGTATCACAACCACCTGATGGTAGAAAAAACAGACCGTAACGGGCAATCTTTTTACTGGGAATATGATCATAAGGCCCGCTGTACCCACAGCTGGGGCCAGGGCGGTGTGGCAGAAGGCTGGCTGGAATACCATCCCGAAAAAGGTTATAACTTATTTACCAATTCACAGGGCCATACTACCACTTACTACTATACGCCGGATTTTGTGGTAAGCCAGATCAAAGACCCCATGGGTAACTCCAGGTTCTTTGAGTACACGGATGATTTTGAAATATACCGGGAGATCGATGAGGAAGCTAACGTTACCGGCTATACTTACGATGAACGGGGTAACCGTACCGGCATTGTACAGCCGGATGGCAGCACCACCACCTTCAACTACGATGCTGCGGGCAGGCTGGTATTAGCCACCAATGCCCAGGGCGCCGCCCGTACTTACATTTACTATAAAACCGGAGATCATACAGGCCTGCTGCATACCCTCACAGAAGCAGATGGCAGCATCCAGATCTTCCGCTATAATGAGCACAACCTGCTGAAGAAAATAGAGAATGAACGCGGGCAGCAAACCCTGTTGGAGTACGACCAGGATCATAACCTGGCCGCATTTACCCTGCCGGATGGCAACCGCACCTTATGGGAGTATGATGCCTGGGGTAAATGCACCCGCACGGAAAATCCATTGCATGAACAGCAGTACCTGCACTATGATGCGCTGGGCCGTATCACGGCCATGGAGCTGGCAGATGGCAACCAGGTTACTTTCCGCTATAATGCTTACGGGAAAATACTGGAAGCTACAGACCGTAACCAGCATGTAAAATTCACCTACACACCATTGGGTAATATCAAGATCCGGGAAGAGAACGGAACCAAAGTACATTTCATGTACGATAAGGATGAGCTGCTCACCGGCGTAGTGAATGAGCATGGAGAAACCTACCGTTTCACCAGGAACCAGCGCGGCGATATTATCCGGGAAACAGGCTTTGACGGCGCTACCCGCCAGTATGAACGGGATGCTGCCGGCAGGATCACCAAAATACTGCGGCCCGGCAACCGCTGGACCATCCATGAATATGACTACAACGGAAACCTTACCCGCACAGAACATAGTGATGGCACCTGGGAAACCTTCAGCTACAACCGCAGCGGCCAGGTAATAGAAGCCGCCAATGAGCACAGCACCGTTAAGCTGCAGCGGGACATCATGGGCCGCGTAACGGAAGAAGAGCAGAACGGCTACAAAGTATCCGGCACATACGATCTCAATGGCCGCCGTAAACAGGTACAAAGCACATTAGGCGCGCTGCTGCAATTTGAGCGGGATGATAATGGCAGCCTAACCGGCATACAGACAAATACACCGTGGACCTTAAACATACATCATAACCAGCTGGGCCTGGAAACAGCGTATACATTTCCCGGGCAGGTACAAAGTATTTGGAATTACGGGAAAGCAAGCCTGCCGGAAAGCCATACGGTGAAGATAGCAGATCACGACACACTGCGCCTGCATTACCGCTGGGGCCCGGATCAGCACCTGAAACAGATCATTAACGGGCTTACCCATGGTACTACCCAATACCGGCACGATGATGTTGGCAACCTGGTATGGGCGCAGTATGAAAATGGCAAGGAAGATCATCGCACAGCGGATAAAGCAGGTAATATCTATAACAGCACGGATCGTAAAGACCGGCATTACGGCGCGGGTGGCAAATTGCAGGAAACGGAAAACAGCCGCTATCATTATGATGAGGAAGGCAACCTGGTAAGGAAGATCACCCGCAACCCTTCCGGCCTCAATGAGGTGTGGGAATATGAATGGTACGGCAATGGCCTGTTAAAGCAGGTAACCCGCCCCGATGGTAAAAAGGTAAGCTTCCGTTATGATCCCTTTGGCCGCCGTATTGAAAAGGAATTTCATGGCCAGCTAACCCGCTTTGTATGGGATGGCAATGTGCCGCTGCATGAATGGAAATATAAGTCAGCCGAAAGGCCCGTGGTTACCATCAATGAGCTGGGCGATCTGCAGCAGGATCATCCCGAACCTGTTCCAGCGGAATCCCTTGTCACCTGGGTATTTGAAGAAAAGAACCTGGCGCCGGTAGCTAAAATTCAAAATGGCCGGCAATACTCCATTGTCCGGGATCACCTGGGCACGCCGGCAGCAGCCTATGACGAAGCCGGTGAAAAAGTATGGGAATGCCGGCTTACTATTTACGGCAAGCCGCAAACATCAACCGGCTCACAGGAATTTATACCTTTCCGGTACCCCGGCCAGTATGAAGATGAAGAAACCGGCCTGCACTACAACCGCTTCAGGTATTACGATCCTGAAAGAGGCGGCTATATTTCCCAGGATCCTATAAAGCTCTACAGCAACACCTTAACCCTGTATGGTTATGTGCAGGATCCGCTATCCTGGATGGATCCCTTTGGCCTCATAGGCTTCCTCACCGGCCTGGCCAAAGATATCGCCGATTCCGGTGATCACTTCTTCTCGCAAAAGCTGCGTACCGTAGCAGTGGGTCAGGATGCAAACGGCAACCTGTTTGCGGCATCCAGTAATGGTTTGGATGCAGGGCAGCGGGCTAAGGCCATTGAGCTGGGCGTAACGCCGTTAAACAGCTCCACCGTAATGGTAGATGGTAAGAACCTGCATGCGGAAGAAGTGCTGCTCAAGGAAGTGGACGACCTGAAAGCAGTAGGCACCTGGAAACGGGCCCCCTGCGGTGCCGATGAACATAACTGCCTGCAGCAGCTGATTGATAAAGGTGTTAAAATTGAATGCGATTAATTAACTTTCAGCATGATCTATAATGAATTAAAGAACGACCTTATTAATGCTACCGCCGACCTGTCGGCGCAGCAGCAGGCGCTTTTCTGCATCTACTGCACGGAAAAGATCATTGACCTGTACCGGCCGGTGGTAGATAAGTTCAATTTCGGGAACTACCAGCTGATCCGGAAAATGGGCGATTTTGTATGGAGTAACCTGGCCGCCTATACGCCCGAAAACATGCAGCGGGCCGGCCAGCTCAGGGAGCAGCTGGAGCCCATTGTACCGGATGGCGATGAATACCCCGGCCTGGAAAGCACCCTTGCCATGAATGCCTGTATATGCCTGGACACTTCGCTCAACACCTTCTCGGGCAAAAAGAATGTCGCACACATAGCAGGCCTGTATCTATATGATACCATTACCCAGATCCTGTTCAGTAAGCTCACAGAAGAAAAGCTGCTTACCGAAGAAGTGCTTACCCGGGTAGATAATATGACGGCAGTGAAAAATGAGATCACTGACCAGGAAAGCGTGCTGCAGATCATCATTGCCTCACCCTTCAGTCAACAGCTGGCAGATGGTTTACGGCAGCAGTCAGTAGTGAAAAAATATACCGTTGAAAATGTAGCTTTGAGCTAACGGGCCGAAACGTGTGCCACGCCTTTGACGTGTGGCACACATAAACATATAGAATGGACTTATCCTTACTAACCACCCACATATCCGGATACATTACCCCAAACGCAACAGAGCTCGACTTCCTCAGCTCCATCCTCATACAACGCCCTTTCAAACAGGGAGAAGTGCTTATACACGCCGGCGAACCCGCCCGCTACATGGTATTTGTAAACAGCGGCCATGTAATGACCTACTTTACAGATGATGATGCCAACGAGCATGTAATGCAGTTTGCAGCCGCCGGCTGGTGGGCCGGTGATATTTACTCCATCAGCAATCATGCTACCACTAAATATTCCACACGCGGGCTGGGTAATGGCGAAGTGCTGCTGCTGCCACGCATAGCCCATCAGCAGCTCCTGGAAAAGTTCCCGGCCATGGAACGCTATTTCCGCATGCATTTCCAGAATGCATTGATCCGGCAGCAGCTCCGTTTTATGGAAAGCTATACCACTAGCTCCGAAGAGCGGTACCAGAAATTTGTGGACACTTATCCAACCATTGAACGCTTTGTGGCACAGAAGCATATCGCTTCCTACCTGGGCATTACCCCGCAGTTCCTGAGCAGGATCCGTAAGCGGATCGCTGAAAAGTAAATGAAACTGGTTTCATATTTCAGGCAGCAGATCATCACCTTGTTTCATTTTTTTGCAGCAGGCCCGCTATAGCTTTGCATGCATAAAATCAACAAGCAAATGCAAGTAAGTAACTGGATAGTAGACATGAACCACTCCGAAGTACGTTTTAAGGTACGGCACCTGGCGCTTTCAAATGTAGCCGGTGTGTTCAGAACCTTTAAAGGGCAGGTAGTATCTTACAATGAAAATTTTGAGGATGCCAAAGTAACCTTTGAAATTGAAACAGGCAGCATTGATACCAACAATCCGGAAAGGGATAAACATTTAAGAACGCCGGACTTCCTGGACACCGAACATTTTCCACTCATGAAATTCACCGGCGTTATAAAAGGCGATACACTGTTAGGTGATCTTACCATCCGCAACACCACCCAACCAGTGCAGCTGGCCCTTGAATACGGCGGCACAGGCAAGGGCCGCTTTGGCGATGTACGGGCAGGGTTTGAAGTAAATGGTAACATCAACCGTAAGGATTATGGCCTTACCTGGAACCTTTTAACAGAAGTAGGCAGCCTGGTGGTGGGCGAGGATATTAAACTGCAGTTTGATGTGGAACTGATTAAGAGTGGGGAGGATAGTTGATGCCCCACTGCTTATTAGGCTTAGGCCCCAGCCAGATCTCCAGTACGCCGCCTCCCGCAAAATCCTCATGCGGGAACCAGAAATTATTCAAAGGCTTCCCATTCAACAATACCTTCTGGATATAAATATTATTTTCACTATTGTTATGAGTTTTAATTACAAATTGCTTCCCTTTATAATAATGCGGGTCAAGGTTGATGGTCACCTGGTCAAACACAGGACTTGTAATATCATAAACCGGCGTTACGTTCACAGTTCCCTGTAAATTAAACAAGCCAATTGCCATTAAAGCGCTTAAGGCGCCCATCTGCCCCTGGTCCTCATCCTGCCCGCCATATCCAAGGTCAGGTGTGGTGCCGCCATAAGCAGCGTCTTTTACCTTACGTACCCAGTATTGCGTTAACCAGGGCATGCCGGCATAGTTAAATACATGCGCATCCGACAAAGCGGGTTGGTTACCATAGCTAATATAGCCCTGACCGTACTCCGTAGCAAAATCGCTTGCCGCCGCTTTTTCAAAAGCAAAATTCAGTTTTTCACAAAGTGCAGGATAGCCGCCCATCAGCTTTGCCAGGCCGCTTATATCATGCGATACGCCCCAGGTGGCCTGCCATGCATTGGCCTCTATCCAGCCTTCGCCGCTTAATGCATTGGTATGTATAAATTTCCCTTCCTTATTTTTTGGAAATAACAGCTGCTGATTGGGCTCGTATAATTTCTTCCATCCGGCAGACCGTTTCATAAAGAAATTATAATCCTCCATATGTTTCAGCTTATAGGCCATTTGTGCGGCAGCATAATCCTGGAATGCCGCTTCAATAGTGATCCCGGCATTATCGGGCCAATATCCGTTCTTGGTATAGAATGTCAGCTCATCCTTGCTGCCCATTACCCCGCCGGGGAGATGGTTAGCTTTAATGATATTGTAAGCATGTACGGGATCGGCCTTTTTGAGCAGGCCTTTCATATAGGTGCTTACGATCAGGTTAGTTACCGGGCAGCTGGTCATGATATAAGTATCTGCGCCGCCAACAGGTCCGCGTGGCAACTGGCCGCCGTCATCAGCAAACTGCAGCATACCGGCCGACATATCATCCTGCACTTCCGGCCAGCCCAGCCCCCAAAGTATATTCAGGTTCCATTGGGTAAGCCACCAGGCATCGGAGTTGTACATATTGAAGCGCAGGCTGCCATCAGCATTCTTAGGTACGGTCTTGACCTTGAAGATGGCATCAGTAAAGTTCCCATCCCGCTTGCCTTCGGTACGATCGGGATAATCGCCCGACACATCGTTGATCTTGTGCCGGCCCAGTAATACATGCCAGAGGTCTGTATAGAATTTTATTTTCTGTTCGGTGGTTCCCCCCTTCACGTCCATCTTACCCAACCATTGGTTCCAGATAGCCTGTGAC
>NZ_DATCRF010000556.1:0-9902 GCF_036569125.1 Chitinophaga sp. | reverse complement strand
ATCCTATACTAATTCCCCGCCAATAATATTGTCGATACCAATAACGTATGACGGCCACAGGCTTGTTATTCCAAGCCTCTGTTTCCAGGCCTGTACTGTGTAATAATGATGTTAACCCGGTTACCTCTATTGATTTTTTTGCAGGGTATCATATAAAAGGATAAATTTGTCCTTAATTATCCTACTTACTCATGCCACTATAAAAATCCAATAAAATATTAAGCTATGAATGGGTTCATCATTTACAGATCCAGGTACGGAGCTACCCGGCAGTACGCTGCATGGCTAAGCGCAGAGCTACAGATACCGGCTATACCACAGGAGCAGGCAACACCGGAAATAATAGCAGATGCCGGCTTCCTGATCCTTGGCAGCAGCATCTACATAGGCAAATTGCTGATGCGGAAATGGTTAAAGCAGCATGCCGCCCAGCTGCAGAAAAAGAGATTGTTCATTTTTCTTGTAACCGCTACTAAAAAAGATAAACGGGATAAGCTGCGAAGCTACGTACAGCAGAATGTACCGGCATGCTTTGAAGATAATTGCAGGTATTATTTTTTCCCGGGAAAGATAATATATGATCAGCTATCCCTTGCAGATAAACTTAAAGTAAGGATTGGAAAGTGGATAGCAAGCTTACGTAACAAACAGCTGGATATATCTGACTTTAACGATGTAAACCCCTCACATATCAGCGGTCTGGTAAACGACGTGCAGCTGCTTTGCGCCGCTGCCAGCCCGGCAGCTGATCTTCATCATGCCGGGTAATGACCAGGATCAGCACTGTTGTTGACCGTAAACAACAGACCCCTTATTAATTGAAGATAGCTTTGTAATTCGTTCGGGGGAATGTTCTATCGTTTGTCATGATCTGTGTTCTTCAATAATTATTAAAAGAAGTAAAACCTAAAAAATCAGTTATGAAGCAAGTACCTCTTTTAGCGTCCATAGCTATAGCAAGTCTTCTTATTTACAGCTGCGGATCCGGTTCGCAACCCTCTTCCAATGATGCTGCCGCCGGCGCCACAGGTGATTCCAGCATGGTAGCGCAGGAAGATAAGGCCGCCGGCCAGGCCGCTGCAGATGATTCCAAAGGGAAAGGCAAGTTCACCGAAGTAAAGCTTACCCACCCGCTTGACAAAGCCATGGTGGCCGGCGGCAAAACCGTATACGATGTAAAATGCGCAGCCTGTCATAAGCTTACCAATGAAAAGCTGGTAGGCCCCGGATGGAAAGATGTTACAGACAGAAGAAAGCCTGAATGGATCATGAATTTTGTGACCAATACAGATGAGATGATCGACAAAGACCCTGCTGCCCAGGCCATGCTTGAACAATGTATGGTACGCATGCCCAACCAGCACCTTACGGATGATGAAGCCCGCCATGTGCTCGAATACATGCGGGAAAATGATGGCAAAAATTAATCACCACACCTTTATCTATATTTATGAAAAAGATATTCCTTCCCCTTTGCTTTGCAGCTGCGATGGCTTCCATGCAAAGCTGCAAAATGAAGAACACCGCATCTGCCGTGCAGGGAGATGCCAATTCAAAAGTATACGTAGCCCCCGGCAAATACGATGAGTATTACAATTTTGTATCCGGCGGCTTTAACGGGCAGGTATCGGTTTACGGTTTGCCTTCGGGCCGCCTGCTGAAGCTGATCCCCGTGTTTTCCGTATTCCCTGAGAATGGCTATGGCTACAGCGAAGAAACAAAAGCCATGCTGAATACTACCAATGGCCAGATCCCCTGGGATGATCAGCACCACCTGGAGCTATCGCAAACAAACGGGGAGCAGGACGGGCGCTGGCTCTTCGCCAATGCCAACAATACACCCCGTGTGGCCAGGATAGACCTGAGCACCTTTAAAACGGTAGAGATCCTGCAAATGCCCAACAGCGCCGGCAATCACTCCTCCCCTTTCATTACGGAGAATACAGAATATGTGGTGGCAGGCACCCGCTTTTCCGTGCCATTGGGTACAGAGGATGTACCCATCAGCTCATTCAAACAAAACTTTCACAGCACCGCCTCCTTTATTAGTGTGGATAAGACCTCCGGTAATATGTCCCTTGCTTTTCAGATGGTACTGCCGGGCATGAACCTGGACCTGAGCCATGCCGGTAAAGGGCCCTCACATGACTGGTTCTTCTTTTCCAGCTACAACACCGAGCAGGCCTACACGCTGCTGGAGGTGAACGCATCCCAAAAAGACAAAGACTATATTATTGCCGTTAACTGGAAAAAAGCAGAAGAATATGCCAAAGCAGGCAAGGGCAAAAAAGTACCCGCAGAATATGCGCACAATACTTTTGATGAAGGAAAACAATTAGCCACTTCCGTTATTGAGCACGAAGTATTGCTGCTGGATCCGAAAGACTGCCCGGATATGATCTACATGATCCCCTGCCCCAAATCCCCGCATGGCTGCGACCTGGACCCTACCGGGGAATACATTGTAGGCAGCGGAAAGCTGGCAGCATTGATCCCTGTTTTTTCATTCAGCAAAATGATCAAGGCCATTGGCGACAAACAATTTGAAGGAGATTTCCAGGGCATACCCATCATAAAATACGAAGCCGCTTTATACGGCGAGGTGCAAAAGCCCGGCCTGGGCCCTTTGCACACAGAATTTGATGGTAAAGGAAATGCCTATACCTCCATGTTCCTTTCTTCAGAAGTAGTGAAATGGAGCTTAAAAGATCTGAAGGTGCTGGACCGCGCGCCCACCTACTATTCTGTTGGGCACCTGATGATCCCCGGCGGGGATACTAAAAAGCCGGGAGGCAAATACCTGGTGGCATACAACAAAATAACCAAAGACCGGTTCTTGCCTACTGGTCCGGAACTGGCGCAATCTGCACAGCTTTATGATATCTCCGGCGATAAAATGCAGCTGCTGCTTGACTTTCCCACTATCGGCGAGCCGCACTATGCACAGGCTTGTCCGGCAGGACTGATACAAGGCAAGCAGGTGAAGTTCTACGACATTAACAAGAATGGAAATGAGTTTGTAACAATGGGTGAAAAGAAGGCCAATGTAGTACGCAAAGGAAACCGGGTGGATGTATACATGACCGCCATCCGCTCACACCTGGTGCCCGATAATATTGAAGGGGTATCAGTAGGTGATGATGTTTACTTCCATGTTACCAACCTGGAACAGGACTGGGATATTCCGCATGGTTTTGCCATTAAGAATAATCCGAATGCAGAGCTGCTGATAATGCCGGGTGAAACCGTTACCCTGAAATTCACTCCGCAAAAGCAGGGCATCTATCCATTTTACTGCACGGACTTTTGTTCTGCCCTGCACCAGGAAATGTCAGGCTACCTGAGAGTATCTCCCAAAGGGAGCAACACTCCCCTGAAATTCGGCACCGGCGTGGTAGCGGATACAAGCGCACAAAAATAAGATCAAGCACAAAAGGTACTGCCATGAACAGCAGTACCTTTTTTATCTGTTCATTATGAAGAAACTGACTAAACCGGGAAGAATAAGTATTGTGATGGCTATGCTGTTCCTGGGAACACTGTGGTTATTTCCGATGTGGCGGATCGACCTGCGGGCGCCGCAATACCCGGGCGGGCTATCCATGCAGATCTGGCTGAACGACATAAAAGGCGATGTACCCATCATCAATGGATTGAACCACTATATAGGCATGAACGAGATCAATAAAGAAGATTTTTCGGAATTTATTTACCTGCCTATTGCCATGCTGCTGTTTATCTTGCTGGGCATCGTAGTATTAATACTTAAACGAAAACTATATTATTACATCTGGACGGCTGTATTTATTTGCATTGCTGCCTTTTCATTTTATGACTTCTACATGTGGGAGTATAATTATGGGCACCACCTCGATCCTCACGCCCCTATCCAGGTTCCCGGCATGTCATACCAGCCTCCTTTATTCGGGTATAAGAAGCTGCTAAACTTTGAAGTGCTGTCACAGCCCGACGTTGGCGGCTGGTTTTATATAGGAACAGGCGTTCTACTGGTTTCAATAACGATCTATGAATGGAAAAAAAAGTAACATGAAACAGGTACTACTGGTATTTATGCTTGGACTCTTTGCCTGCAAACCGGAATTTGAGCCCATTGACTACGGCCATGATGCATGCGCACATTGCAAAATGACCATAATAGATAAGCGTTTTGCCGCAGAAATTGTAACAGAAAAAGGTAAGGCCTACAAATTCGATGACCTGGCATGCCTGTTAAAATATACCGAAGAAGAAAATTTTAACAGCATAGGGATGATATTATTTGTAAGCGACTATAGCAAACCGGATAATAATTTCCTGGATGCACACCAGGCGGTATACCTGCATAGCGGGATCTTCAAAAGCCCTATGAACGGGAACCTGGCAGCTTTTGCATCCGCTAAGGAGGCCGCCCCCTTTAAAGACAGCCTGCAGAGCGATCTGTTAAAACTGGAAGACCTGGGAACCAATGAATAAGCCCATGAAACAAATGCTGTTATTACACACATTCCTGCTGTATGCTGCTGCCGGGAGCTTTGCAACTATTATAAAAGTACATCCTGCCGCCAACAGTATTCACCAGGCCATAGAACATGCACAGGGCGGTGACACGCTGTTATTGCAACAGGGCTTTTATAAAGAGCATGATATCCTGGTGAATAAAAAGCTAACCATCACCGGCCAGGGATTGCCGGTGATAGACGGAGAAAACAAATACCAGGTTTTTATTATCGCTGCCGATTCAGTAGTCGTACAGGGCCTGCAGATCCAGCATATAGGAAAAGGATCGCTGATAGATATGGCCGGCATTAAGATCATCAATGCAAAATACATTACCATCCGGAACAACCGCTTCATTAATAATACCTATGGCATTTACCTGCAAAATGCCAGCCGCTGTTATATTGTTAACAATACCATCCATTCAGATACCAAGGGTGAAATAAATGGCGGCAATGGCATTCATGCCTGGAAATGCGAGGGACTGGGAATAAAGGGCAATTCCATATCCGGGCACCGGGACGGTATTTATTTTGAGTTTGTTACCCATTCCTATATTGCTGACAACACCTCTTTTGAAAATGCACGCTATGGCCTGCACTTCATGTTCTCACACAATGACCGCTATACACAGAACACCTTTATGGACAATGGCGCAGGCGTTGCGGTAATGTACTCCAAAGGCGTGATCATGTATAACAATGCCTTTAACCATAACTGGGGGGATGCCTCTTACGGCCTTTTATTGAAAGAGATCACCGACAGTAAAATTGAACATAACCGCTTTACAAAAAACACGGTGGGCATCCACATGGAAAGCACCACGCGTGTGGATGTACGGCATAACCTTTTCAGTGAGAACGGATGGGGTGTGCGGGTACAGGCCAGCTGCAGCGGAAGCAATTTTATTGAGAACAATTTCATTGGCAATTCCTTTGATGTAACCACCAATGGAACCATGATGCTAAATGTATTCAGCCATAATTACTGGGACAAATATGACGGTTATGACCTGGACAAAAACAACGTAGGGGATGTATGCTACTACCCGGTAAGCGTGTATTCAGTAATAACAGAAAAGATACCGCCGGCAATGATCCTGTACCACAGCCTTCTTACCAATATTATGGAGCAGGTGGAAAAAGTAATGCCCAGCATTATTCCGGATATGCTGAAAGATGATCAGCCATTGATGAAAAAATTGAAGTTATGATCGAAATAACGCAGCTTACCAAAACCTTCAGAAAGTTTAAGGCTTTGGATAATATCAGCCTGCATTTTGAGCGGGGGCAAACCATTTCGTTATTAGGCCCCAATGGTTCAGGAAAAACTACGCTGATAAAATCCATCCTCGGATTAGTGATCCCCGGACAAGGAACCATCCGCATCAACGGAGCTGAAGTAAAGGATCAGTGGGATTACCGCTCACAGATAGGTTACATGCCGCAGATAGGACGTTACCCTGAAAACATGACCATCCGCCAGGTTATTAAGATGCTTAAAGAGATCCGGAAAGATTGTAAGCATTATGATGAAGAGCTGATCGAAGGATTTGATATACCTGCCCTTCAGCATAAAACCATGCGAAGCCTCTCCGGCGGTACACGCCAGAAGGTGAGCGCCTGCCTGGCCTTTCTTTTTTCCCCGGAGATCTTTATCCTGGATGAGCCCACCGCGGGACTGGATCCTGTAGCCAGCGAGCTGCTGAAAGATAAGATTATAAAAGAGCGTGCCAATGGAAAGCTGATCCTGATCACCTCACATGTGCTCAGCGACCTGGATGATATTACCAGCCATATTGTATACCTGCAGGATGGAAAGCTGCTCCTATACAAAACAGTGGAAGAGCTGAAAAAGATAACCGGCCAGGAAAAGCTGAATAAGATCATTGCTGCGATCATGCAAAAGAATCACCCGAAAGAATGCTTACAACATGAAAACAATTATTAAATATGTGCTGTCCGATCTGCTGAAGAATAAAACAATTATTGTTTATGCGCTGATACTGGCGGGCATAACCATCAGCGTATCCGGCATGGGTGACAATGCTTCCAAAGGTCTTTTGAGCCTGTTAAACATTACGTTATTATTTGTACCTATTATCAGCATTCTCTTTTCCACCATTTATTTCTTTAATTCCGTAGAGTTCACGGAACTGTTGCTGGCCCAGCCCATCAGAAGAAAGACCATGCTGCTGGCGGAATACGCCGGCATTGCTATTGCATTAAGCATTGCTTACCTGGCAGGGGTTGGCATTCCGGTTTGTATACTTTATTACACCGCAGCTACCCTTACACTCCTGGTAAGCGGCTTGTTCTTAACACTGATCTTCTCTGCACTGGCCCTGCTGATCTTTGTATTGTTTAAAGACAAAACAAAAGGTATTGGCGCAGCGATCATTACCGCACTATTCTTCACCCTGCTGTTTGACGGGCTGCTGCTCTCCTTCATTTATTCATTCAGCGATTACCCGGTTGATAAACCGCTATTAGGGCTTATATCCCTAAACCCTGTTGACCTGGCCCGGGTATTGGTGCTGCTGCAATTAGATGTGGCAGTAATGATGGGTTACTCAGGCGCTTTGTTCAAGAAATTCATGGGCTCTGCTACCGGAAGCATTTATACCATTATCTGCATGTTATGCTGGACGGTTCTTCCTTTGATAATAGCTGCCAGGGTATTTAAGAAGAAGGATATCTGAGCGGGTCCTCAAACGCATAACAGCTGCCGCAGCTATCACCAAAGCGCCCATGAATAAACCAATAGCTGCGGCCCATAACAGCCACAGGTACAGGATGCTGTTTAACATGAAGAGAGTTGAAAATGCCTGCATGGCCAATATGATCTCATTAGCGATCACCGCGCCGGTGAAGATGATGATCCCGGGTACGGACAGGCCCCTGCTTGTTTTAAAATAACCGCTGTGCAGCAGGTAAGCAAAAAGATAGAGGGTAACAAATCCCAGCATTACCAGGTGCAGATAACCTATAATAACAGGCCTGTTACTGAATACCATCTCCCCTATTGCGGGAAAAACAATAAAGATCTGCACCGCAGTCTTAAGGGCAAATGCGATCATTGACAATGCACCTATTTTTTTCGCAAACGGACTTACTGTTCTAAGCGCTTCTTTTGCAGACCGCATCATTGCTATAAAGCTAACCAGTGTAACCACCAGGCAAGCGCAGCCTGCCACTGCAACGGCGCGTATCACCGCATTTGGAAAATGCCACAGGTACGAAAGGGCCAGGGTAGGTAATACCGAAACAGACAGCGTTATTACAAAACGGTTCAGGCTGCGTTCCGGAACCTTCGCGGAAGAATGGCCCAAATGATGAACGAACAACGTAAAAACACCCAGCGTAAAGAACCCGTTGTACTGCAGGTGCAGGTAAGTATAGATGGCATCTCTGTACAACAGGCTATTCACGGAATGCGATGCCATCATATAGGCCAGCGTAAACGGCCCTACTGATGAAAGCACCATTGCCACCAATGACGAAACAGCTAATATAATTACAGGTTTACGGGGTTGGGCCTTTAAAAGATCTTTAATAAAAAACCAGCTAAAAGCATAGGATACTAATATGGACAGCGTGGAAAAGAATATTGAAACGAACGCATATCCCTGGAAGGGAAAGCTGAACAGCATTCCAACTGCGCTTAGCAGAATACCGCTCAGAAGCCATTTGTACCGCGGGCGACTGCTGTACTTTTCCGGAAGTAACCGGTAGGTCATTAATGTTAACAGGCAAAGGCTTATCCACCCCGTAAATGCAAAATGAGAATGTGCATGCAATAGGTTCCCGAAATTAACAGCAGGTATCGGAAAGAGTATTTTGCTTCTGAGCAATAGCCCTAACAGCGCCACCACGGCCAGGTTGACGAGCGCTATGGTTAGCCAGCTCCTTTCCCTCTTCAACATAATTGTCTTATTTATGAAGATAATTCTTAGATCTGTTAGGCTAAGTTAGGATCATTCATAATAAAGGACAAATTTATCTTTTAATATTACAACCTTTATTCCAGTGTGGTGAGCGTTGTTAATGTTCCGGGATTGGAGGGCGGCCTGCTATGCTTCTTTCCCGCCCAGGATGGGTTTCAGTGCCGGTGCGGAGTAATTCACCGACTTCAGGGTTTTATCATCCCCCGCACGGTAGATCACGTACATGCCGTCTATTTCTTTATGGTAGGCTTCTGTATTTAAGTTAGCCCGGTAATGCGCTATGGTTTTGGCAGCTTCTTCTGCTGTTTTGCAGGCTTTGCTCATGTTGGAGCGGTGCACTTCATCAAACAGCTCGCAGAATTTTTCGCCCAGGCCAAATTCCAGGGCAGTGCCGGTAAGCACATATTGCAGGTCGCAAAGGGCATCGGCCACCTCTACAATGTCGTTATTGGCAATGGCATCCCTTAGCTCCTGCAGCTCCTCTTCAAAAAGCCGGATCCTTAATGCGCATCTTTGGGCAGATGGTATAACGGGTTTGGCTTCTATGGGCACTTTGAACGTATTATGGAAATCAGCTACCTGGGTCAGTACTTTCAGATCTTTCATGGCTTTTTTCGTTTATGCCTTTATTAAATGAATGAGCTGCATAGCCAGTGTGTGCAGCTGTGCTTTATCCTGGTACAGCACATAATGCTGTCCCAGGCCACTAAAACTAGCCACTAATAATTGTGCCAGGGTAGCCGGATCTTTATCCGGGGTAATTTCCCCCGCCTCCTGCGCTTTGGTAAGCAGCTGCCGGAAAAGGCTCACCAGCGCATCGTTATTATCTTTCAGCAGCGTGCGCACTTCTTTATCGGCCTCACAAAGCTCAAAGGATGATTTGCCGATCATGCAGGCATGGTGATCTGTCACCATTTTATCCGCCACCTTATCTATAATATGTGTAATGGCTGCCATGGGCGACTGCTCATTAGCCGCTATGCGCTGATAATGTGAAAAGGTGCATTCAATATAATTACAAAGGCATTGTACAAACAGCTGGTGCTTGCTGCCGTAAGTGTTGTAAATGCTTCCGGGGTTCAGGTCCATTGACCGCCCCAGGTCCGTAATGGAGGTGGCATGGTATCCTTTTTCCCAAAAGGTATCGCGGGCTTTTACCAATTTCTCATGCTGATCGAATTCGAGACTACGTGGCATAATACCATAAAAATAAATATTTTTAAGCCGTCACCTGCATTCTCTTCACCGGCGCCGTGGAAAAATGCGGGTAAAAATTTGCTTTTTACTATCTTTTACTTACTTTTGCCATCCCTTAAACGGAATGCCGCGTTGGTCAAGGGGTTAAGACGCCTCCCTTTCACGGAGGAATCACGGGTTCGATTCCCGTACGTGGTACGAAACAAAAAGCCTGCAATCTGATTGCAGGCTTTTTTGTTATACTCTGGTGTCAGCACCTGCT
>NZ_DATCRF010000555.1:0-3649 GCF_036569125.1 Chitinophaga sp. | reverse complement strand
GCCAACCGCTAACTGCTAACCGCCAACCGCTAACTGCTAACCGCCATCCGCGTTCAACAGCCAACCGCTAACAGCTAACCGCTAACAGCTAACCGCTAACAGCTAACTGCCAACCGCCAACTATCCATCCGCTCCATTTTTACTTTTTACTTTTTACTTTTTAATTTTTACTTTTTTACTTTTCACTTCCGGAGGTCTTTTTATTTATTTTAAACTGCCTTATCCATTTTATTCATTCCTGCTGCAGTTTTGTTATCACTTTGTTATTATATCTAAATTGGATGCTGTTGAACGAACGCCCTAAATACGGTTTCGCAGATCCAATATGATGAAAACGCTAAGCCTGCACCCCGGGAAAACGCAGCCTGCATATCTTTACACACTGGACACTATCAGAGCTGTTTCAGCCTTTATAGTAATATTTGCCCATTGGCAATTCTTTTATTATACGAATGATGTATATACAGAGAATGGATATGATCCGGCAGCTTTACCCGGGTACCGGTGGCTATCCCTGGTTTATGACCATCCAATGGTGGTGGTGGATCTTTTCTTCCTGTTATCAGGGTTTATATTCTTCTGGCTGTATGCGGAAAGGGTTAGCAGTGGTAAGATAGGGTTTGGCAAGTTCATGTGGTACCGCATGACCCGCCTGTATCCCATTCATTTTGCAAGCCTGCTGCTGGTAGCATTGCTGCAATACCTCATGCTGCGTAATGCAGGGCATTACTTTATTATCCAGTATAATGATGTATACCATTTTTTCCTGAACCTTTTATTTATTCAGAACTGGGGCCTGGAAAAAGGTCCTTCCTTTAACGGCCCTTCCTGGTCTGCATCAGTAGAGGTATTCCTCTATATCCTCTTTTTTATCACCTGCCGTTTGTATTTGCAGCGCAGGCTATGGGCACTGGCATTGATGGTGCCGGCCGGTTTGCTGGTATATTGTTTTTACGATCTGCTGGGCAAAGGTATCTTTTCTTTCTTCGAGGGTGCGCTGGTGTATTATGCCTATAAGTGGATTGTGGATGAGAACAGGATCCGGGAGTTGCTGCCCTGGATAGCCACCATTACTATATTATTATTTACAGGATTAGTGCTGTCTGGTAATTTTTCTTCCCTTTCACAAACAGTGATACGCCTGTTGCAACAGGTTGCTCCCGGCCGTGATGAAGCATTTTACGTTTCTGCAGCAGTAATAGCAGGCCGGGTTTTTTTCCGCAGCGTCATAGCCCCCCTTATAGTATTAACCCTGGTGTTATGGGGTACCAATAGCAGGTCGTCCGGTAAAAGATGGTCATGGCTGGGCAATAGCAGCTACGCCATGTACTTACTGCACTTTCCCCTGCAAATAACTTTTGTGCTCATCACGGACCACTATGGCATCAGCCGTACCGTTTACCAATCTCCATACACCATACTGTTATTTTTTACCATACTGTTGCCCTTAAGCGTTGCCGCACACTATGGTTTTGAATATCCTGTTCAGGAAAAACTGAGGAGCCGGCTTTTCAGAAAGGCAAAACAACCCATTAGCATAGCAGAACCAGCGATCATAAGCTAATAACACCAACTTTAACAGCATTTGATAGATCAATCTATGAGATTACAACTGAACATGGCACTGGCTATATTATGTATTGTAATATTGTCCGCCTGCAGCACCAACAGGAAGCTTACCTATTTTAACGACATTGCCGCCGCCACGGGAACCGATGCAGCAAGCCGCCTGCCGCAGATACGCATACAGCCCGGCGATGTTTTACAGATCACCATTACTACGTATGATAAAGAAGTATCCATGCTGCTGAACCCTAACCAGGTAAGCACGCCCGGCATTTCCGGCAATGGTATGGAACAGGGATACCTGGTAGATAGCGCCGGCAATATCAGCTTACCCATGGTTGGCAAGCTGAATGTACAGGGTAAAACCACTGCCGCTATTAATGACCAGGTAGCGCAGGAGCTTGAAAAAACAATTAAGAACGCCTATGTATCTACCCGGCTGGTTAACTTCCAGGTATCGGTGCTGGGCGATGTGGCCCGTCCCGGCTCCTTCAGGATAGGCGCTGAGCGGGCCTCCGTGCTGGACGCGCTGAGCATGGCCGGCGATCTGAATGTTACTGCCAAAAGAGATGATATCATGATCATACGGGAAGTGAATGGCGTTAAAAATTATACTTCCATTAATCTGAATGATAGTAAAACACTTTCCTCACCTTATTACTACCTGGTGAATAATGATGTGATCTATGTAAAGCCCGGCCCCGGCAAGCTGTTTCCCCAGTCTAAGCTCCTGCAGCTTTTACCGGCTATTCTCGCCACTATTTCATTGGTCACCACCATCGTTATTCTCAGTAAATGATGCCACCTTATGAATGAAAAGAACACACATAACAAGCCTGCCGTTATTGATCTGAACGATCTGTTCCGGAAAATAATCTTTCACTGGCCGTTATACCTGATGGTGCTGCTGCTGGCAGTGGGCGGCGCCTTCATCTATCTGAAATACAAAAAGCCGGTGTATATGTCGGCCGCTAAGCTGTACCTGAAAGATGAAAAGAAAACAGGCGGGGAAGAAGCGGATATCTTAAAATCATTATCGCTCTTTAACAGTGGTAAGAATATTGAAAATGAAATGGAGGTGCTTAAATCACCCATCCTGCTGGAAACAACTATCAGCAAGAACCATTTTAATATCCGTTACTATGCAAAAGGTACGGTACGGAATGAGGAGCTGTATCATAATACGCCCCTCATCATCCGGGTACTGAGTGATAGCGCAAAGGTGGGCTATTATAAATTTGATGTAACGCCTGAGAACGGGCAGCTGAAAATAAAAGCCAGCATGCCGGACCATGATTCCAGTGTACAGCTGAAGGTGCTGCCCGGGGAGCCTTTTACGGTGCTCAAAGACCGCTTTGCCATCAGCTACGGCCCCGCAGCAACTGCAGCAAACCTCACCGGCACCTACCGCATACGGGTTGATTCTGTGATAGAGCTGGCCTATGACATCGCGGAAGATATCAGCACCGCATTGGTGAACAGGGATGCCACCATTGTGCTGGTCACTTATAAAGACCCGGTGCCGGAAAGAACAGCGGATTTCCTGAATGCGCTGCTGGATAACTATAACGATTATACGCTGGACGATAAGAACCGCGTATCCTATAAGACCATCAACTTCCTCAATGGCCGCATAGATTCATTGAAAGAGGAGCTGGGCCTGCTGGAAAAACAGGAGGAGCAGTTTAAGGTGCAAAGGGGCATCACGGATATTGATGAAGGCGCCAAGCTGGCGCTGGAACAGGTAAAGGAAGCCGATCTGAAGCTGAATGAAGCTAACCTGCAGCTCTCCGTATTTGACCAGGTTGAAAATTATGTAAGCAACCCCTCCGGCGATTATCCTTTTGCACCGGTAGGCAATGTGGATCAAACGCTCACGGCCCTCATAAGCCGTTATGAGGAAATGCTGAAGGAACATAAAAGACTCTCCTTAACGCTGCAGCCCAGCAGCGTGATCCTGCAGAATGTGGATGCGCAGATCAGCGACGCACGTAAAACCATCCGTGAATATATTGCCGGTTACCGCCGCACCGCAGGTGTGGTGCAGCAGCAAACACAAAGCAAGGTAAACCAGCTGCAGGGC
>NZ_DATCRF010000554.1:0-11141 GCF_036569125.1 Chitinophaga sp. | reverse complement strand
GTCAGGATGTCGTTATCTTTTTCCAGCGTTTGCTGCAGGCGGCCTATTTCCGTTTGCTGCTGCGCCAGCTGCACCCGGGTGTTAAGCGTGAACGTTTCTGTTTGCTGGTTAATGTTCTGCTGCTGCAGGCGCAGAATATTTTGTTCCGTGCGGTTATAGCGCCAGTTCCAGAGCGTCCAGTTCAGGCGGATGCCGCCCAGGTAAAAGGGAGTAAAATCATTTTTCAGCATATTTAAACCCGGCCGGCCGTAACCGCCCTGCACAAAGCCGCTTATACGGGGCAAGGGTTTGGTGGCGGTGAGCCTGGCCTGCTGGTTGAGGGCGGCAGATTGCAGCTGGTATAGCTGCAGCTCCGGCCGGTTAAGTGTATCCGTGGTAGTTACCCGGGCTGCTGCGGGCAGTGACAGTTTTACCGGCCCGGTTGCTTCATACCCGGTAAGCAGCTGTATCACGGCCAGGTTAGCGCTGCGGGAGGCGTCGGCAGAGATCTCCTGCTGGTTTGCCCTCAGCTGTTCTGCCTTTAACAGATCTACATTCGAGGGCAGCACCGTACCGTTCTGCACCCCGGCGTTTAACCGGTCTATCCGCTGTTGCAGGTCCTGCTGCGTTAAGCGGGCAGCCTGTATGTATTCCGCTGCCAGCAAGGCATTGAAATAGGCCTGTGTTATCTGTTGTTTTACTTTGTACAGCTCCACTTCCACTTTCTGCTGCTCTGTTTGTTGCTGGATGGTTTGCAGCTCCCGCTGCTGACGGGTGGCGCCGCCATCGTACAGCAGCTGCTTTACATCAATGGTAGCCCGGTACTGGTCTTTGGAAAATTCCGGTATGCTTACCCCCGGTACTTTAAACGGAAATTCTGTAACGGCGCTTTGGTAGGTAGCCTGTCCGTTCAGCTCAGCCTGTGGCAGGTAAGCGGTATTGGTATTTTTTACCTGCAGTTTTAAAATGCTGTCCAGCACCTGCTTCTGGCGCAGCAAAGGGTAATGCTCACGGGCCAGCTGCTGGCATTGTTCCAGGGTAAGCAAGGTGCTGTCCTGCGCATACAGCTGTGTGGTAGCTAACAGCCACACCCAAACGATATACTTCATTGTTAACTATTTTATTTAACTATTTGGTTAATTCAAAAGCAAAAAAAACTACGGTGTGATAGCCGCCAAAACAAAATCCGCCACGAACTGTTTTCTTTCTTCTATCAGCAGTTTAAACTGTACTTCATCTATCCCTGTAACGCCCTTCAGCAAAGGTTTTGCTGCAAATGGGAATACGCACATCGACAAAATATTCAGCATTAATTGCAGGGGGCTTACCTTTTTAATGATGCCTTTTTCCCCTGCCACGGCTATTTCCATCAGGAACTGCTGGATGTTCGGGAAGTTAGGTTTGGTTTTAAATTGCTTTACCAGCAGCTCCGGCTGTTGCTGCAGCTCATTCAGTACAAATAAAGGAAGCTGCGGATTTTCTATTAGCCCTTCAATATAATTCTTAATGATAGCCCGGATCTTATCCTGAAGCGGCATATTAGCGTTGATAACATTGCTCAAACGGTCCAATAGCTTATCCAGGGCTTCTGTGAAGACTATTTCAAACAGTTTTTCCTTGCTGCGGTAGTAATAATGCAGCATGGCCTTGTTAATGCCCGCTTCATCTGCAATATCCTGCATACGCGCGCCTGCCAGTCCTTTTGTTGAAAATATCTTTTTAGCTGCTGCTATGATCTGTTCCTCCGTGTTCCTTTCCTGAGACATAAACTATTCAGTTTAACCATTTGGTTAATGCAAAGGTATGAAAAGATCGGAAAGCGCAAAATAAATTTTATTAGGGGGAAGGAGGACCTCAAAGGTTTCCTATGATGAATATTGCCAGGGATTGCCTCCAAATGGTTTAGGGCATATTGGATGTTAGCTTGGTGGCCAGAGAGATCGCCTTCAGGGGGCTTACGGCCCTATTGAATGTTGTTAGCCCGATTGCCAAGAAATTGCCTCAAAGATCTATGGTATATTGAATGTTTTAGCATGATGGCCAGGAACTGCCTCAAAGGGTCTTCCACTCCCATCGGCAAACCAGAAGGATCCCACCACCATCTACAACAACACCCCGCAAATACCTATATGAGCCATCCGGGAAAAATGCCTTATCTTACCAGGCGTAAAGAAAAAGAGGAAAGGTTAACAAACAAGGTGCTGACAGCCGTTATCGGGTGCTGCCCTTACGTTTTGGGGTCAAACGCTATATGCAGAGAAAAGTACAATCGCTTTAACAGTACAAATTTACTACCGGCCGGCCAGGGGGGCAAGCGAAGTAACACCTGAAAAGATTGCGTATTTATACTTGTTTTTTCAGGCAATTCTACGAAGGGGTTTGTAGGGCATATCGGCTATTTTGCAGCTCAGTTCACCAAAAAAACCTCAATACTCATGAAAAAAAACCGCTTTACTTACATTGCCGCCCTGGTGGCAATTGTTTTGTTAAATGCATGCCAACAGCCCCAGGGCCCCATCCCTTTTGATTCTCAAAAGGCATCGATCCACACCATTCCCATAGACGAAGCCGCTAACCTCACCAGAGATTTCCGGAATACCCGGGACCGGCTTATAAAAAGCGTTAAACTTGATTCGTTCCTGCAGATACCCACTGCCGAAACCTTTAACCGCGACGCCTTTGCCGTATTATTAAACCAGAAAGATGCACAGGGCATCCGCATTTATTATGGCCGTGGTAAAAATGGGGAAGTGAAGCTGGTAATGGTACCGGTTAATTCTAAAGGCGAAGATATCATTGTAAAACTGCTGGACGGTAAGAACAGCAGGGACGAGAAAGCCGTTGGTTTTATACCCGGTATTTCCACTGCCCAGGCGCAGGACAATGGTGCGCAGGCCATGGAAAACGGCCAGCGTTGTGATCCCCCACCCTGTGCAGCCAGCAAGCTAACCAGATAATCTACCCAACCTTTTTCAATGATCCCTGACCATATTGCCAGTTTCCTGTTAAGCGAAACAGTGGCTATCCCGTTGATTATTGGGGTGGTACGCTTTTATAAGATCAATACCAGCTACCACCCCTTTATTCTTTTGTTACTGATGGCCTTTACCTCAGAGGTCATCAGCTTTATCTGTATTAACTTCCTGCATGCCAATAATGCGATCACGGTAAACCTGTACGCATTAATTGAATGCCTGATCCTGCTATTCCTGTTCCGCTCCTGGGGCTTCCTGCAGCGAAAGCAAAAGCTGTTCTTTTTCCTGATGGCTGCGTTCATTATTATCTGGATCACGGAGAACCTGGTGTTCTTTAAGATAGAAACCTACAGCCCCTTTTTTAAAGGCGCTTATTCCTTTGTGATCGTATTGCTTAGCATCAATGAGATCAATTATATGATCGTACAGGATAATAAACAGCTGTTTAAGAACGCCAAATTCCTGATCTGCCTGGGCTTTATCATTTATTTTATTTACCAGATCATTTATGAAGCATCCTATTATGTGCTGGGGAAGGATAATGTGGTAAGCGTAGCTACGAAGATCATCAGTATGTTCGGGTATATGAACGCTTTTGTAAATTTGCTGTATGGAGTGGCCGTGTTTTTAATCCCCGTAAAAAAGAACGATCTTTATTTTAACCGGCACTTTGAGTAAATGAAGGAGAAAGTATCAATTTTTCAACAATGGGAGATAAGATCTTTTATACCACCATATTTGTTTCTTTGCTCATTGCAATTATCATCGTTTTTTTTGTAGTATCTATTATCCTGTACCATCGCCGTTATATTAAATTACAAAGAGAACGGATCACCGCGGAGATCACCATACTGGAAAACGAACGCAAACGTATTGCCACAGACCTGCACGACAGCGCCGGTCCCCTGCTGTCGACCGTAAAGCTTTTCATTAACAGCCTGGATGTACGTACCGATGAGGATAAACAGATCATAGCCCGATCCAGCAAGTATATTGACGAAACCATCACCAACCTGCGGCAAATATCCCATAACCTGCTGCCCAATGCGCTGGAACGGAAAGGGCTTACCGAAGCGCTGCGCGAATTTATCCAGCAGATCAGCGAAAAACAGCCCCTGCACATTGAGCTGCGCACCAGCGGCGATATACAGATACAGCCGGAAAAGGCCATTCACATCTTCCGCATTATCCAGGAAATTATACAGAACACCCTCAAACACGCACAGGCCAAACAGCTGCAAATATCCCTGAACAAAGAAGAAGACCTGCTGCTATTACTGATCCGCGAAGACGGCGCCGGCTTTGATGTAAAAAAAGCGAAGGCCAACTCCACAGGCCTGGGCATGAAAAGCCTGGAAATAAGGACCGACATTATGCATGGCTCCCTGGCCATTGATTCCGCACCGGGACAAGGCACCAACTACCTGATAAAAATACCTGCCTGAATATAGTTCCCTTCCACCTTCCTCACCGTCTGAACAAAAACTGCCGGAAATTTGTATATTTACCTCCTCAAAAGAGGCACTTATCCACCCCAATATTGCAGTTCGCAATTTTCAGTTGGGGCTCGTGGGGCACGCAACGCTTGTACGGCGATCATTATCACTCCTGAAACAATGGCTCAACAAATCAGATTATTAATAGCAGACGATCATGAGATCTTCAGGGACGGACTGGCACTGATGCTTTCCAGGCAGCCCGATATTCAGCTGGTAGGCCAGGCATCTGATGGCCGGGAGCTGGTGGACATGCTGGAAAATATGCAGGCGGATATTGTACTGACCGATCTCAAAATGCCCCGTATGGATGGGGTAACCGCTACCCGTTTGCTGCTGCAAAAAGATCCCTCGCTGAAGATCATTGCCCTTTCTATGTTCGATGAGGAAGACCTGATCGTGGAAATGCTGGAAGCCGGCGCCAAAGGATACCTGCTTAAAAATGCAGATAAACAGGAAATACTGGAAGCCATTACACAGGTGTATGCAGATAATATCTTCTACTGCAAACAAACTTCCGCCAAGCTGGCCACCATGATCGTAAAGAGCCGGTTTGACCCGCAACGCAATAAAGAAAAGATCTCCTTCACAGACCGCGAAAAAGAGATCATTAAACTGATATGCCTGCAATTCACCGCCCAGCAGATCGGTGAAAAGATCTTCCTGAGCAAACGCACGGTGGAAGGGCACCGCACCCGTATCCTGGAAAAAATGAATGTGAAGAACACCGCCGGCGTAGTGGTATTTGCGCTGAAGAACAATCTCATTAAAGAAGAAGACCTGCTCTAGTATCTTAATATTATCTGCTTAACAGTTGTGAAGAAATATTTGGTCAGGACAATTATTTGCTGATTATTTTTTGCAACGTTGTTACAATTTTATCTATATTTGTCGCATGCAGTTCCTCCGGCATATCCTTATTCGTAAAGCAGCGGCCTTTTTATTAATGGCCATGCTGCTGTATATACAGGGTGTGCAGGTTTTTCACCGGCACGACTATACGCCGGTAAAACATCATAGAACCGCGCAGCTGCCGGAGCACCTGGTTAAGGCCAGCCATTCCTGCGCCATTTGTGATTATCACCTGGCAAAAGATGCAGCCCTGCCGGCGGTACATATCATATTACCCTCGCTTTGTTACTATCCTGTTACCAACACCTTCCATCCTTCCGCCCCCCATGCAGGCCTGCAGCATGCACAGGCTAACAGAGGCCCCCCTGCCCTGTTATAATATTCTTCCCTTATTGCTGCTCCTTATTTTTCATTGACTGTATTCCTGTAAGTTATGTTGCAAGCTATTGCGCTGACCAAACAATTTGGCCGGCATACAGCGCTGCACGCGTTGAACCTGTCTGTAGGTAAAGGTGAGATCTTTTGTCTTCTGGGGCCTAATGGCGCCGGTAAAACCACTACCATCAATTGTTTCCTGGGATTTTTAGACCCTGACAGCGGTACTGCGCTGGTAAACGGGATAGATGTAAAAGCCCACCGGCAGCAAGCCCGCCGGCATATTGCCTATATCCCTGAAACGGTGATGTTGTACCCATACCTGAGCGGGCTGGAGAACCTGCAGTTCTTTAACGCGCTTACCGGTAATGAATACACGAAACATCAGTATATACAGCTGCTGCTGCATGCAGGTTTGCAGGAAGCTGCCATACACCGGCGGGTACAAACCTATTCCAAAGGTATGCGGCAGAAAGTAGGGATAGCAATTGCCACTGCCAAAAATGCCAAAGCCCTGCTGCTGGATGAGCCCACCTCCGGCCTGGACCCCAGGGCCAGCAACGAGTTTTCCGCACTGCTGCGGCAATTCAGTGATGAGGGCCGCGCAGTATTAATGGCCACCCATGATCTGTACCGGGCCAGGGAAGTGGCCACCCGCATTGGCATTATGAAGGAAGGGCGGCTGCTTACCATTATGGAAGCCTCCACCATTGATCATTACACACTGGAAAGTATGTATATGGAACATATGAGCGCCACCCGCTGATTCACACGCCCTGTTATTTAACGACCATGTTTATAATATTAGCCACTAAAGAATGGCAGCAGGTACTGCGCAACCATACCCTGCCGGCAGCTGTCATCGCATTGCTGGTAATGCTGGGTATTGCCTTTGCGGGAGTTTGCGGACGGTATAACCGCCTGCAGGAAGAACGTGCTGCTGCAAACACACATTTCCGGCAACAATGGGAGCAGCTGCAGGTAGGCGATCCGCATAGCGCTGCCCATTTTGGCACTTACATTTTTAAGCCTGTTACCCTATTAAGCAGCTTTGACAAAGGGCTGGATAACCTTACCGGCTACACGATGCGGGTAGAGGCCCATGCGCAGCACAGTATGGCCATGCCCGGCCTGCGCCCTGCCGATAGCTACCTGCGTTTCGGGGAGCTAACCATGGCAGGTGTGCTGCAGCTCTTTTTTCCCCTGTTCATCCTGTTCAGCTGTTTTAACAGCTATACGCAGGAAAAAACATCCGGCACGCTGCGGCTGCTGTTATTACAGGGCGCGGGCCCGGCTGTATTGTTAAACAGTAAAGCCGCCTTTAACCTGCTTATTGTAAACAGCATGCTGCTACTGGGGTTGCTGGTATACCTGCCCGCACTGTTTATAATAGCGGGCCGGCCGGTTACCGGTACTGATCTTTTGCGTATGCTGCTGCTCATTATTTGTTATGCCGTTTACAGCAGCATCTTTGTTTTAGTAGGCATCCTGGTGTCTGCAATCGCAAAAAATGCACGGCAGTCGCTCATCATTGTGCTGGGCATATGGCTGTTATGGAATGTGCTGATGCCCCGCTTAACACCGGTTATCGGGCAGGCCCTGTACCCCTTACCCTCCCGGTATGCCGTACAGGAAAAAATTGAAAAGGCCATTAAAATGGGGATCGATGGCAATGCACCCCGGGAAAGCAGGCAGGCACAGCTAACACAGGAAGTGCTTAAAAAATACCATGTTACCAGCGTTGAACAGCTGCCGGTTAATTTAACGGCCATCTTAATGCAGGCCAATGAAGATTATGCGCAAATGGTGTACGATACCTATGCCGCAAAAACGGATAGCATTATACGCCTGCAAAACAATATTACCCGTTATGCGGCCTGCCTTAACCCATACCTGGCCATACGCAGCATTTCTATGGCCTTATGTGGTACGGATTATGACCATCAATGGCACTTTGATAAAGCTGCCCGGCAATACCGCAATACTTTTATACGCTGCCTGAATAATGAGCTGGCCTATGGCGGCAGCAAAACGGACGATGCTACCTGGAAAGTTGATCCACGCTTTTACAGCACTCTGCCGGCTTTCCGCTACCAGCCGCTCACCACAGCCAATGTGCTGTATAGTCAGCGCTTACTGTTATTATCCCTGCTGTTATGGCTGCCGGGAAGTGTTTTACTCTTAAACCGGGTTGCCCGCTATGCACAAGCTCAATAGATCCATATCAGTGGCAGCGCGCATCCTGCAGTTTGAGCTGCGCAGCCTTACCCGGGGTTCGCTCTTACCTGCACTGGCAGCTATTTTCATACTGGCAGCCGCTGTAGCCTTATACTATGGCCGGTCTGTAATGGTAATGCATAAGGCTGCGCTGGATAGTATACAGCAGGATTATCATCAGCAGTATATTAAACTGTATAAACAGCTGGATGCGGATACCAGCACAGCACAGGGCAAAACGGATTATATTATGGCCAGCCACCCTGCTGTGGTGGATTACCGGCTGCACCGCACGGTCTTTCATCCGCCTGCGCCCCTCTCCCTGCTGGCTATTGGCATGAGCGATATGGCCACTTATTATTTCCCGGTAACCATTAAACAAAGTTTTGTACCGGCGGAAGAGAAGATCAATAACCCGGAATATTTGCTTTCCGGCAATTTTGACGGCGCCTTCCTGCTGATCTACCTGCTGCCGCTGGCTGCTATCTGCTTAAGCTATAACCTGCTGGCGCAGGAAAAAGAACAGGGTACACTGGCCTTACTGGTTATACAAAAAGGCAGCATTACCGGCACCTTATTGCTGCGCTTATTGCTACGCTATCTTATTTTATTAATAGCTGTGCTGCTGATCACTATAACCGGCATCTGCTTATCCGGCGGTGCGCAGGTTCCCTGGCAGGCATGCCTGGCCTGGATGGGCGTATGCGCGGCTTACACAGCCCTGTGGATGGCCATAATATGGTTTATACTTTCCTGGAATACCACGGCTGCTGCAAACCTGGTCATCCTGTTATGCACCTGGCTGCTGTTACTGGTAGTAATACCTGCTTTGTTCCGGCTAAGCATGCCTGCTGCAGCCGGGGCAGATGATACGGCTACCTATGCCTCCCGGCAAAGGGAAATTGAATGGGATACCTGGGAGCTACCGCAAAAACAATTGCTGGACAGCTTTTATGCGGCGCATCCACAATACTACAATCAACAGGCTTATGATACCAGCGCTGCCAGCTCCCGCCGTTTGATGGCTTATTTTGAGCTGGTGGCCAAACGTATGCAGCGGGTAATGGCCGGCCAGGAAACCGCCAGGCGCCGGGATATGCAGGCAGTAACAGCTTCTTATTACTATAACCCGGCCGTATACACGCAAACATTGCTGAACAGTATTGCCCGTACAGATATTACGGATTATGCCTTTTTTAACCGGCAGGCCAATGTTTTCCGGGAACAATGGAAACAATTCTTTTACCGCCTGCATTTTAACGGCCGGAAGTTTACCGCGGCAGATTACAAAAACCTGCCTGCCTATAAACCGGTGTATGATGCAAACAGCGCTACACGCTGGTGGAAAGGTACCGCCTACCTGCTGTTATTAACTGCAGGCTGGCTGCTGGCCGGTATAGCGGTGTTATGGAAAAGGCATGTACGGCATGATCATTAAATCAATCAGTTAATATATCACATCAATGAAAAGAACGTTACTCATATTTATCAGCTTGTGCTTCGCAGTTGTTAGCAGCTATGCCCAGCATAATACAGACAGCCTGCGCAAACAACGCCTGCAGGAAATTGTAGTGCTGGAAAAGAAGAAAATGCTGAAGGCAGACAGCATGGCGCCGGTGCTGCGCCTGGAAGGCCGCCTGCTGGAAATACCACAAAGCCTGGTAAGTGTAACCAATGAGCTGATCCGTGAGCAGGGTGGTTTGGAAATGAAAGACATTATACGCAATGCCAGCGGCGTAAAGATCGGGTATAACAGCTCTGTGTTTGATGCATCCGCAGCAGCATTCATGAGAGGTTTTGCCGCAGACCAGTTTGTAAATGGCATGCCACAGCGCAGCACCATGGGCGCTATTACAGATGATGCAGCGATCATAGAACGGGTGGATTTTATAAAAGGCCCGGCAGGTTTCCTGCTGTCGTCCGGTGAGCCGGGTGGCAGTATGAATATTACTACCAAAACACCCCGGCAGCAAAAAGTAAGACAGGTAGAAGCTGCGGGTGGCAGCTTTGGCTTATGGCGGATAGCAGCCGATGCCGGAAGCGCCGTGCAGGAACGTGGCTTTTCATACCGCCTGAATGCAGTATACCAGCAGCAGAACAGCTTCCAGGATTTCATTAAAACAAAGAAATACGTAGCGGCGCCTGTTATACAGTATAACTTCAGCCCCCGTACTGTTATCCTTGCGGAATATGATCTCATCCGCACCACATCCGACGGCGGCAGCAGCATTACCAAAATAGGTACAGAAGCGGATATACTCAAGGACCGCATTGGCAACAACTATGCGGGCGATCCGAATTTGCCGCGATCCAGCACACAATCGCAGAGCGTACGCCTGGCTTTTAACCACCGCTTTAATGACCACTGGCGCTTATCGGTACAATCAAAATATACCGTTACTCCCACCACCGTCTGGTACCTGATCTCCGACAATTATTCACTGGTGAATTTTGACAGCACCAATATTACACGGCGCTTACCGGTTAATAACAGCATTACCGGCCGGGTAGCCGCAGCGCAGGTATACGTGAACGGCCAGTTTAAAACCGGCCGGGCTATACAACATAACCTGGTGGCAGGACTCGATTACAACTACAGCAAGGATAATTTTTTTAATGCTTATGGGAAATATGCTTTCACTTTTGACAGAACGCACCCGCAGTACGGCTTAAATACAGACAGTGTGCGCATGCTGGGTAAACCTTCACTGATCGTGCGTGAAAATAACTGGACCTCCGCTTTTGCCTATAACAGTACCCGTATTCATACCAGCTGGATCGTGAATTACGGCGGCCGTTTTACATTGAACACGCCGGTTACCACCAATGGCAAACAACCGCAGCGGGATGAAACGGCCTTCTCACCCCGCCTGGGCATTACGCGCTTACTAGGCGATAATACATCAGTATATGTGTTGTACGATCAGTCCTTTATACCACAGTCGGGTGTGGACTTTGCAGGCAATAACTTTAAGCCTATGCGGGGCAACAGCATAGAGGCAGGCGCCAAAAGGGAGTGGTTCCAGCGCAGGCTCATTACCAGTGTAGCTGCTTACCGCATTATTAAAAACAACCTGCTTACCAGCGACCTGGAACATCCCGGCTTCAGAAGGCAGATAGGTCAGGCCACCAGCACCGGTGCGGAGGTAGATGTAATTGGCCGCCTCTCCAACCGCTTTTCCATATCTGCCAACTATGCTTACACACATGCCATTACCAGCAAAGATGCTAACAAAGAAAATGAAGG
>NZ_DATCRF010000553.1:0-3554 GCF_036569125.1 Chitinophaga sp. | reverse complement strand
GGTTACGGAAAGGCGGTAACGCAGGGTTTGCGTACCGTCTGCCTCTCTTTGCACCTGACCGCCGGTAAAATACAGGTCGGCTGTATTTAAGGTATGATTGTTTACCGGCAGCTGCAGGGATAAGCGGTTAAAAGAGCCCTGTACCAGCATAAGCGGGCCACCGGCAGCATTTTTAAAGTCTTTTAACTGTACAGATTCCGGCTGGCCGCCTTTATTGGTAAAGGAGATCTTTACCACCTTATTCTCCAGCACTGTATTTTGCTCAGTACCAGTAGCAGCGTTGGCAAAAACGCCATATTCGCCGGCCAGCTGCGCAGAATCGGGTTTGCCGCTTGCCTGGCTGCTGGTATCTGTAAAGGTTTTGGGCTTGTTCAGGTTCGCAATGGAATCCTGCCGGGCTTTTTCCCTGAGGGCGGTGGTTTGTTGTTTTTGGTTAAAAACGATGTAGCCTACCAGTAAAACTCCTAGCAGTATAAATCCAATGACCGAGTTTCTGTCCATCGAAGTGCAATTAAAATTTAGGCAGCAAAGGTACGTGAAAAATGTGCAAATGTGCAGATATGCAAATGTGCAGATGGTGGAAGAGATAAAAATATACAAATATGACAATGATAGAGAGGGCCCAAATTAAAAAGGCAGATATGCAAATGATAATCCATTGATTATCATCTGCACATCTGCACATTTGCATATCTGCACATTTTTTATTTACGGGTGATGCACGATCTTCTTTTCGTCGGCGCCTTTGAGCTTGCCGTTCTTACCTTCTGCATACTGTTTGGCAGCGGCTATAAAGTGTACGAACAGGGGCGCCGGGCTTTCTACGGTGCTTTTCAGCTCGGGGTGGAACTGGCAGCCTACAAAGAACGGGTGGTCCGGCAGCTCAATCATCTCTACCAGGGTGCTTTCCGGGTTGTGGCCGGAGGTTACCAGGCCTGCTTTCACAAAATCTTCCTGGAACTCACTGTTAAACTCGTAGCGGTGGCGGTGCCTTTCGCTGATAAGTGTGCTGCCATAGATCTGGGCTGCACGGGAGCCGGGCTTCAGCTGGCAGGCATAAGCGCCCAGGCGCATGGTGCCGCCTTTGGCGGTTATTTTCTTCTGTTCCTCCATTAAACCAATTACCGGATGGGCGGTTTCAGGGTTCATTTCGGTGGAGTGGGCATCAGTCCAGTGCAGCACATTACGGGCATATTCTACCACGGCCATCTGCATGCCTAAACAAATACCAAAGAAAGGCAGGTTGTTCTCACGGGCATACTGGATGGCCGTGATCTTACCTTCTATGCCACGGTGGCCAAAACCGGGTGCTACCAGCAGGCCGTCCAGGTTGCGGAGCTTATCGCCCACATTATCAGGTGTAATATGTTCAGAGTGCAGGTTCTGCACCACTACTTTACATTCATTTACCGAGCCGGCATGTATAAACGATTCCAGGATGGATTTATAGGCATCCTGCAGCTCTACGTACTTACCGATCAAACCAATGGTTACCTTGGTTTTAGGGTATTTCAGCTTATCCAGGAACTCGCGCCATTTGATCAGCTCAGGTTCTTTTTCAACCGGCAGGTTCAGCTTTTTAAGGCAGATCACGTCCAGCTTTTCCCGCATCATTTCCAGCGGTACTTCGTAAATGGTGCCTACATCGTTGGCTTCTATTACCGCATCTACCTGCACGTTACAGAACAGGGCTATCTTCTTCTTAAGATCGCGGTACATAGGCTCTTCCGTACGGCATACAATAATATCCGGGTGCACGCCATTCTCGCTCAGCAGCCTTACGGAGTGCTGGGTGGGCTTGGTTTTCAATTCCTTAGCTGCACGCAGGTAAGGGATCAGGGTGAGGTGGATAACCAGGCAATCTTCTTCGCCCAGCTCCCACTGCAGCTGACGTACCGCCTCTACATACGGCAGGGATTCAATATCGCCGACAGTACCGCCCAGCTCCGTGATCACTATATCATATTTACCATCCTTGCCCAGGAGCAGGATACGGCGTTTGATCTCATCTGTGATGTGGGGGATCACCTGCACGGTTTTACCCAGGTAGGCGCCTTCCCTTTCTTTATTAATAACAGTCTGATAAATACGGCCGGTGGTAACATTGTTGGCCTGGGAAGTAGGTGTGTTCAGGAAACGCTCGTAGTGCCCCAGGTCCAGGTCGGTTTCGGCGCCATCTTCGGTTACATAGCATTCCCCGTGCTCATAAGGGTTTAAGGTCCCGGGATCCACGTTGATGTACGGATCAAATTTCTGAATAGTCACTCTAAAGCCGCGTGCCTGCAATAGTTTAGCCAACGAGGCGGCTATAATTCCTTTTCCCAATGAGGAAGTAACACCTCCCGTAACGAAGATATATTTTGCCATAAAAACTAAATTCTGAAAAGATTCCCTGACCTAGGAGGAAGCGCCGGACTTTGTTTGGTGTAATCTGTACCTGTCAAGTAGAATTACTTCCGAAGGTCAGGCAAAGTTAACACAAAATTTTTATGAACCCTCAACCTCCATCCGATTACCTGTATTAATTATCCAGAATGTGTGGATTAGCCCCTGGAATTTTGCTAAGTTTGCGGTTTGAAAGTCCATAGTCCATGGTCCATAGCCGATTGCCTGCAACGTTCTGTAGATCAAACGAGTAAAGGCCATGGACCATCGACCATGGACTCTGGACCAACTAATAAACATATGACTATTACGCCCAAACATGCCCAGGATTCAGTGATCAGGATGACGGAGCTGGTATTACCGAACGATACCAATACTTTTGGCAATTTAATGGGCGGCCGCCTCATGTACTGGATGGATATTGCCGCGGCACTTGCCTGTATGAAACACTGCAGCGCGCCGGTGGTAACGGCCTCTGTGGATAACATTTCTTTTGAAACACCTATCAAGCTAGGCAATGTGGTGCATATTGAGGCCCGGGTAAGCCGCGCCTTTACCACCTCTATGGAAGTACATATGCGGGTATGGGGCGAGGATCCTGTGCAGCAGTACCGCTATAAATCCAATGAGGCGTTTATGACCTTTGTAGCCCTGGACCCCAATGGCAAGTCCCGCCCGGTACCGGCCATTATCCCTGATACTGAAGAAGAGAAGAAATTATATGATGGCGCACTCCGGAGAAGACAGCTGCGCCTGATCTTAAGCGGCAAAATGAAACCGGAGGATGCCGGTGAGCTGAAAGCGCTGTTCTTTGAGAAAGCGGCGAAATAATAGCTATTGGCTGTTAGCAGTTAGCTGTTGGCAGTCAGGGGAATAGTTTACTTAAGTTATGAAGCTGTTATTAAGCTATTAATGTTAAGCATATAACAAAAAGAAGTTACTGCATTATTTGTTACCCAAATAAATTGCTCAGCAGCCGCCATGACTGCTAACAGCTAATAGCTAACGGCTAATAGCTATCTACTGCCGCTACGCTACATCCACATCCCATTCCCGGTAAAACTGTTCCAGGAACTGCTCCATAAAACGGTGCCGCTCTTCTGCCATTTCTTTGGCCGTATTAGTGTTCATACGGTCTTTCAGCAGCAGCAGCTTTTCGTAAAAATGGT
>NZ_DATCRF010000552.1:0-3060 GCF_036569125.1 Chitinophaga sp. | reverse complement strand
AATGTTCCTGAACAATCTGCTGGGACATATTTATACGCGTATTTTTATTGTTTATTAATCACATTTCGCAGCTACAATCTGAGGCCGTTCCTTTCTGCCTTCTGCAGGCAATGCAATTTTCGGCAGGTCCTTTCTATGCTTAGGTCTTGAATTTAGTTTTTTCTTCAGGTTGCTGCCGTAGGTGCCACCGCCTGGTCTAGCATCATCTAAATTAACAAGCTTTATCGGTACACTTTCCACACCTGCTCTTTGCGCGGCTACCAACCTTCTATTATCAAGGCTTACCCGCTGACCATTAACTTCTGCAACCTCTAATGGACTTCTTTCCCATTCCCACTGGCCGGCTCTCATAGCTTCTTCATATTCAGCTACCGGTTCTGTTACATAGCCCTGGGAGAAATTAAGTGTGTTCGGATCAACCCACTCCAAACCGGTTCCGCCATTAAGGCCCATGATATCTACAAGCACATTTGTATCCTTCACATAACCATACAACCGGCTCCCCCCATCCAGCCTTATCGGATCCTGGCTAATATACCCTCCCTCATCCGGGCTGTAATACCTGAACCTGTTATAATACAATCCTGTCTCCACATCCTCATACTGCCCCTGGTATCTGAAGGGCACCAGCTCCCGCTCACCCGCTAACTTACGCACCTGGCCATAAATATCCAATTCGCAGGCCCATACTTTTTCACCGGCAGCATCATAAGCCTCACATGGGGTACCCAGATGATCGTTAATAATAGAATACTGCTTTCCGTTAATAATCTTAGCAGCCGGCGCAAAGGTGCCGTCTTCAAACACCCAGGTAGCCAGGGTTTCAGCAGGTACCGGCTCAGGATGGTTCAATGCTACATTACCCAGTTCATCTATCGTAGTAACAGGGCGGTCAGTGTTGGCATAGTTCCATTCATGCAATGGCACATTGCCATCCCATATAAAACGGGTGATCGTTCCGTTGAACTGTTTTTCTATACGGCGGCCTAAAGGATCGTAGCGCAACTCAACCGGCTTACCATCGGGGCGGACTACCTTTTTCAGCATGCCATTGCCATACCACTCGTATTCCCAGGTAGCGCTGCCTACGGGTGCAGCGGTAACTATTTTTTTAACAAGGTTACCTTCCTCGTCATAAATAAAACGGGCATCATTGGTTTCCTGCAGCTTACCGCCAGGTCCATATTTGCGGTCCTTGCGTTCAGGTGTTTTATATAAGTTACCGGTTTTGTCAGGCAGGCGGTAATCATAAGTGCCGTCTTCATACCGGGCCCATGCCAGGTTTTCAAGATCATCATGACCAAAAGTAACATGTGTGTTATTGATACCATTAATGATCTGTTTCAGCCGCTGGTTGGGATCCCAGCGGTAGTGCCGGCGGCGGAAAGCACGTTGCTCGCTGCTTACGGTATGACTTTCGGGCATACCGGACCGGTCATAGGTCCAGCTGCTTTTAATGCCGCCGGGTAAAGTTCGTTCTATTTCAAGGCCTAAAAGATTACGTTCAATATGCGTGGTCCAGGGGCTTTGCTCACCGGCCGCCTGTGCAAGCATACCGGTTACATCACCGGCGGCATTGCGTTGTAATTGTATGAGCGCACCCAGGCTACTTTGAAGTTTATTACGCCGTCCGTTGTGGTTGTAAGTGCTGTTTACGGTATATCCATTCTGCCACTCCTGCGTTATGCGGCCCATTATATCGCGCTGGAATTTCACAGTGCTGTGCTCATTCATGGCTTCTATGAGATGTCCGCTGCGGTTGTAGCTATAGGTTTCCCAGCTGCCATCGCTATACTCTGCACGGGTCAGGCGGCCGTTATAGTCATATTCATAATTTGTCCAGCGTTCGCCGGGCCGTTGTACTTTAACCACTTTGCCGGCAGCATCTCTTTCATAATTGCGTTCCAGGCCATCAAAGCCGGTTTCCCGGATAATATCGCCACGGTCGTTGCGTGTAAAACGATAGGTTTCTCCATGCTCATTCACTAAACCGGTCAGCTGTTCTTCCTGGTTGTATATGAAGTGCAGCTTTACGCCGTTCTCTTCCCGCATTTTCAAACTGCCCAGGGGCGTGTAGGCAAAACGTACGTTATGGTATTTGTCGCGCGCCTGCAGCACTTCATCATATGCGTTGTATTGCAGCTGTACCTGGTTGCCATCGGCTAAATTAATTTCTATAGCACGGCCCAGCGCATCATACCGGATGTACTGTTCCTGCTGCAGCGGGTTGCCGGATTTTATACAGCGTCCCCAGGCATCATAGGTCCAGGTGGAGTGGCCGCCATCCGGCAGGGTGAGTGCAGTGAGGTTATGATCGGCATCGTACTCCAGCAATGATCGTTTGTCCTGCTCATCTTCTATTTTGCTCAGCAGGTTCTGGCTGTTATAACGGTAGATGGCAATGCGGCCGTCGGCTTCTGTGATGGTATGCAGCAGTCCTTTACAAGATCCTTTTTTGTGATAGATATAAGTGCGGCTGGCGCCCTGCGGATCGCTCACTAATGTTAAGCGCTGCTCCTCATCATAATTAAACGTATAGGCGCTGCCATCCGGCTGGGTAACGCGGGTAATGTTGCCCCGTTCATCATAGCTATAGCCGGTTACATTGGCTTCTTCATCTATCTCGCGGTAGATCTCAAAATCTTCTGTGTATTCAAGGAACCGGGAATTGCCCAATGGATCCATGATCTGTGTAACTACAAAATCAGGCGTATAATAATAAGCCGTGCTTTTGCCCAGTGAATTGGTGATAAGATTATAACCTTTTTCGGGATAATATTCCAGCCATCCTTCCAGGATCCCATCATCGCCCCAGGTATGTATACAACGGCCCTTATGATCATATTCCCAATAAAAGCCCTGCCCGTTACGGTCTGTTTTGGCCACCATTAAATGGTTGCGGTATTGGATATGGGTGGTTTGATCCAGCGCATCTGTGATGGCTGCCAGGTCGCCGGCTTCGTTGTAGCCGTAACGGATCATTACCTGTTCCGCACCGCGGTGCCGGGCCGTTACGCTGGTTATGCGGCCTGCATCATCGTTGGTAACGTGCAGGCGCCG
>NZ_DATCRF010000551.1:0-3260 GCF_036569125.1 Chitinophaga sp. | reverse complement strand
GTTTCCGAACACGGCACGGATAGTGGACGATATCTGCATTGTTCGTTCCATGTTCACCGAAGCCATTAATCATGATCCCGCGCTCACCTTTTTCCAGACAGGGGCGCAGCAGGGCAACCGCGCCAGCTTTGGCTCCTGGATGAGCTATGGCCTTGGCAGCGAAAATAAGAACCTGCCTGCCTTTTGTGTGCTGCTGTCAAGAGGTAAAGGGAACGGGCAGGGCGTATACTCTAAGCTGTGGTCCAATGGATTTTTAGACAGTATTCACCAGGGCGTTCAGTTCAGCAGCGGTGAAAGCCCGGTATTGTACCTGAATAATCCTGAAGGCATTGATATGGCTAACCGCCGCCAGATGCTGGACCAGCTGGCCGCATTGAATGCGCAGTCGTACCAGGAATTCGGCGATCCTGAGATCAATACCAAGATCCAGCAGTATGAAATGGCTTACCGTATGCAAACGGCGGTGCCGGAACTAACCGATCTCTCCAAAGAATCAGATGATATCATCAAGCTGTATGGGCCCGACTGCCTGGTGCCCGGCACATTTGCAGCAAACTGCCTGTTGGCAAGGAAGCTTTCCGAAAGCGGTGTGCGCTTCATTCAGCTGTATCACCAGGGATGGGACCAGCATGGCAACCTGCCCAATGAAATGGCCGGCCAGGCTAAGGATGTGGACCGTGCTTCCGCAGCGCTGATCACAGATCTTAAACAACGCGGCCTGCTCGATGAAACACTGGTAATATGGGGCGGGGAATTTGGAAGAACGAACTATTGCCAGGGTAAGATGACCGCAGATAATTATGGCCGTGATCATCATCCGCGCTGTTTTTCCATCTGGATGGCCGGCGGTGGTGTAAAGCCCGGCATCGTATACGGGGAAACAGACGAATTCGGTTATAACATCGTGAAAGACCCGGTGCATGTGCATGATTTTCATGCCACCATCTTACACCTGATGGGACTGGATCATGAAAAATTAACTTTTAAGCACCAGGGACGCCGTTACCGCCTCACAGACGTGGCAGGTAAGGTCATCCCCGGATTGATGGCCTGATTAAATTTGTTGATAACAATACCTATAAACTCAGGAGAGTAGAATGATAGTGAAGCAGCCGTCCAGATGGCAAAGCGCAGGCAGCAGCCTGTTATTTGCCGGCAACATTTTTATCCTTTTCCTACTGATCTTCGGCAACCGGGTGGTATTGCCGCCGTGGCTGCAGGTGCTGGGCAGAATGCATCCTTTATTGCTGCATTTCCCTATTGTGCTGATCCTGGTAGCCGGCATTTTAACGTTTGTCCGCCTGCGTGAGCCGGCAGCAGAAGCATGGAAGCAGCACCTGGCTAACGTTTTATTACTTGCAGGTGCGCTCAGTGCAGCCGTTACCGTTATTATGGGCCTGTTCTTATCTGCTGAGGAAGGATATAACGGCAGCGGCACTTTACAATGGCACAAATGGAGCGGCGTAGGTGTGTGCTGGCTAACTTCTTTATTATACTGGCTGGGGCGGCCGGGAATAAGCCGGCCCGCGGTACAAAAGGTCGGGCTGCTTATTACTGCGATGTTGCTGGTGGTGGCCGGGCATTTCGGGGCCGATATTACGCATGGCGAAAACTTTGTACTGGCGCCTGTAACCCCTGCAGGAAAAGCAACGCAGGTGCCTTTTGACCAGGCGCTGATCTATGAGCACCTGGTAAAGCCGGTGCTGGAGGAGAAATGCATGAACTGCCATAACAGCGCTAAGGCAAAAGGTGAGCTGGCAATGGAGCTGCCGTCGCAGCTGCTGAAAGGAGGGAAGAGCGGGAAGCTGTTTGTGCCCGGTAACCCTGGGATGAGCCTGTTAATAGCGCGGCTGCATTTACCAATGGATGCGAAGAAGCATATGCCGCCTGCCGGCAAGCCACAGCTCACACCGGAAGAAGCGGACCTGCTTTATTACTGGATCAAAGGCGGCGCTGATTTCAAAACAAAAGTAGCTGCATTGCCGGTGCATGACAGCCTCCGCTTACTGGCTGCTGCCATGTTACAACCTGCTCCGTCAGCAGCGCCTGTTTATCAGTTTGCAGCGGCAGATGAAAAGCTGGTGCAAAAGCTGAACAATAATTACCGCGTTATTTACCCGGTAGCGCTGAATGCAGCGCCATTGGTGGTGAACTGCTATAATAAAGATAAGTTTAACAGTAAGTCGATCGAAGAGCTGCTGCCGCTGAAAAAGCAGATCATAGAAATGCACCTGCAGAAAATGCCGGTGCAGGATGCAGATCTGAACATCATAGCACAGTTTCCGGAGCTGCGGGTGCTGAACCTGAGCTTTACTAACATAAAGGGGCAAACGCTGGCTGCCCTGCTAAAGCTGCCCCACCTGGAAAGCCTTTCGCTGTCAGGCACCCCTGTTACCCTGCAGCAGCTGCAGGTGCTGAAAACGGCGCCTGCATTGAAGGAGCTGTACCTGTGGAATACCGCGCTCACCGCCGCTGAGCTGGATCAGCTGCCCGCTGCATTTAAAGCGGTGGCTATTATCCGGGGATTTAGAGATGATGGCAAACAACCGCTGAAACTGAATCAGCCCCTGTTGGTGAATACCCTGCCGGTTTTCCGCAATACTACACAGCTGTTGCTGAAGCATCCCATTAAAGGGGTGGAGATCCGCTATACTACCGATGGGTCGGTACCGGACAGTGTGCGCTCGCCCTTGTTTAAAGATAGCCTGCTGCTGCAGGCCAACACTACTATCCGTGCCATTGCCTGCAAAAAGGGCTGGTATGCAAGCGACCCTGTGCAGTTCAATTTTTACAGATCTTCGTATACCCCTGACAGTGTGATATTACTCACGCAACCTGATGGTACTTATGCCGGCGCAGGCGCCAAAACCCTCTGCGACGGGCAAAAGGGAGGAGCAGATCAGGGCAATCAGAAATGGCTGGGCTATGTAAAGGAGCCAATGGTAGCCATGCTGCTCTTTAAGCAGCCCGTACCCCTGCAGTCGGTTTCAGTAGGCACCTTACGGAATATAGACGGGTACATTTTCCCTCCCGCCAAGCTGGAAATATGGGGCGGCACAGATGCGCAGCACCTGAAGCTGCTGAAAAGGATCATCCCAGCAGCAGGGAAGAAGAACGATCCGGCCGCTGCAATGGAAGTAGCAGCTACCTTTCCGGTTACCAGGGTTTCCTGTGTGAAGCTGGTCATGGATCCTTTGGCGAAGATCCCCGGCTGGCATCCCGGCAAGGGAAGCAGGGGATGGGTGTTTGCAGATGAAGTG